>JAILAF010000135.1 GCA_024681775.1 Lachnospiraceae bacterium
AGCCTCTCTTCCGTGGAGCGGACCTGGGAATACGTACTGGCCGTCCTGGCAGACAAAGAGTAAAATGGGGCCGGGTACGTAAGCCCGACCGAAACAGATAACAAAAGGACGGAACAAACAGGCATGAGACTGATCATCGTAAGACACGGAGAACCGAATTATCAAAAAGACTGCCTCACTCCTCTGGGCGAGGAGCAGGCAGTCATAGCAGCACAACGCTTAAAGGATGAGGGCATCACCGACATCTATTCTTCCCCCATGGGAAGAGCCCTTGCAACGGCGCGTCCTACGGCAGAGCTTCTGGGGATCAGGGACATCCGCATCCTGGATTTCATCCACGAGATCAACTGGGACAACCTGACGGACAAGCCCCTCCATGCAGACGGACATCCCTGGACCACGGCGGACGACATGGTGCGGGACGGCTGGAACCTGGCATCCCCCGGCTGGGAAGAGCACCCCTTCTGGGCCGGCAACAATGCCGTAAACTGTGCAAAATACGTGGAGAAGGAAGGGGACAAGTGGCTCGCTTCCCTGGGTTATCGCAGAGAAGGCGCTCACTATGTAAACGAATGCAGCATGCCGGATCACCGGAACATTGCGATCTTCTGCCATGACGGATCTTCCTCCGCCTTTATCGCACATATGCTGAATCTCCCCTTTCCCTATGTCTGCACCGTCTTCCATCTGACCTTTACCGGGATCACGATACTGACCTTCGATCCGGAGCCGGGCAGCATTTTTCTTCCCGGCATTGAGATCGCATGTGACGGACGCCACCTTCCGAAGCAGGCATCCGCCACACCGGTTAAATGGAGGTAAAGCTGTCCCATACCTCCCGAATGGTTTTTTCCGACACACCTGTCACAGATCCCTGAACCATCTGCGCATTGCCTCCGCCTTTCACCTGACCGTGAGGGCGGAGGTTTTCAATCGCGATCCTCGCATCTCCTTCACGGATACCGATGACAAAACGGTATCCCGTCTCCTCCGATCCTGCAAATACCCCGCAGTATCCCCCCTTTTTCTCCATCAGAGCATTGACCGTATGCCGCATCTGCTCTGCCGAAAGATCCGCCTCCAGGATGCAGATATGCTCCCTGTCCCCGGGGAGATGCGCAAGGCGCTCTTCGATGAGACGGTCGTTTAAGGAAAGGACGGTTCCCTTCAGACGGAAGATCTCCTCCTCAAGCCCGGCGATCCGCCCGGAGAGTTGGTCCGCAGAGGTGGAAAAATGCAGCGCCGTCTCCGTTACAAAGGCGTGCTCTTCCGCAAATACCGCAAGTGCCCTGCTCCCGCAAGCCACACTGACTCTGGTGCCGCCCTTGTAATTCTGTGCGCTCAGGAGCTTGATCACACCGATCTCGCCGGTATGCCGGACATGGGGCGCGCAGCAGGCGCAGATATCGATGTCGGGAATGACGATGAGCCGCAGAGCCCCTTCCACTTCCTTTTTGCTGCGGTAGCTGATGGTTTCCAGCTCCTCCGCCCCCGGGAAGCGCTGAAGGACCGGCACATTTTTCCAGACCGCTTCGTTTGCTTTCCCCTCGATCTCCTTTAGATCAGCTTCCGTGAGGACGCCGTCAAAGTCCATGGTCATCTCGGTTTCGCTCAGGTGGAAGCCCACGTTGTTATAGCCGTGGAGGCTGTGCACCAGGCCGGAGAAGATATGCTCTCCCGAGTGATTCTGCATATTGTCGAAACGGTGCGCCCAGTCAATGCGCCCCGTCACCCGGTCTCCCGCATGCAGCGGACAGGGCGTCTCCACCAGGTGCAGGATCACCTCCCCCGTGATCTGCACATCCTTTACGGTAAGGAGCTCCCCCCCCTCCGTGACAAGTACACCTCTGTCGCAGGTCTGTCCCCCGGATTCCGGGAAAAAAGCGGTCCTGTCCAGGACCACCCGGCCATCCGCATCCGCAGACAGGACGGTAGCCGTAAACTCCTGCAGATATGCGTCTTCGTAGTAGATCTTTTCCGTTTTTTCCATGCTTTCCATGAATGCCTTCTCCCGCCTGCAGCGCCGCTCATTTCTTCGAAGCCTTCCCGCCCGAAGATCCACTTTTGTTTTTGCACTGCAACGATAAAAATTATATAATGAAATTCAGAGATTCATCAATATTCTTTGGGGAGGGTATAAGCAATATGGATCTGAACAAAGAACGAAAGTATAACCTGGCATCCATGACCATGTACGGCTGTGCGGAATTCTTCAGCGGCGGTGCCTTCGTCATCATCAGCACCTTCTTTATGGTCTTCCTGACCAAGGCTCTGGGGCTCAACCCGGCGCTGGTGGGCACCATCCCGCTGGTGGGTAAGATCTGGGATGCCATCACCGATCCCATCATGGGCAATATCACGGACCGCACCGTTTCGAAATTCGGTCCCAAGCGTTTCTATCTGCTGGTGGGCGGCATTGTTTCCGTCATCACCTTCATTTTGATGTGGGTCACCATCCGCTCCGAGTCCACCATCGTCCTGTATCTGTTCTATCTCCTGATGTTCTGCCTCTTTTCCACCGGTTTTACCATTTTTTCCGTGCCTTATAACGGGCTCCTGCCCGATATGATGGACGACTACACCGTCCGTGCGAAGTTCTCCAACATGCGCATGGTCTGGTCCACCTTAGGTTCCATGGTCTGCGGCCTGGTTCCCACCTTTCTGATCCGCAACAATCTGGACAAGGCCTCTTATCTGCTCTGTGCCCTGATCTTTGGCGGTCTCTTCCTGATCGTGACACTGGTGACGTTTATCGGCACATGGGAGCACCAGAAGCCTCCTGTAAAGGCTTCCATCTGGGCAAGCTTTCCCCAGGCCGCCAGCGTGTTCCGCAGCAGGAGCTTCCGGATCTTCATCGGCATCTATCTCTTCGGACAGTGCGCCATGGACTTTGTATCCGGCATGGCAGTCTACTATGTGGATGATGTGTTAAACGGCTACAGCAACGGATATTTCACCTATCTGATGGGCGTCCTGCTGGTATCCCAGCTTCTGGGAATGGCCGTCTTCGGCCCCATCATGAGCCGCACCTCCAAGCGCACCACCGCTCTCATCGGTGCTCCCATCCGTCTGGTGGGTACCCTGGGACTGTTGCTGGTTTCCGGAGAAGGAGCGCCGCTGGTGCCCATCCTCTGCATGACCGCCCTCATGGGTCTGGGCAACGCCGGTACCCTCACCAGTATCTTTGCCATTATGGCGGATATGACCGATGTGGATGAACTCATCACCTCCGTCAGACGCCCCGGCACCGTGTCCGGTATGGCCACTTTCATCCGCAAGGTATCCTCCGGTCTCTCCGCTGCCTGCATCGGATTTTTGCTCTCCGCAGTCGGATACAGCGAGGTCCTGGCAAACGCAGGTGAGCGCCAGAGCGCAGCCACCCAGCACGGCATCGAAATGATCTATGTGCTGGTACCCGCACTGCTCATCACCCTCTTCATCGTCTATGCCTACATCTTCCCGCTGAACGCGAAGGAGTTCAACGCTGTCCAGCGTGAGATCGCAAGACGCAGGGGTACCGACACTTCCGTCACCACGGAGGAAGACCGTAAGATCTGTGAGCGGGTAACGGGCTTTGCCTACGAGAACCTCTGGAACAGCGCCAATACCACTATTTTGAAAGAGAGTAAATCCAAATGAGCTTTCCACATTTCCTGGGAGAAGATGATTTTCTGGATGCCATGAACGGCGAATGCAGGATCTGGCGGGACCGGTATGTCCGGGACGACAATCTGACCCTCCGGGACGGCTCCAAGATGCATTATTACATTGCAGAGCACGAGGATCCTTCCGCTGTCATCGTCTTTCTCCACGGCTTTTGCGAATTCTGGGGGAAATACCACGAGTTTGCCTGGTATCTGTGGCAGGCAGGATACACGGTGTATTTCCCGGAGCTCCGGGGCCACGGCTATTCCGACGGGAAGCAGCCCGAGGAGGACATCGTCTTCATCGACAGTTTTGACACCTATGTGAAGGATGTGCACGATTTTCTGAAGAAGGTGGTGCTTCCTGCCACGGAAGGGAAAACGCGGATCCTCATGTCCCATTCCATGGGTGGTGCCATTGCGGGACTCCTCTTGGAAACCTATCCCGGGATCTTCTCCGCAGCGCTCTTCTGCTCTCCCATGTTCCGGCTGACGGTGGGGAATCTGAAGCCCCCCGCGATCATGGCGGTGCGCTTTGCCACCTTCGTATTGCGCAGGCAAAGGCAGCTCCTTCCGGGACAGCACCGATTTGACGGAGTGAACGTATTTGAGCGTAGCTCCACCCTCTCCAAGCCCAGATACGATTATCAGTTCCATATGCGCA
The DNA here is from genome assembly GCA_024681775.1 of Lachnospiraceae bacterium. Classification (GTDB taxonomy): domain Bacteria; phylum Bacillota; class Clostridia; order Lachnospirales; family Lachnospiraceae; genus AC2028. The sequence goes on from JAILAF010000135.1 coordinate 4,309, forward strand.
TCGAGGATCACCACTTCCAGACTTACGCCTCCTCCCTGGGATGGGCCATAGCGGGCCTGAAAGCGGGCAAGAAGGTCATTTCCCATGCGGGCCGCATTACGATACCGGTCACGCTCTTCCGGGCCGGACAGGACACGCTGGTGCGCCCGGAGGCCTTTGATGAATTCAAGGCAAAGGCGCCCCAGGCAGTCATCATGGATTATCCGGAATCCAAACACGAGATCTTCAATGCCACGGAGGATATCCGCAAGGCATTTTTCACGGATGTCCTCAGCACCCTGGACAGTTACCGCAATCTGAAATAACCGGACAAAAAAAGGCCGCCTCCTCTCGGAAGCGGCCTTTTTCAAGTTCTAAACCTTATTGCTTTCTCCAATACACACAATCCTGATCGATCAGGTGCTCCTCATCGGTCGCCACCATTCTGATCTTCACATGGGTATCGGTCTTCAGAGGCTTGCGCACCACAACGGCATCGCCCTTGATATATGCGCCCGTGGCATCAAAGCCCTCCACGCGGACCTTCAGCCCCTTCTTCATCTCATTTCCCAGGACCGGCATCCGATCACCCCCTCAAAGGAATCCTGTACTAAACGCTTTCCTGCTGCAGCAACTTTGCATCCTCGTCCAGACGATCCACGATCTTGCCCACTGCCAGAACGATCTCTTCATTCTGCTGGGAAGCCGCATAGGTCTCGTTGGAGTGTGCAGACACCTCCTCGGTGATGGCGGAGATGGTCTGAATGCTGTCTACGATGGCCTTGTTGGCCACGGCCAGCTGATCCACGATACCGGTCAGGTCATCGGACTGACGCTTGATCTCATCCACGTTGGTAGAGATGGTATCGAAGCTCTCTGCGGTGCTCTCTGCAGATTTTGCCTGCTCCTGGTTGGTCTGGATCAGATTCTCGATCTGCTCCACCATGGTGCCCAGCTGTCCGTTGATATCGCCGATGAGCTTGGTGATGTCGTCGGTAGCGGTCGTGGTCTGCCCTGCCAGGTTGGAGATCTCGGAAGCCACCACTGCGAAGCCTCTGCCGGCCTCACCCGCTCTGGCTGCCTCGATGGACGCATTCAGTGCCAGCAGACTGGTCTGCTCTGCCACGGTGGTGATGAGATCGGTGATGGAATTCATCTTGCCCGTAGCCTCGCGGAAGGAATCCAGCGCCTTGGCAACGTCACGGCCCGCAGTCTCGGATACTGCGGTCAGCTTTCTCAAATGGCCGATGTTATCCAGACCGGTGGAAACCGCTCCGGTGGTCTCATCCATACTGCCGGAAATGATGCCGGCCGCCTGGGTTACGGCAGCGATATTGTCCTGGATCTCCTCGGTCTTCACCAGCTGTGCCTGGATGGCATTTGCACTCTCATTGGTGCCGCTGCTGACCTCCTGCATGGAGTTCAGGGTCTGGGCCATGGAGTCTTCCAGTTCCTTCATCTGGCCGGAAACCTCCTCCACGCCCTCGGACATGTCATTGGAAACCTTCAGGATACGATCCAGCAGATGACCGATATGATCATTCTCCTCCTGGATCACGGAGGCCTTCAAGTCATTGATCTTCGATGAGGTGGTGGATACCATCACCAGGAAGATCACGATCATGATGGTCAGAAGCAACTGGATCTCAACGGTCGTCACATCATGTGCCGTGGTCCCTCCATGAGCAAAACGAAGAATGACGGAAAGGACATTCAGTACGATGGTGCCAAAGCCCAGGCGCTTGATGTAGGACACATCGCTGTATAGGGTAACGATGAGCAGCATCGGGAAGGTGTAGGTAAATACCAGATCGTTATTTGCCGTCAACAGCACATATGCATAAAGACCGGCATATCCGTAAGAAACGCAATAGCGCACCGCTTTGGACTCGGGCGCCTTACGAAACGCTAACCAGGAGATCACGATGATAAAAACGACGATAGCGAACACGGAGATGCAATATCCCCAGGTTCTGTTTCCTTTTACGCCCTCCATCAGATAGGCAAGCGCAATAATGGTGGAAAGAGCTGTCATCGCAATGGCGCTGTTCTTATTGGCCAGCACCTGGGACTGATACTCAATCTGCTGCTGTTTGGTTTCCATACGGGAGCCCCCTTTCAAGTCGATTGTTTAGGATCCTATTCCGTCAAATCTCAATCAGCCATCCTTTCAAACATTTTATCATATGAGGAAAAGTCTTTGCACCTACTATTTTCTTAAAAGGCTATGAACAAAAAATCGACCCCCGAAGGGATCGATTTTTTAGTATCCTCATGCAAATGACTTATGCGGTCTCCAGCTGCTTCTTTGCAACCTCTGCAAGAGCGGTGAAGCCCTCTGCATCGTTGACAGCAAGCTCTGCAAGCATCTTGCGGTTCATATCAACGCCCGCCTTCTTCAGACCGTACATGAAGCGGCTGTAGGAAAGACCGTTCAGACGGGCAGCTGCATTGATACGGGTGATCCACAGCTGACGGAACTGTCTCTTCTTCTCCTTGCGGCCTGCATAGGAGCTTGCAAGAGCTCTCATGACGGACTGCTTTGCTACTCTGTACTGATTGCTTCTGGCGCCTCTGTAGCCCTTAGCCAGCTTCAGAACGCGATTATGCTTTTTCTTGGCATTCATGCCACCTTTGATTCTAGCCATTTTATTTCTATCCTCCTGTGATTCCTACTTACCGATACTTACCAACTGCCACTTATAAGTAGGGCAGGATCTTCTTCATGTTCTTTACATTGGTGCTGTCGGTCATGGCTGCCTTGCGCAGATTTCTCTTTCTCTTGGTGCTCTTCTTTGCAAGGATGTGGCTCTTGTAAGCCTTGTTTCTCTTCAGCTTTCCGGTTCCGGTAGCCTTAAAGCGCTTTGCAGCAGCTCTGCTTGTCTTCATCTTGGGCATAACTTTTTCCTCCTGGTGATAAATTGAAAACTCTATTTTAACGCCGTTAGTTCTTTTTGGCAGTTAAAAATATGCTCATGGTGCGGCCTTCCACCTTTGCAGGCTTATCAACCACAGCGATATCCGCAAGTGCTGCGGCAAAATCATCCAGCACATGCTTCGTGGTGTTCATATGCGCCATCTCACGACCGCGGAAACGCAAAGTAACCTTTACCTTGTCACCCTTGGTCAGGAACTTACGGGCGCTCCCTACCTTGGTATTCAGATCGTTGGTGTCGATGTTGGGAGACAGACGGATCTCCTTGATCTCGGTCTGATGCTGCTTCTTGCGGGCTTCTTTCTCCTTGCGGAGCTGCTCGTACTTGTACTTCCCGTAGTCCACAATACGGCATACCGGGGGATTGGCATTCGCGGAGATCATCACCAGATCCAGGCCTGCCTCGTCCGCAAGTGCCTGTGCGTCTCTGGATGACATAACTCCGAGCTGATCGCCGTTCTCACCGATCACTCTGACTTCCTTGTCCCGAATCTGTTCGTTGATCTTTAAGTCTGCTATGGCCGTACCCTCCAAAAAAAATAAGTGGCGCTTTCGCTCCACTTCACCAATTCAAAATCATATCCATGAGTTTGAAAAAGGACGCTGACGCTTACCGGCCCGATTGCCGTAAGGTGAGAAGTGGAACTTCTGCTTGATGTCCGTGCTTTCACACAAAGGGCATCTTACCACAGGCAGATGCCCCCTGTCAATATGCTTTTTTGATTTTCCTCAGGCCTTGTCCCAGCCCCTGTCACAGATGTAGGTCTCCACCTCGGCTCTGGGCAGTTCCAGGGAGATCGCCAGCTCTCCGAAGAGATAGTCCCCGGCGATACGGAAGTACTTGGCATCCAGCGCCGTCTCCTTCCTTCCTGCGGCAAAGCGGGCTTCTCTGCGGGTATAGATGGTCTTTAAGAGCTTCACCAGTTCTCTGGCATCGTTGCTGCGGATGCAGACCTTATACTCCTGCTCCAGCTCCTTCTCGTTTCGGATCTCCAGCCTGGAAATGGAAGGGATCTCGTCTACGAGGCTGTCCGCTTCCTTGTGGCTCAGGACGGGTCTGACGCTCTGCTCTGCTGTCTCCACCGGCACATACACGGTACTGCCGGTGCTGTAGACGGGCTTGAGGATATAGTACTCCTCATCCTTATCCACACCGGACATATCCAGCGTCCCGATATGGTCCACCTTGCAAACCCCCTTATTCCCACAAACTACGTAATCCTCGACATTGAACATAGACGACTTTCCTTTCCGCTCTCCTTCAAAACGGTGTTTACATAACTACAATTCTATTTTATAGGAAGATTCGGAAAATGTCAGCCACATAATTTTGAGAATTTTTAGAGATTTTTACTACATCTAGTGGGAATTTTTACCATAGGGGAACCATTGCGCCGTATCCTCTCCCGGGAGCAGCCATCAGTCGGTTTCGTTCATCTTGGACAGCTTCGCAGCCTGATCCGCTGCGATGCAGGCGTCCAGGATTTCCTCGATATCGCCGTTCATCACCTTGTCCAGATTGTAGACCGTCAGACCGATGCGGTGGTCCGTGACTCTTCCCTGGGGGAAATTGTAGGTGCGGATCTTCTCGGAGCGGTCACCGGTGCCGATCTGGCTGCGGCGCAGCTCCGCCTCCGCATCATGCTTTTCCTGCTGCTGGATGTCATAGAGCTTGGACTTCAGCAGAGCAAACGCCTTGGCTTTGTTCTGCAGCTGGCTCTTCTCCGTCTGGCTGTAGACCACGATCCCCGTGGGGAAGTGTGTCAGTCGCACTGCGGAATCCGTGGTATTGACACACTGACCGCCGTTTCCGGAGGCGCGCATCACATCGATGCGGATGTCCTTTTCGTCGATGACGATATCGATATCCTCGTCCACCTCAGGCATCATGGCCACGGTGCAGGTGGAGGTGTGGATCCTTCCGCCGGTCTCCGTCTTTGGCACGCGCTGCACTCTGTGGACGCCGCTCTCATACTTTAAACGGGAGTAGGCTCCCTGGCCGCTGATGATAGCCGTGACTTCCTTCATTCCGCCGATGCCGGTCTCATCCGCTCCGATGAGCTGCACCTTCCAGCCTCTGGACTCCGCATAGTGCACGTACAGGCGGTAGATCTCCGCAGCAAAAAGGGCTGCCTCCTCACCGCCCGCGCCGGCGCGGACTTCCATGATGACATTCTTGTCATCGTTGGGATCCTTGGGCAGCAGCATGATCTTCATTTCCTGCTCCAGCTCTTCGATGCGCTTTTTGTTCTCGGAGATGGTCTCCTTGATCATCTCTTTCATCTCCTCATCGGTCTCGCCGGTGAGCATTTCCAGAGAATCCTCCACCTCCTGTTTGCAGTTTTTGTATTCTTTATAGCTCTCCGTCAGGGGCTGCAGGTCGCTCTGTTCCTTCATAAGCTTCCTGAGTCTGGCGGGATTGTTGGCCACATCCGGCTCATGAAGCTCCAGCAGGAGTTCTTCGTACCGGTGCAGCAGATCTTCCAGTTTATCAAACATAACTACCTCCTTTGAAAGACGCTCCCGAAAAGCGTTCTTTCAACCACATCTCGCGCAATGCTTCACACCAGGGCGGAACGCATGGCCCGTACCACCCGGTCATTGCCGCCGTAATCCCGGATCACGCTGATCTCCGTCAGGCCTGCCGCGCTGCACAGGTCACTGACCGCCCGGGCCTGATCGTATCCGATCTCCAGGTAGAGCCAGCCGCCGCCTTTGAGCCGGTCTTGCGCCTGCGCCAGGATCCTTCTGTAAAAATCCAGACCGTCCGCTCCGCCGTCCAGGGCCATCACAGGCTCGTGAAGCCGCACTTCCGGCATGAGGGAAGCGATGTCCCCCGCCGGGATATAGGGCGGATTGGAGATCACAAAATCAAATTTTTCCTGACTGTCTCCCAGGGCGTCCCACAGATCTCCCTGCAAAAAAGTCAGGGCATCCGCAGCTTCTCCCAGGATGTCAGACGCATTTTTCCGGGCAATGTCCAGCGCTTTTTCCGACAGGTCCGTCGCAATTCCGGTACAGTCATTGGAATAGCGGAGCAGCGATATGGCAATGCAGCCGCTGCCGGTGCACAGTTCCAGAAACCTGCTGCCGTCCGTCATCTCCCGCAGCACCTCCTCCGTCAGGATCTCGGTGTCCGGTCTGGGGCAGAGCACGTCCGCGCTTACGGTAAAATCAAGTCCCATAAAGCAGGTACTTCCCAGAAGCTGCTGGAGCGGGATCCGCTGCGCGCGGCGCTTTGCAAGATCCAGGGCTTTAAGCGCTTTCTCCTCCGCCGCCTCCCTGTCCGGATCCGCAAGCAGATCCGCGCGGGAAATGCCGCAGATCTCCCGCAGGATCAGGGCGGTATCCGTCTCGGCCTCAGGAACGTCTGCGGCCGCAAGGATCCCAAGGATCGTATCTTTCAGGTCGGAGGCTTTCATCTTCCGGTCTCCGTCATAGCGCTGCCGCTTTCGCTTCTGCCGGAGGTGAAATTCTCCTCCAGGTAAGCTCTCCAGTCAAAGACCTGCTCCACGGCGTTTATGGCCACCTCTGCCATCTCCCGGTCGGGCTCTCTCGTAGTCAGGTGCTGCACCAGGATCCCGGGGGCGGATATGATGCGGATCAGCAGATTGTCATAACGGCCTGCCAGGCGCAGGACCTCGTAGGAGATCCCCGCGATCACCGGGATCATCAGGATCCGGATCAGCAGACGAAGGGGCACGGACTCCACATGGATGAAGAAAAAGATCACCACGGAGATCAGCATGACCAGGATGATGAAGCTGGTACCGCATCTGCGATGGAACCGGGAGGAGCGCATCACATTGTCCACGGTCAGCTCATGACCGCTCTCGATGCAGTTGATGCATTTGTGCTCCGCACCGTGGTAACCGTAGAGACGCCGGATATCCTTCATGGTGCCGATGACCGCCAGATACAGCAAAAAGATGCAGATCCTGATGATTCCCTCGATCACTGCCCGCAGTCCGGGATTGCCGGCCACCTGCGGGATCAGATTGGTCAGGAAGGTGGGCAGGAAGACAAAGAGCAGCAGTGCCATGCCGATGCCCAGCATGGTGGAAAAGATCTCCAGTGCCTTGCCGCTGCTTTTTTTCTCGGCCCTGGGATTCTCGGCGTAGCGCTGATCCCGTTCCTCCTCCTCGTCATAGAAGGAAGCGGACCAGTTCAGGGTGCGCATCCCCAGGGTCAGGGAGTCGATGAACTGAAAGATCCCGCGGACAAAGGGAATCTCTTTCAGCACCAGCCCGGGACAGATCCCGGGGAACCGGTTCTTCGTGGAAGCGATCCCGCCGTCCGGCTTTCGGACCGCCACAGCGTACTCATCTCCTTTTTTCATCATAATGCCTTCCAGAACGGCCTGTCCGCCGATGCCGGAATAACAGCATTTCTTTTTTGCCTTATCGGATGCCATAGAACCCTCCTCTCGGAATCCCCCTCATGGTCCGGACTTCCCGGAAGCGCAGGATACGCCTTCTATGCCGGACCGCAGGAAAAAGAAAAGGGCTGAGGCAATGCCCCAACCCTCTTAGCGACAAACTTACTTGAGACCGTACTTTCTGTTGAACTTATCAATACGTCCGTCGGCTCTTGCTGTCTTCTGCTGACCGGTGTAGAAGGAGTGGCACTTGGAACACACCTCTACGTGGATCTCAGGCTTGGTGGAACCGGTCACAAAAGTGTTGCCACAGTTGCAGGTCACGGTTGCCTGGTAGTACTGGGGATGGATACCTTCTTTCATTTTCTCACCTCTCTATATCAAAAGTCCTGTGTAATTCGTTCTCATCCGCACTGCTTATGCTACCACAAACAGCATTACGAGTGTAGCACACAGTCTGCGCTTATGCAAGAAAAATTTTTTGTTCCCGTTTTTCCTTATTTTTTCCTGCGGCTGCGGATCCCGATAAAGACGGCGATGCCCGCCGCCACAGCCAGGATGCCGGCCATGATGCCCTTGGTGACTGCGCCGGGATTCCCCTTACGGACCGCCTCTGCCACCTCGTCGCTGCCTTCCGCAGCCTGAGGTGCCTCCTCCCTGATGAGGACCATGGCAGAGATGGGAGCCACCGTTGCGTAGCCTTCCAGGGAAGAAATGGCCTCAGTCCCTGCCTGGGTATCGCTCACATAGACGTTCCAGTTGCCCTCGGGCAGATTTACCACATTGGAAGTGGTGGTGGGATTAAAGAGCAGGCAGATGGTCTCTGCGGTCTCTCCCGCCACTCTGGTGCCATCAATGAGGAAGCCGGTGATGTTTTTGTCCAGGCCGTCGATGGATGTCACCACATCCCGCACCTCCTCCGCCGTCGCCAGGCGTAAGGAGGGATGGGTGTGCCGGAAGGCGATGAGGCCCTGATAGTAGGAATTCACCAGACGATATGCGGTATCGTCCAGCGTGCTCCACTTGATGCTGTTGATCTCATCCCCGGAAGCGTAGGAATTGGAATCAAAGGTGCCGTCTTCCTTCACCTTGGTCCGGAGGATCTCCTCTCCCGCCTGCATAAAGGGAACGCCCTGGGCGGTGAGATAGATGGCTGCCGCCAGATTGTTCATCCGGATCAGATCCGTCTCGGAAGCGTCGGTCCTGGACACTGCCAGGCGGTCGTAGAGCGTCATGTTGTCATGGCAGGAAGCGTACTGCACCACCTGAGAGGGGCTCACGCTCCAGGTTTCGTCCGCCAGGAAGGACATGCTGATGGCCCTCTCCTTGTCTCTGGCACCGGAGACATAGCCCACCTCGCCGGTGTTAAAGACGCTGCCTTTCAGGCCGTCGCGGATATTGTCATTAAAATAGGCAAAGCCGGGCGTCCGGGCACTGGCCTGCTGCGTCGCCATGACGACGCCTTCCTTGGTCACTGCAGTGTTCATGGACCAGCCCTCACCGTAGAAGATCACGTTGGGATGGTCTCGGTGCACCTCCTCCACGATGTCGTTCACGGTATCCACATCCAGCAGTCCCACCAGATCGAATCGGAAACCGTCGATGTGATACTCATCCGCCCAGTAGCAGACGCTGTCCACGATGTATTTCCGCACCATGCTCCGCTCCGATGCGGTGTCGTTGCCGCAGCCCGAGCCGTTGGAATAGGTGCCGTCCTCGTTCACTCTGGAAAAATAGCCGGGAACCAGACGGTTGACGCAGAAATCATTTGAGCTGTACACGTGATTGTAGACTACGTCCATAATGACACTCAAGTCATTTTGATGCAGCGCCTGCACCATCTGCTTAAACTCCTTCACCCGGACAGCACCGTCGGAAGGATCCGTGGAATAGGACCCTTCCGGCACATTGTAGTTCACCGGATCGTAGCCCCAGTTGTAGAGGCCGGCACTGGTGTGGGTCTCGTCCACGGAACCGAAATCATAGACAGGCAGCAGATGCACATGGGTGATCCCCAGCTGGCGGATATGATCGATGCCGGTGGCGATGCCGTTTGCCGTAGTGGTACCGGTCTCGGTGAATGCCAGGTATTTGCCCGGATTTTTCATGCCGGCGCTCTCATCCACGGAAAAATCGCGGACATGGACTTCATAGATGACGGCATCGGTGATGCGGCTCCCTGCATGGGGATCCCCATCCTTCTCCCAGCCGGCGGGATCGGTGGCATCCAGGTCGATGACCATGGCGCGCTTGCCGTTGACGCCGGTGGTGCGGGCATAGGGGTCACAGGCCTCCACCATTGCACCGTCCAGGAGTGCGGTGAAGGTATAGTAAGTGCCGTTCAGATCCCCGTCCACACCGGCGATCCAGGTACCCTTCACATCCCTGGTCATGGGGATCTCTTCCCGGAGATCTTCCAGCCAGTTATTGCCGCTCTCGTAGAGATTTAAGGTCACGGACTCTGCCGTGGGCGCCCAGACGCGGAAATCGGTATGCCCGGGGGTATAGGTAAAGCCCAGGTCATCTCCGTCGTAGGTGTAGGCAGCCTCAAAGGCATCGGTGGAATAGAGGTTGGGCATGCGGACAGGGTACTGCGCATCCTCAAATCCGATGCGGTAGTTTCGGTAGCTGTCCAGCTCCTCTGCCAGCAAAACCTCATAGGTATACTGTTCCCCGGGCAGATCGGAGATCATCTCGATCTCCACATCCCCCTGTCTGCCGGTAACATAAATGGACGCTTTCTGCTCCTCACTCATATCTCCCGTCAGAGTCAGGGTGATCACCTTCTTTGTTGCATTATAGACTGCGGTTTTTAACTTTGTCCCCGTCACGGCGTCCTCCCCATATTCTTTGGTGTAGCCCGGCACACCGGACTCCACGTAAATGTGTACGGTTCCCGAGACCATCTCGGAAATGTCAATGAACTGGTCCTCGGCGATGTCCTTCTCCCAGTCCTGGGTCCTGACGATGAATCCCACCTTGGAAACGCCGGGCTCGGCCTCCATGGTGGCCACCATCTCACCGTCTGTCTCTGCAAAAGCGTATCCTGCGCCTTCTCCGCCCTCGGGCCACATCCATACATCCCAGGGATCGTAGAGGCCGTCCTCCCTGTGGTAATGCAGCTTGATGACGGGGCCGCCCTCTGCGCGTACACTGCGTGCAGGCAGCATGGGCAGAAGCAATGCCAGGACCAGCAGGATGATCCCCGTTTTACGGGCTATGGTCTTGTGTCTTGTTCTCACGATATACCCTCCAATAATGCGATAAGAAGCGGTTTTTTTCCTACTTCGGAAGTCATTATAGCACGATTCTTTTGTTTTGGAAAACGGTTTCTTATATTTTTTCCGGTTTTTTTGATTCGGCATTGATTTCTTGGGTTTTGTTGTGTATATTGATGGTGTGACCGCACTATCGGGTCATTCCTTCTTGTATCGAGAGATTACCCATCGTTTTTTACACAGGAATCTGATCTGAAAAGGAAAACTGTATTTTACTATCTGAAGGAAGGTATTATGAGAGAAAAACTGGAATCGTTACCCCTGTCTCAACTGCGTGAGCTCGCAAAGGCCAACGGCATCAAAACCACCGGTCTGAAAAAGGGCGATCTCGTCGAAGCGCTGCTGATGCTCCAGCGAGAGACGGAGGGAGAAAATGCCGCCGGGGAGCAGGCTGCGGAGAAAAAGCCCGCGCCCACAAGAGGCTCCAAAAAAGCAGCTGCGGATGAGCCCGCAGAGCGTGCGGCGGATAACAAGGAAGAAAAAGAGGAAAAGCCCGCGTCCAAAGTCCGCAAGACCATCGTGGTAAGCACCAGACCGGAAGGGGAAGCTGCCCCCGCAGCCAAGGCAGAGGGGGAGACCCCCGAACAGAAGCCCGCGCGGAAGGATCCTCTCGACGACGAATACACACCCAGCGAGACCGACGAGCCTGCATACGGCATCCTGGAAGTCATGCCCGAGGGCTACGGATTCATCCGCAGCGGCAACTATCTTCCCGGCGAAAATGACGTCTATGTCTCTCCCGCACAGATCAGACGCTTCGGTCTGCGCACCGGAGATCTGCTGGAGGGCAAGAAAAAGGCGAAGTCCCAGACGGAGAAGTTCAGTCCTCTCCTCTTCATCGCATCCATCAACGGATATTCCGTAAGAGAAGCCATGACCAGAGGAGATTTCAAGGAACTGACGCCCATCTTCCCCGACAAGCGGATCCCCCTGGAGACCCCCGGCTGCGGCATCGCCATGAGAGCCATGGATCTCATCAGCCCCGTGGGTAAGGGACAGCGCGGAATGATCGTCTCTCCCCCGAAGGCAGGTAAGACCACCCTCTTGAAGCAGGTGGCGAAGTCCATGCTGAAGCAGAATCCCAACATGCATCTGCTGATCCTCCTCATCGACGAGCGTCCCGAGGAGGTTACCGATATGAAGGAAGCCATCGTCGGGAAAAACGTGGAGGTCATCTACTCCACCTTCGATGAGCAGCCCGAGCATCACATGCGTGTCTCCGAGATGACTGTGGAACGTGCCCGCCGTCTGGTGGAGCACAGAGAGGATGTGGTGATCCTGCTGGACAGCATCACCCGTCTCACCAGAGCCTACAACCAGGTGATCCCTCCCAGCGGACGTACGCTCTCCGGCGGTCTGGATCCCGCAGCACTGCACATGCCCAAGCGTTTCTTCGGTGCCGCCCGGAACATGCGGGAAGGCGGCAGCCTCACCATCCTGGCCACCGCCCTGGTGGACACCGGCAGTAAGATGGACGATGTGGTCTACGAGGAGTTCAAGGGCACCGGCAACATGGAGCTCATCCTCGACCGCAAGCTCTCCGAGAAGCGGATCTTCCCCGCCATCGACCTGGCCAAGTCCGGCACCCGTCGTGAGGATCTCCTCCTCTCCGCAGAGGAGCTGGAGGCCATCAACATCCTCCGCAAGGGTCTGAACGGATTAAAGCCCGAGGAGGCCACCGACCGCATCCTGGATCTCTTTGCCAAAACCCGCAACAATGCAGAGTTTGTGGAGACGGTCAAGAAGAATCGGCTCTTCTGAATTTTGTGCTTGACATCATGAAATGAAACCGATACAATGTAATGCGTCGGCTCGAGAGAGACGGCGCATTCATTTTTTGGAATCTTAGCTCAGCTGGGAGAGCATCTGCCTTACAAGCAGAGGGTCATAGGTTCGAGCCCTATAGGTTCCACGGCGAGATAGCTCAGCTGGCTAGAGCACGCGGTTCATACCCGCGGTGTCGAGGGTTCAAGTCCCCCTCTCGCTACGCAAAAAAGAAGCGGTCCATATGGACCGCTTTTTTTGCGTACCGAATCGGGGGCTTGAACCACGAGTCCACTATGGTACCGCGGCGTCGAGGGGTGAGGCGGATTAAGAAAACGCTCCGGTGGAGCGTTTTCCCGCCGAACCGACCGACGAGGCGTTTACGCCGAGGAGACAAGTCCCCTCTCGCTTTCACCGCCTTGCGCGGAGCGGAGACCAAGTCCCCCTCTCGCTTTCACCGTCTTGCGCGGAGCGTAGACCAAGTCCCTCTCACCTCCAAGGCACCCCGGGACTCCTCACCACCGTTCCCGGGGCTGCCACAGCCTCCTGCAGCAGGATCCAAAACAGGGCATCCTCCAGCGCCATCCGCAGCGGATAGGGGGACGCGCCCCCTGCCAGATATCCTTCCATGTCCAGGAGGAGGCTGGCGATGGCAAATTCATCCTGCTGCGTATCCAGCTGCAGCTCCGGCTCCCAGGTCCTGCGGATATCCCGCAGTGCCTGGGTATCCAGCACCCGGTATGCCTCCGGGATGGAGGCCAGGAGCATCTCCTTCCCGGGTACCCCATTTTCATCTACATAATACAGCATCCGATCATTCCACTCGCCGCGCTCGCAGCGAACGGTCAGATGCCTGGAACGGATATAGGACCTGTATTCCACAGGAGAAAAATCATACAGCGCCGTCTTCCCGGAGGAAAAGGTGATCTGCACCACATCCCGCACTTCCGTGGTCGTCCGTCCGTCGTAAAAGGCCCCGTACCTGGAATCCGTCTCCACCACCGGCGTACCGGTCCTGGATCCTGTCAGGGTATACTCCTCCCCGTCCGTCAGCATCATCTGACGGAGCAGAGCAAAGGCATGATAATCATGCATCAGGGACAGATACCCGCTGGTGGGCGTCCCCAGCCTGCCGCCTCGTATGGCCTTTTCCCCTGCCAGAAGGATGGGATGTCTGGGGTACTGCTCGCAGCAGACGATCCTGGCTCCCTCCTGCTCCTGCAGCTCCCACAACCGCTCCAGTTCCGCCATCGTAGAGCCCACCGGCGTTTCAGAGACCACGGGATACCCCTTTAAGACCCATTCTTCGATCACCTGCGCCATGTGGCCCCGGTCTACGGCAACCACCACAAAATCAGGTAAAAAGCCTTCCGCCTCCTGCAGGGACGTGGTCCCAGGGATCCCGGTATGGGCAGTCACCCGCAAGACCTTCTCCTCGGACCTGCACAAAAACATGGCACGGAACAGCTCAGGGTAACGCGTAGCGATCCTGCCAAAATACTCCGAACGATATCCGGAACCCACGATCAGATAGGACAGCATAGTTTCTCCTCCTGTCAGTGTAGCGTTCACCCTCTCATCCGCAAAACCGGTGATCACGCTTCCTCGATACTCGACACGCGCTTTAACCATGCGCAGGCCAGGTCAAACCAGACGCTGCAATAGGGGACATTTTCCTTCCCTTCCGGGCCCATGGTGCGCGCATCCGCCAGCGCAAGTCCGTGTCCCCCCACGGGGAAAAGATGCAGCTCCGTGCTGATGCTCGCCTTTCGCAGGGCCTGGGCAAAGAGCAGGGAGTTCTCTGCAGGAACGGAGCCGTCCGTCCAGGTGGCCCACAGAAACACGGGAGGCACGGAAGCATTCACCCGGTGCTCCAGTGAGACCCTTCTAAGCTCTTCCGGATCCTCCGCCCGCTCCCGCAGGAGGTTCGTGATGGACTTGCGATTGGCATGATCCCCGGACGTGATCACGGGATAGCTCAGCAGGAGTCCCCGGATCTTCAGTGTATTTTCCGACAGTCCCGTCAGTTCCGGCATCTCATCCTGCCAGGTGCAGGCGTAGTGCGCTGCCAGATGTCCCCCGGCGGAAGCACCCCAGAGGAAGATCCTGTCCGGATCCACATTCCACGCGGTTGCATTTTCCTTGATATGTGCTATGGCCCGGGCCACCTGCATCCGCGCCTCCGGATCCAGGCTCAGCTCATCATCCTTCCCGGAATCTCCTGCAGTCGCATCTCCAACATACTCCGCCGTAGAGTACCGCAGCACCGCAGCGTGGTACCCCTGCCCCAGGAAGGCAAAGGCGATGGGCTCGCCCTCCCGGTCGCTGGTATAAGCATAAGCGCCGCCGGGCAGGATCAAAATCAGGGGCCGCTCGTTAACCCCCAGCTTCGGTGAATACTCCTGCAGATAGCACTGCAGGCGGGCACTCTGCCCGGAGCCCTTCCTCGCCGGGATCTCTGTCTCATACAGTTTCATGCTGCGCGTCTCCTTCCTGGTATCTTCCTTACATGTTAAAATCCGGGAGTTCGTCCAATGTGATCACCTTGTCACTGTGAAAGACTTCATAGAGTCTCTCGTCCTGATTTTTCGTCAGCCATTCCGTGTGCCAGATCATGAACCAGCTCCACATGGTGCCGTCCTCCTCAAAGCGCTGAGCGGAAGGAACGATGCTGCACTCGTGGAAGGCCATGGGCTTTGCCGCGATCTTCGTCAGCTTGTTCCAGTTTTTCTTATTGGTAGATTTGTCGTAATTGTCGGAGCCGATGATGTCGACGTATTCGTCCCCGGGGTACCATCCCTGCCTCGTCCTGTCGGAATAGCCCAGCACCCAGATGAGATTGTCCAGACCGTAATCATTGGTAAAGGTGTCATACATGAGCCGCCAGAGCTTAATGAAATTCTCCGGTCCGCCCTTGCCCCACCAGAACCATTTTCCGTCGAATTCATGAAAAGGCCGCCACAGCACGGGGACATTCGCATCCCGCAGCTCCTGCAGCGCTCTCGCCGCCCGGTCCCAGCTGTTCATCAGGGTCCTGTACTCCGGGGTCCCCGGCGTTAAGAGCCTGTCAAAATTCGGCCTGTCCCTTTTGGACTCCTCGTAGCCGCTGATGTCCACACCGGTATGCCAGCAGATGGTCACCAGACCGCCTCTTGCGTCCCATTCGATGGCCCGCTCCACCACGCCGTCAAAATCATCGTTCATGAAATCAAGACCCCGGATGGCCGGGAGCTTTCCCGTCACATCCATGAGATAATCCATCTCATATTCCGTGGAGCCCATCCAGGTGGATTCCTGCTGCGCCGTCAGGATCACGTCTCCGTAGCTGTCCCGCAGGTAATCAAACACCGCGGTAGCCTTTTCACTGCGTCGCTCCAGCGTAAGGCCCGATACATCGGGCGCAGGCAGGGCAGGCTTTGAAGCGCATCCCGGTAGTCCGCCAAGGAGCGCCCCCGAAAGAAGCAGCGCCATGACCCTTCTCCGAAGCCCCTTCCCGCTGCTCAGAAATCGTTCTTTTGATCTTTTCCCCCTCATTTTCAAACTCCCCCGTTACATTTTCTCAGTTCCTGCCACTGCAGCTCTCCCCATCCTGCCGATGCGTTTTTCCCCCATCAACGCCCTCCAGGAGGGCGAGAACAGAAAGTATCCGATCATGCTCAGCATACCAAATCCGAAGGAAATGGGAAAGCTGTACATCAGGTATCTGCCGCCGATCAGCCGGGAAATGAGGTAGGCGGAAGGGATCCGCACCGCCCAGAGCATCATGAGATTGATGAGGGTCGTGTAGCGCACTCTCCCGGTGCCGTTGACGATGCAGGAAATGGCGTTAAACACCGCATACATCCACTGACAGGACAGCATGATCACCACATTTCGTGCGCCCAGCGCAAGGACCTGGGCTTCCTCCGTAAAAAGCCGCAGGATGGGATAGCGGACCAGGATAAAGAGCAGGCCGAAGCCCAGGGTGATGGCCCCGTTGGAAAAGGGGATGATGACCTGACCGGAGCGCAGACGGTCGATGCGCTTTGCACCGTAATTCTGCCCGGAAAATGTGGTGGCCGCTGAGGAGATCCCGGTGATGGCCATATTGGCCAGTCCCGTGACTCTGCCGGCGATGGACCAGCCCGCCATGAACAGGGAGCCCTGGGCGTTGATCAGGGTCTGGAGCGCCACATGTCCGAAGGAAAAAAGGGAATTGTTCAGACCGATGGGCAGGCCCACGGACAGGATCGCGCGGAATTCACTCCGGATGATCCCCCGCGGGAAAAAGGTAAAATCCAGCTCCGGGTACCTGCGACAGATGTAAACAATGCTGACGATCCAGGCAAGGAACATGGCAATCCCCGTCGCCAGAGCGACGCCCGGCACGCCCAGTCCGAAGCTTCCTACCAGCAGCACATCCAGGACGATGTTCACAACAGTGGACACCATGAGAAAATACAGGGACGCCCTGCTGTCTCCCAGGCCACGCAGGATCCCGGCATTCATGTTGTAGCCGATGTTACCGATGGCACCGCACAGCACGATCCGGGTGTAAAGGAGCGCATTGTTCCACACATCCGCAGGCACATCCATAAAACGCAGGATCAAAGGGGCTGCAAACCAGCCTGCGATGCTCACGGGGATACCGCAGAGATACACAAAGGATACCGCCGTTTTGCATGCATCTTTGAGCCCCTTCCGGTCCCCCGCTCCCGCATGCTGCGAAACCAGAATACTGACACCCGTGCCGATTCCGAGGAAGATACACAAAAGTACCTCGACGGGCTGGGAGCTGGTGCCCACCGCCGCGATGGCCGTATAGTCGCAATACCGTCCGATCACCAGGGTATCCACCGTGGTGTAGAGATATTGCAGGATGTTACCCAGGACGATGGGGATGGCAAACAGCATGATGTTCCGCATGATGGGCCCCTGGGTCATATCGATCTTTTTCGTGTTATTCATACTTCATACCCGATTCGGACAGCGCCCTGTAAAAGCCTGCGATGGGGATCATGCTCTGCGCAAAATTCTTGCTGCTGGCATTTCCCACCAGGACGGCGTCCTCTTCTTTTCGCTTGGTTCCGGAATAGGCAGGGGTATCCGCGATGGCCTTGCGGAAGGTCTCCAGACCGTATTCCAGATATTTTTTCTCGCCCGACAAGTCATGGGCGATGGTCAGGGCTTCCAGCAGCAAGGTGTTGTTGCCCAGCCGGTTTAAGGAGGGGAGCTCCTTGTAGTAAAAAACGCCCCAGCTCTCCACATAGCAGTTTTCGATCATATCATCCACTGCCCGCAGGATCAGCCCCTTGATCCCCTCCTCCGGGAACTCCCTGTAATACCGCATCAGAGAGCCGATGGCCACGGAGATCATAAAACCGACACGGATGATGGTATTGTCCGTGTAGGGTGCCAGCCAGTGACCGTACTGCTCCTCCCAGATCCGGAAATCATCCAGGATCTTGCCGCATTTTTCCAGCCACTTTTCCTCCCGGGTCTCCACGTACAGAGCCACCAGCGTGCGCAGGGCCCAGCCGGTCTCCCGGGCGTTGGACTCTCCGGCCCTGGCATACATGGGCATATCCAGGAGCTTTCTTACATTCTCTCCGATACCGATCGCCGTCTCCAGGCCCCTCTCATCTCCCGTGAAATGATAGTAATCCAGCAGGCCTTCCACCCACTCGTGGGAACAGACCATGGTCCCGTTCACCACATGCCCTGCGGTATGCTCCCACTGCCCGCCGATGTAGAGCGGATCCCTGTGGTAATGGCACACATCCACATCCATCCAGTGCGAGGCGGATGCGATGTTGTAGTCCAGGAATCTCCGGATCCCGGTCCTGGCGTACAAAACGGCGCAGGCATGGGGATAATCGTATTCGTTGTTGCACCATACCAGCCTGCCGCCGCCTCTGCCCTGGGCCGTGTAATTGGCATCATAGGAATCGCCGAAATTCAGCATCCCGTAGGCTCTGCAATGCCCGTCCGCACGGGCGATCAGGTTCTGCTCCACCGATGCGTCCGCATCCCTGGGGAAGACCTCCGGCCAGACCCCTGCCCGGGCATGCACCTCCGGGGACACATAGGGCCTGTAGGGCATCTGATAAACGATACTCCTGTCATTTAAATCAGACAGGCGCTCTCCCGCTTCGTGAAAATGCAGGAGGAAACGCTGCTCCCTGCTCATCCCGCTCTGCAGCGTAACAGACTCCGCATCTCCGGGCACCAGGCAGATCGTGATACCATCCTCATCCGCCTGGACGGCCTTCGGGAAATTCTGATGCGCCTGGTACACCGTGGCACAGACTCCGCCTGCCCCATCGGTGCAGTCGGCAAAAAAGGTCCCGTAAAAGGTCTCCGCAAAATGCTCATTGGCTTCCTTCATAAGCCACGCGGCATCGATGACCCGGCGGGACGCGGCGCCGCCCCGTCCGATGTAATAATCCGTCTTGTAATTGGAGGAAGCCGTGACGGTACGGACCTGTGCAGGATCCAGCTCCGCTGCTACCCTGTCCGCTTCGTCGCTGCTCTTTACATGATACAGCGGCCCGTCTCCCAAAATGCTCCCGGTGGGCTGGTCCCCACAGCCCGTGGAGTCCAAAGTCTGCCGCACCGTAGCGGGCACCTCAGGGGCAGGATCCGCTGCATCCGTCCGGCTGATGCGGTAGGACAGCGCGCCGATCCTTAAGGGATCCTCGGTGTCATTGATGATGCGATACGAAACCTCTGCATAGGATTTACCCGCAAAAAGAGTGATCCCGGCAGCAAAGGAATACTGCGCGCCGTCCGTCTTTCTCCTGTGGGTGCCCTTTCCCTTCAGGATCACGCACAGGGGACCTGCTTCCGCGATCTCCCATGCTCCCATCCGGATCTCGAAAGCGTCTGTCTCCCCTGCCCGCCGCAGCATAGGGCCCGCGAGCTGCCTGCCTTCATAGATGCGGTCTCCGAAGGATACGGCAGAAAGGAGCCCGTCCGATCCGTTTTTCACGGACACGGAAAATGACGCGCCCGTCACTTCATCCGTGGTGGAGACGCGGTATCCACCCTCCGTCTCTTCCGTCACCAGCGGATGGAAGGAGGTATCTGCGGAGGCTTCCTCCTGCTCCCCGGATCCCGGGATCTCGCAGAGATAACGACACTTCCGATTCGCAGGGATGTCTGCCAGAAACCGCAGGAAAACAAAGCGGACCGATCCGTCCGCGTGGCGGGAAGTCACCTTCCCCTGTACAGGGAGACACCTGCCCGTTTCGGGATCCGAGATACGGATCCCGCCGATCTCCCGGGTCAGTCCCCGCTCTAAGGGAAACCCTATGCTCAACTGTTCGTTCTTCCTGTCGTAGCGATAGAGCTTATCCAGGAAGATCTCGATCTGTCTGCTCATACAAAATCCTCTCTCATGGGGGAAAAGATGTCCAGAAGCACGCCCGCCTCCAGGCATTTGCAGCCATGGATCACGCCGTCCTTTTTCAGCATGGTGTCTCCTGCCTGTACGACCTTGGTCTCATCGCCGATGGTAAATTCAAACCGTCCGGAGACCACGTAGGTGATCTGGGTGTGGGGATGGGAATGCAGCGCTCCCACTGCGCCTTTCTCAAAATGGTTCTCCACCACCATCACCTCGTCCGTATAGCTTTTCACAAAACGTGTAACGCCCTCTCCTGCGGGCTCACCCGCTACGTCTCCCGCAAACAGCCATCTCGCATCCTTATGTGACATATCCGCTCCTTTCTGCAGGATAACCTCCTACTACACTCCCATCATATGTTATCAAAATACGGTTTTCCTTCATTTTTATGCTGAATCGGGGAGATAATCCGAGAAAATATGATATGATATGCTATAAGAGGATCATTTCAAACCAAAAGGAATGCCCGGGAACCATAAGCAAGTAGCATTTTGGAAGAAAGGAGCCCGCCCATGCCCCTGGAAATGCCGGAACATGCCCAGATCACCATACAGAAAAGGCAGCTACCTGCGGACTTTAAAATGCCCCAGATGGAACAGGCCGAAAAGCATTTCAGCCTGGGGTATATCCTGTCCGGAGACCGGCAGGTGATCACCCCCTTTGAGCGCTATGAAGCCCATGCGGGAGATGTGACAGCCATGCCGCCGGGGATCTACCACCGTACTTTCTCCCTGAGCGAGAAGCCCTATGAAAACTATCTGATCAAGGTATCAAGAGAGGTCGAGGAAGGATTTTGCAGGGAAGTGGACCGGGAAATCTGGGACTGGATCTTTGAACAGAAACGTTTTTCCTTTGATACACAGTCGCGGGGAAAGATGGAGGCACTCCTGGCAGATATGCTGGAGCTCTATAACGGCGGTGCCCCCTACGCGGAAGCGGTGCTGCGGGGGATGTTTTACAGACTGCTGATCCTCATCCGGGAGAAGAATACCCTCCACGACCGGACTCCCTTTCAGAGCGAGCTGACGCCGGAGATCATGGATGCCATGTACTTTATCGAAAAAAACTACGCGGAGGATATCAAACTGGCGGATGCCGCAGGCAGCATCGGTTTCTCGGAGGGACATTTTTCCAGGCTCTTCAGCGCCAGTGTAGGAATCCCCTTTTCCGGATACCTGATCAACATCCGGCTGCGGCATGCCAAGGAGCTGCTCTTCGGAACGGACCTGCCGGTGTCGGAGATTGCTCTGCGGACCGGCTTCGGCAGCGGGGATTACCTCTCCGCCTGCTTCCGCAAATACGAAGGGACCTCCCCCACAGCTTTTCGCAAGGGGTAGGTCCCGATGGATTCCACTATGGCAGGGCGTGGCTCAGGCCGGTGACCCCTGCATTTTACAGCTCGTATTTGGTTTTTTTCTTCGTGATCTCGTGCATGTAGGCTGCGGTGATCATACCGGAGGGCAACGCGATCACAGCCACTCCCACCAGGGCCGAGATCATGGTGATAAAGCGTCCCACCGTCGTGGTCGGGGAAATATCACCGTAGCCGATGGTGGTGATGGAAATGGTGGCCCAGTACAGCGCATCGAAGAAGTTCTCGAACAGGTCCGGCTCCAGCTGGAACACCAGCATGGCGGATACAAAGATGTACACCGTGATCAGGATCAACACCGCTAGGAGCTGTGTCTTCACCTTCCGGATCACGTTGGCGATGATGATCATGGTCTTGGAGTACCGGATCAGCTTCAGCACACGGAAGATTCGGAACATCTTCAGCAGCCCGATGATGGAGATGGGGAAAAACAGGTACAGGATGGGCAAAATGGACAGGAAGTCAAAAATGGCCAGTGGCGTGAAGATGTATGCCACATAAGCCTTCGCGCTCTTGTAGCCCATCTTGTAATCGGCGGTATAAACCCTGGCAACATAGTCAATGAGCAAAAGGATCGCAGTGATGATCTCAATGGCGATGGTGTAAGGGTTGTCTTTTTTCAGAGTGAGGGGAATCATACCGACGATGACCACCGTTGTCATCAACACATCGTAAGCGCGGCTGGAGACATCACCGATGTTGGATACCTCGATCACTTCATAGACTCTGTGTTTGAATTGTTCTCTGTCCATATCAGATATTCCCTATGATCAGTGCCATCACGCCCAGGACAATGAGTACGATGCTCAGGATCCTGCAAAGATAAACAAAAATGGTAACCTTGGTACGCTTGTGGGAAGTTATGATACCCGCGTCAGAATATAAATGCTCCGATGCCTGATTGTTCGCCATAGCGATCCCATCCTTTCCAAAAATGTACGAACCCGAAGATCCTTTCAGATACTATCATTGTACCGTTTCAAAGCATCCTTCGCAAGAAATAGAAAAAGCCTCTGTCAAGAAAGAAAAGCGTTCGTATTTTGACAATTCCAAAATCGGATGATACTATAAAGAAAAGGATGCCACCGGCAACGGTCAGGCCTTCCGATTGGTTAACGAATTAGCCGCTCAGTTTGGTAGACCGGGGCGGCTATTTTCGTGCGTTTCTACTGCATCCGATGGCGTATCCGAGACCGAACGCCGTCAGCACCAGGCTGATCACTGCGATTAATCCTTCCAACGTCAACATAGGCATCCCCTCCTCTCCGGTAATACTAGAT
>JAILAF010000138.1 GCA_024681775.1 Lachnospiraceae bacterium
CCCCCTTTGTCCTATGTCAGGTACGGGATATACCCGGTCATAGAAGCCAGATAACAGGCGATCATCATGACGGATCCCATCACAAGGGAGATCTGGAAATGCGGTCTGATATTCCGGTCTTTTGCCGCCATGACCATACAGACCAGCACAAACGGGTCTTTCAGATGGCTAACCCGCCAGGAGCAAAACCCGATGACTAGCGCAGCCGCGATCAGTATTCCCATCTTCCACTGTTTCGGGAAGCACTCCAACATTTTGAGACCTGCCAAACCGCACAGAATGATAAAGGCCAGATAGGTCAGGTAGGTGAGCGGCCTGTCATTCTGGATCACCCTGGAAAACATCGTGGACTGGTAAAACCGGTGGAAAAAGACCACGAAGAACGCTCCGGTAAAAAGGAGATTCCCCGGTTTTCCGTTTCCGAGACCGATCAGAAACTGTATGGTATTGACAATCCACTGAAAAAACTTTTTCATCCTTCGTCCAATCCGTTATAAATCTGCGCATCTTCCTTAGCCTGCAGGATCGCGCGCATCGTATAGTAATCTTCCGGGGTCGTGATCTTGATATTTTCGTTGGGACCGTCCACCATATGAAGCCGGTACCCATACATCTGCATCAGGGTGCAGGAGTCGATCACATGGGTATTGCCTTCACGGATCGCACGCTCCTGGGCATTTAAGATATCCCCCAGCCAAAAGCTCTGCGGCGCCTTGGCAACTCTGGAGACGCGCCGTTCCGGCACCTGCTGTACAGTGCCCTCTTCGTCGATCACCACGATGGTTTCTGTCACGCTCCCTGCCGTGATGGCACTTCCATAGGTCTGAACACTCTCAATATTCCGGGTCAGGAGTTCGCTGTTAATGAGGGGGCGAACCCCATCATGGATCAGTACAATGCTTTCTTCTTCCCCGGCCACCTCTTTCGCGGCCAGGAGTCCCTGATAGATGGACAGCTGCCCGGTCTCCCCTCCGGGTACGACCTTTCGCACCTTTCGGATCCGGAACCGCTCCAGAAGTTCTTCCAGATACGGGATCCACTCTTCCACACAGGCGATCACGATCGCATCGATCAGAGGATTGTTTTCAAAATGTTCCAACGTATAGATGATGATGGGTTTCTGATATACTTCCAAAAACTGTTTGGGCCGGTCCTTGGAATGCATCCTGCTGCCGATCCCGCCGGCAAAGATGACGCCGATATTCATGCTTTTTGTTCCTCTTGAAACCATTTTGTCTCTTTATACGCTCCCGTCCCCAGAATCCAGACAAATGCGATCCGGTTAAGCAGATTCCCCGAATAGCGGATTCGATGTTTTTTGACAAAAGAAAGTGCCCGTATCCCTCCCTTAGAAAACGCGTTTTCCAGTTCTTCCGTCAGATCCGTTTTCTGCGGCATATGCCTGAGCGCATACAGGGAGGCATAATAGGTCTTTGCATGGTTGTTTACCACCTCCGGCATCCGGGTCAGAGCGCGTTTTAAGCCGTCCAGAATTCCGTACCGCTTGGCCATAGAAGACACATTCCCCCCATGCCTGCGATACCGGACTAACGGCTGGTCCAGATATAGGATCTTCCCGTAGACCGCCGCGTATTTGGCCAGATAGTTGTCGTGGCTGATCTCCTCCGACAGATCCTCCGGAAGCACAAGCCGCTCCCAAAGCGCCCGGTTGTGTCCCATGGTAGTGCCCCATACATAGCGATGGGCAAAGAAGATATCCAGGGGATTCGTGAGTTCGATCCGCCGTCCCTGGGCGATCGTTTCGGGGGCAGGGTTGCCGGCTTCGTCCATCATCCGAAGGTCGCTGTAGCAAAGAAGCGGGATCTGTCCATAGGTACTTTCCGCCTCCTGCAGCGCCTTCACACTGACCTCGAGCTTTTCCGGCTCCCAGATATCATCTTGGTCACAGTAAAAGAAATAAGCAGGAGACGGGTTCGACTCCCGTATCCTTCTCATCAGGCTGTAGAAGTTGCAAAACGCCCCGTGCGGCCCCTCGTTGTGATAGATCCCGGCGATCCTGTGATCCTTTTCGCGGTATTCCTCCAGGATCTTTCGGCTCTCATCCGTCGAGCCGTCATCGCTCACATAGAGTTCCCAGTCCCGGAAGTTCTGCGCCAGAATGCTGTCTAACTGTTCCCGCAGGAATTTCTCTCCGTTGTAGACCGCCATGAGGATTGCTGCTGTTTGCTTTTCTTCCCTCATGCTTTGTCTCCGAAATCCAGCTCCATCACGGGGTGGTGTTCCCGGTCGCTCTCCGGCGGAAGCTGCATATAGGTAGCTCCGTAGAGCCTGCGCATATATCCGTCGTATCCGGCCGGAATCCGAACGGTCAGGCTCTCAAACGGGGCCTCCGCGGTCTCTAACAGTTCTTTCCGCTCGCACAGTTCACCGAAAAAATGGCGACGCCCGGAAGGAACGGTGACATATTTCGACCCGGAATTTTTGCACATGGCATATACCCGGACGGTGGATTTCGCCAGTTTATCCAGATTCAGGAATGAAACGAGTTTTCCGACCCGTGCCTTTTTGGAAAAAGCCTTCATC
>JAILAF010000038.1 GCA_024681775.1 Lachnospiraceae bacterium
TGAAATCAATGATAAAAAAACCTGATTCATATTTCATTTATGAATCAGGCCTTTTACTACGATTATTCTATTCCCTTCATCTTCTTCTAATCCATCTAATTCCTCTTCATCTCATTTATACCCGACCAAGCAGATCCATCAGTCCGAGCATCCCTTCTTCTCCCAGCTTGATCAATAATATCGGTATTTCCACAAGCTCATGCATCTTCTCATCATCCAAAACTTTGAAGGGATGATCCTTGAACGGCCGGATCTTTGCAACTTCTATCTCTTCACAACCGGCTACTGAAGGAACACAGAGCAGTTCATCAATGGATGTCATTTTTATCTTCTGTCCAACTCTCTTAGCCACGATCCATCACCTCCTCTGTTAATGTCCGATACGCATTGGCAGCTTTCCCTTTCGGATCATACTGATAAATGCTGGAGCCTTCCGCACTGATCTCTGCAGCACGGACCGAAAGAGGAATGCAGGTATGAAACACGCCGATCTGATTCGAGTAAGTGTCTATAACAAGCTGTGAAATATCCCTGGCATAATTTGTCCTGGCATCCACCATCGTAAGCAATATCCCTTCGATTCTGAGATTCTTATTTAGTCTCCTCTGGACACGGCCGATGGTTTTGATAAGCTGTTCCAAACCTTTTACCGGGAGGTACGCCGCCTGCACCGGGATCAGAACACTGTCAGCACAGGCCAGTGCATTTATAGTGAGCATCCCCAAAGACGGCATGCAGTCGATGATAATATATTTGTAGTCATATTCCGCTTTGAGATATTCCACAATACTCCTGAGCATGACTTCCCTACTCATGGCATTCACCAGATTGATCTCAAGAGCTGACAATTCGATATTCGCCGGAATAAGATCCACGCCCTCATCATGCTGAATGATGGTCTGTGTGAGAGACAGTTTCTTCTCTTCCATCACTTCTGACAGTAGTGTCGACAGTGTAAATTCAAGCCGGTCCGGCTCCCTGTAACCCAGGCTGATCGTCATTGAGCCCTGAGGATCTCCATCGATCAATAAAACCTTGTTGCCCTCTGCAGCCAATCCAATTCCAAGATTTACAGCTGTAGTAGTCTTTCCGACACCACCCTTTTGATTTGCTACTGCGATAACTTTACACATAATCTTCACCCTCCTATTCCGGATCGTCACTGTACATCACTTCGATGTACTCATCTAGTTTCTCTGTGTTTACCAAAACAATCCTTTTTATGTGATAGACTGCCTTGGCTTCCTTTGCTAATTCCATAAAAGAATGAATTCCCATAGAATAGAGAAGCGCACCCTCGTCATAGCGCACCCATTTCTTCTTTCCTCCTGCAGCAAACTGCTTCGCCATGTTATCTAGTTTTTCCTGTTTTTCGGGATTGATTGATTTTCCTCTGCTATACATTTCAGACACCTCCGTTTTCTTCTAAACACTGTTTTTCCAAGTATTCCTCAATAACATCTAAGTCGATGACCACTTTTTTCTTTATACGAATATTGGCCCCTGCCGCTTTGGCGAGGGTGACGAAAGAGTAATAATTCATTGAATAAATCCGCGCTCCCTGAGCGTAAGAAACAAAAGTCCTTTTTTTACCTTCAAGAAATCGATCAAGATCCGGACCTCTTCTTAATGCCCGAAGCTTCTCCTTCTCCTTTTCAGCCGCAATCTCCTCTTTGGTTCTCTTTGGCATTTTGCTCTCCTTTCCGTTAAAACCAGTAGTTAGCAGTTACACCCAAGCACGAAAAAAGGCACCTACCCTAGTTTTCACTAAAGTAAGTGCCTGTTAAACCATTCAAAAGCTGTTCCTTTGTTTGGCTAATTGTTCTGTTTTCAGCTAATTTCGAGGTCTACACTGTGTTCCGTGATAGTCCTCGATGCATTTTCTCACTCTGACATCCCGTTCCGCTCTCGTCCACTTTAGTCCTCAGAAATCGAAACTTTTTGCATCGTTCCGTCCTGATACGACTGTAACCGTTGTACCACGACACGTAGCGTCTTAATGCGTCCTGCTACGTCAAGTCGTCGAGCGGAGCGTCGGGAACAAAAGCACATCCCGGATCGCCGGAGAGTTGGTCAGGAGCATGGCCAGCCGGTCCAGTCCGTAGCCAATCCCGCCTGTGGGGGGCATACCGATCTCCAGGGCGTTCAGGAAGTCCTCGTCGGTGTGATCGGCAGCTTCCTCGTCTCCGGCAGCGGACAGGGCATCCTGGGCCGCAAAACGGGCTCTCTGATCGATGGGGTCGTTGAGCTCGGAATAGGCGTTGCACATCTCCCAGGTATTGATGAAGAGCTCGAAACGCTCCACATAGTCCGGATCGTCGGGCTTGCGCTTGGTGAGGGGGCTGATGTCCACAGGGTGGTCCATGATGAAGGTGGGCTGCACCAGCTGTTCCTCCACAAACTCTTCAAAGAAGAGGTTCAGGATATTGCCCTTTGTGTGGAAGGGCTCGTAGTGGATGCCCTTTTCATCTGCCAGCTTTTTCGCTTCTTCGGTGTCCTTGACCTGTGTGAAGTCCACACCCGCGTACTTCTTCACGGCGTCCACCATGGTCATGCGCTCGAAGGGCTTGCCCAGGTCGATCTCATGATCTCCGTAGGTAATGGTGGTGGTGCCGCAGACCTTTTCCGCCAGATAGCGGAACATATTCTCGGTCAGGTCCATCATCCCGTGGTAATCGGTGTAGGCCTGATAGAGCTCCATCAGGGTGAACTCGGGATTGTGTCTGGTATCGATGCCCTCGTTGCGGAACACCCGGCCGATCTCATAGACTCTCTCCAGACCGCCCACGATGAGTCTCTTCAGGTACAGCTCCAGGGAAATGCGAAGCTTTACATCCTCGTCCAGGGAGTTGTAATGGGTCTCGAAGGGTCTGGCTGCCGCGCCGCCTGCATTGGAGACCAGCATCGGGGTCTCCACTTCCATAAAGCCCTGTGCATCCAGGAACTTACGGATCTCGCTGATCATCCTTGAACGCTTTACGAAGGTGTCCCGAACCTCGGGATTCATGATCAGGTCCACATATCTCTGGCGATACCTGGTATCGGTATCGGTGAGGCCATGGAACTTCTCCGGGAGGATCTGGAGACTTTTCGACAGGAGTGTCATTTCTTCCGCATGAATGGAGATCTCACCGGTCATGGTCCGGAAGATATAGCCCTTCACACCGTAAATATCGCCGATATCCGACTTCTTGAAGTCAGTATATACCTCGTCCCCCAAAGCATCCTTGGAGACATAAACCTGGATATCTCCCTTCAGATCCCGGAGATTTGCAAAGGACGCCTTGCCCATCACGCGCTTAAACATCATGCGCCCGGCGATGGCGACCTGAACCGGCTGCGCATCCAGAAGCGCACGTCTCTCATTGTAGGCTTCCTTTTTGGCCTGGCGATACGCCGCCACTGCAGCATCGTCCGCACCCTCTGCAGGTTCTTCGATCACAGGCTCCGTATAGTCCTTCAGGACTTCTTTTTCATGTGCCTCGTAGATCGCCTTCACCTCGTCGGTGTGATGTGTCTGGTCAAAACTGGTGATCCGGAAGGGATCTCTGCCCGCTTCCTGAAGTGCCGCCAGCTTTTCTCTGCGGACCTTTAAGAGCTGGTTGACATCCTGCTCCTGTACCTGTTGATTCTTTGTCTGTTCTTCAGCCATATCTATTCTCCGGAACTCATGGGAGGCAAAACCGCCCCATATCAGTGCATTGTGATTACTTGGATCTCTGGATGTCCAGGATCTTGTAGGTGAATACGCCTGCAGGGGTACTTACATCCACTGCCTCCCCCACCTTGTGACCGATGAGGGCCTTGCCCACGGGGCTCTCATTGGAGATCTTGCCCTGAAGGCTGTCCGCCTCGGTGGAGCCCACGATCTTGTACTCCAGCTCCTCGGACTCTTCCATATCCAGAAGCCGGACGACACAGCCGATGTTGATCTTTCCAAGGTCGACCTCGTCCTCGTCCACGATCTCGGCATTCTTCAGGATCTTTTCCAGCTCTTCGATCCGGGCTTCGATGTCGCGCTGCTCATCCTTGGCTGCATCGTACTCGGCATTCTCGGAAAGGTCTCCCTGTTCACGCGCTTCTTTGATCTTCTGCGCCACTTCCTGTCTGCGAACGACCTTCAGCTCGTGAAGCTCTTTTTCATACTGGGTGAGGCCTTCGTAGGTCAGGATGTTCTTTTTTCCTTCCATGTCCTTTTGCTCCTTTGGATTTATGGGTTTGCATGCTTTTTTTCTATATTATGCGCTACGCGCAAAGACGATTTTACTATGGAAGGGGCAGTCTGTCAATTCATTTCGCTCTATGCTACAATAGGAAATCAAGGAAACGTAAAAGGAGTGCATCCCGTGAACAAGATCCTGATCGTGGAGGACGACGGCGTACTGTGTGAGGAGCTGTCGATCCTTTTGCAAAACTCCGGCTATCAGACGGAGACCATAGCGGATTTCGGACAGGTCCTGGCGCAGATGAAACAGTCCGATGCGGACCTCATCCTGCTGGATATCACGCTCCCCGGGCTAAACGGCGAGGTGCTGCTGCAGGAGTACCGAAAGGAAAAGGATACTCCCGTCATCATGCTCACCAGCCGCACCGGCGAGATCGATGAGGTGCTGTCCATGAGCTACGGCGCGGATGATTATATCACCAAGCCCTATCACCCGGCGATCCTGCTCCTTCGCATCTCCGCGGTCCTGCGGCGCGGGGCCAAAACGGGAGCCGTCATCAGCTATCATGACATCCGGTTCCACACGGCCAGAGGCAGTCTCTCCGCCGGCGAACGGGAAGAGATGCTGACGAAAAACGAGATGCTGATCTTTCGGGTGCTGCTGGACCGCCAGGGGGAGATCGTCTCCCGGGATGAGCTGATGACAGCCCTCTGGGACAATGATGAGTATCTGAACGATAATGCACTTTCCGTCAACATCAGCCGGCTCCGGGCCAAACTGGCTGCTCTCGGGATGCCGGATGCCATCGAAACGCGCAAAAAACAGGGGTATCTGCTGCAATGACGATTCGGGAATATCTGTGGGACAGGCGCGCCGGGTATGGAACCCTGGCCGCTGCACTTTCGCTTTCTCTTCTTTTTCTGGCGGCATTTCGCACCGCCGTCGCGGCCATGTGGCTGCTGTCCGGGATCTTTCTGATCTCGGTGACGCTCCACAGCATATGGGACTATACGCGAAAAAAAGCATACTACAGCCGGGTCCTGACCTCTCTGGAGGATCTGGATCAGAAATTCCTGCTCCCGGAAATGCTCCCGGAGCCTTTGTTTTATGAAGGCACGCTTCTGGAGCAGGTGCTGTCCGAATGCTGCAAATCCATGACGGAGCATGTGGCGGAGCACCGGCGTCAAAACAGGGAGTTTCGGGAATACATCGAGCTCTGGGTCCATGAGGTGAAGATCCCCGTGGCCAGTCTGCAGCTGATGGTCCACAATCTGGCGGACCCTTCGGAAAAGATGTCGGTGCAGCTTCGGCGCATCGATGATGATATCGAGCAGGTGCTGTACTATGCCCGTGCGGAGAATGCGGAAAAAGACTACCTCATCCAGGAGACTCCGCTCCAGAAGATCTTCGGCAGCACGGCCGTGAAAAACCGGGAGGCCCTGCAGCTGGCGGGCGCACAGCTGGAAACCGCCGGGCTGGAGGTCCGGGTACTGACGGATGCGAAATGGATGGAATTCATCCTGGGCCAGCTCCTGGACAACAGTCTCAAATACCGTTCTCCGGACAGGCCTTTGCAGATCCGGGTATGGGCGGAGGAGCAAAAGGACGGCGTCTCCCTCCACTACCGGGACAATGGCATCGGGATCCCGGCTGAGGACCTTCCGTACATCTTTGAAAAGACCTTTACCGGCTCAAACGGCCGTCTGGCAAGCCGCTCCACGGGGATGGGGCTGTATCTGGTAAAGAACCTGTGCCGGCGGCTGGGACACCGGATCGAAGCAGTCTCCGCCACGGGGGAGTATACGGAGTTTACCATCGTCTTTTCCCGAAACACGCTCTTCGGGGACTGATCCCCAAGGTTACAATTTTGTAAGACAGGGAAAGATTGCGCAAACGACTGCCTCTTTTTTTCGCGGTATCATAAGGCAGACAAACAGAAAGGAGCTGCTTTATGGAATTACTGAAGGTTGATCAGATTGAAAAGTATTACGGAAACAAATCCAGTCTCACCAAAGCCATCGATGATCTGTCTTTTCAGGTGGAGCAGGGAGAGTTCGTGGCCATCATGGGGGCCTCCGGCAGCGGCAAGACGACGCTGCTCAACTGCATCTCCACCATCGACCGGGTGACGGCGGGACACATCTATCTGGAAGGAGAGGATGTGACGCTGCTTCGGGGAAAGGCGCTGAACCGGTTTCGTCGGGAAAAGCTGGGCTTTATCTTCCAGGACTTTAACCTCCTGGACACGCTGACAGCCT
This sequence comes from Lachnospiraceae bacterium, assembly GCA_024681775.1. Classification (GTDB taxonomy): domain Bacteria; phylum Bacillota; class Clostridia; order Lachnospirales; family Lachnospiraceae; genus AC2028. Next base: position 6,425 of record JAILAF010000038.1, read on the forward strand.
ATGAGAATATCTCTCTGGCGCTGTCCATCCAGAAAAAGCCGGCTGCCGAGATCGAGGAAGCGGTAAAGACCGTGGCAGAGCAGCTGGGGATCACGGATGTGCTGCAAAAGTATCCCTATCAGATGTCCGGCGGTCAGAAGCAGCGCGTGGCTTCCGCCCGTGCCATTGTCACCAGGCCGCGTCTGGTTCTGGCGGACGAGCCTACGGGAGCGCTGGATTCCAAGTCCTCCCGGATGCTGCTGGAGCGTTTCTCCTATCTGAACAAAGAGTGCGGCGCCACCATCATGATGGTGACCCACGACAGCTTCTCCGCCAGTTTCGCGGAGCGGGTGATCTTCATCAAGGACGGAAAGATCTTCCACGAGCTCTCCCGCGGAGAGGATGGACGAAAGGTCTTCTTTGACCGGATCATGAATGTGATCATGCTGCTGGGAGGTGATGCGAACGATGCTCATTAAACTCTCCCTCCGAAATATCCGCAGAAGCATGCGGGATTATGCGATCTATTTTTTCACCCTGATCATCGGCGTCTCGATCTTTTACGTCTTTAATGCCGTGGGCGGACAGGCCGCCATGCTGCAGGTATCGGCCAGCGCCAACGCGATGGTAAAGCTCCTGCGGGATATCCTCTCCGGTGTCAGTGTCTTCGTCGCCTTCGTGCTGGCGCTGCTCATCGTCTATGCCAGCCGTTTCCTGATGAAACGCAGAAACCGGGAATTTGCCCTCTATATGCTGCTGGGCATGAGCAAAGGAAAGATCTCTCGGATCCTGCTGACAGAAACGATCCTCATCGGTGCCGTCTCCCTGGGCGTGGGACTTCTGGTGGGCCTGGGAGCCTCCCAGGTGATGAGTGCCATCGTGGTCCGGATGTTTGACGCGGACATGAGCGCGTATCGGCTCAGCATCTCTCCGGAAGCCATGGGCAAGACCGTCCTGTATTTCGCCATCATGTATCTGGCCGTGGTGCTGTTTAACAGTACTTCCGTCACCCGCATGAAGCTCATCGATCTCATCCAGAGCGAGCGAAAGTCGGAACAGATCCGGCTGAGGAACCCCATTCTGTGTGTGGTCCTCTTTGTGATCTCCGTGTGCGTTCTGGGAGCCGCTTATTATGCGGTAGGCATCCGCTATGAATCCTTAAGCCGCAACAAGCTCCTGCTGTCGATCCTGGCGGGTGTGGTCTGCACCTTCGTGATCTTCTGGTCCGTGTCGGGGATGTTCCTCCGGGTGATCATGTCTCTGAAGGGGGTATACTACAAGGGCCTGAACGCCTTTACCTTCCGACAGGTGAGCAGCAAGGTAAACACCATGGTCACCTCCATGTCGGTGATCTGTCTGATGCTTTTTTTGACCATCTGCCTGCTGTCCTCCGCCTTCTCCGTCCGCAATTCCATGAATTCGAATCTGCGGGAGCTCTGCCCCGCGGACGCCCAGTACCGGATGGCGCTCTTTGCGAACTATGACGATCCGGATGCCCTTGGGGATTTCGCGGAAATCTACCGGAAATACGGGTATGATCTGACGGAGGATTTCAGAGATTACGTGCACTTCCGGCTCTACGGAGATCCTTCCTTTACCCTGGGCGTTTTTCTCGGCCCCCATCTGGACGCCCTGAAGAGCCAGTTCCGCTTTATGGACTATGATACCCCGCAGCAGCTCATCGCTGTCAGCGATTACAACGCGCTGCGCACGCTCTATGGAAAAGAGACCCTCACGCTGGGGTCGGATGAATATCTCCTCCTGTGTGATTACAAAAACATGCTGCAGATCCTGAACCTGCGGATGGCGGACAGCCCTGACATCACGGTCTGCGGACATACGCTGCACAGCGCATATCCCGAATGCCGGGACGGCTTTATCGACCTGAGTACGCAGCACATGAATCCCGGATTTTTCGTGGTGCCGGACGAAGTGGTAAACGGGGAAGGATCCTCTGCCATCCCCCATGTGGAAGAATTCATCGGTCATTACAACGCAGAGACCAAGGCAGAGAAACAGGAGATCGAAGAACGGGTCAAGACCGTGTTTACACAGGTCCGCGCCGACTGGGAAGCCTCTCAGCCGGATCTGGTAGCCAGCATCGGCCTGAATACGAAGTTCGATATCTTCGACGCCGTGGTGGGTCTCGGTGCGATCCTGACCTTCCTGGGCATGTATATCGGTCTGGTATTCCTGATGGCCTGCGGTGCCATCCTGGCACTGAAGGAGCTCTCCGAGAGCATCGACAGTCTGCCCCGCTATGAAATGCTGCGAAAGATCGGGGCCGAGGAATCGGAGATCTCACACTCTCTCCTCATCCAGACCGGCTTGTTCTTCCTTCTGCCGCTGGTGCTGGCTGTGATCCATTCCATCTTCGGCATGCGGTTCGCATCGGAGCTGATGATCGCCATCGGAACCCAGAAAGTGCAAAGCTCCTCCCTCATCACGGCAGGAGTGCTGCTGGTGATCTACGGCGGGTACTTCCTGATCACGTATTTTAACAGCAGGATGATCATCCGGGAGAGACGGTAAAAGAAAAAGGGACTCGAACCATACAAAAAAGCCTCGGGCGTTGATCGCCCGGGGCTTTTGGTATCTGTTCACAGTTGCGGAGCAACTGTAAGGAATTTAGAGCCTGTCCGCGAAGCATCCATTGATGCGAGCGGTTACAGGATCTTAATTCCCAAGCTCCCCGAGTAGGGCTCGAACCTACAACAACTCGGTTAACAGCCGAGTGCTCTACCATTGAGCTATCG
>JAILAF010000122.1 GCA_024681775.1 Lachnospiraceae bacterium
GGCAGGTTACCCACGCGTTACTCACCCGTCCGCCACTAGATATACAACTTAGCAAGCTAAAAAGTATATCCCGTTCGACTTGCATGTGTTAAGCACGCCGCCAGCGTTCATCCTGAGCCAGGATCAAACTCTCATGTTGAAAAGGAGATTGTGTCGCACGATTGATCCTTCGACATCCGCCGTGCTCGCACGAGCGGTGGAGAAGGGAAATCGTGTGAAGCACCGGGCCGGGTCAACGAAATAGGCCGAAGGCCTATGAGTTGGACGGGCCGGTACACAATCGATTGTTTAATCCAAACCAGAAAAACTGGCTTCCGAAACTTTACTGTTTCTAGGTTTGTTTGTTCTCTGAATTATTCAATCCTCCGTAATGTCTTCAGATGAGCATCACGGATTTGGAATCTTTCAGGGATGCATTACTATTTAATTATCAAGGAGCTCGTTGCTCTCGTTTTTCGCGACAGCTTTATTAAGATATCATAGCGCGAACACGATGTCAACAACTTTTTTATTTTTTTCTTGCGAATAAAAAAGAGCCTCTCAGGGGAGGTCTCCTTTCATCGTAAGAAACGGAGAAAGAGGGATTTGAACCCTCGCGCCGGTTACCCGACCTACACCCTTAGCAGGGGCGCCTCTTCAGCCTCTTGAGTATTTCTCCATAGCCTGATCAGAACCACTACCAATTTGTTTGCATCATACGACGCAAGAGATATTCTACCTATCTTCCGGCACTTTGTCAAACAAAAAAATCACGGAATCGCACATTTTTCATATCTTGTGAGGAACAGACAAACGGACACCATATCTTGTATCTCTTTCTCCGCATCGAAGATTAAATATAGAAGAAACACAAGATTGATGTCCGCTCTTTTCTGTCACAAATGGCCCGGATCCTTAGTATTTTCCGTAGAAAATACCGGTGATGGGGGAATCCTCGGAGAGGATCACGGTCTTCTGCCCGCCCTGCATACTGCTCTTCAGCGCGTCCAGCGCACGGACAAAGGAGTAGAAATCTGCCCGCTCGGGATCATTGTACGCATCGGAAAGGATGGACATGTACTCCGCTTCGCCCTCTGCGATGATGGCTTCCGCCTTGGCCTGGGCGTTGGAGATCATGATGGACACTTCCCTGTCGGTGGTGTTCTCGATGATCTGCGCCTGCGCCTCGCCCTCTGCGGCGTACTGTGCTGCGATATTCTCGCGCTCGGAGATCATGCGGGTGTAGACTGCCTGCTTGTTGTCATCGGGCAGATCCAGCTTCTTTACGTCCACGGTGACAATGTCGATGCCGTACTGGGACTCGATATCGGCGATGTGGTTCATGATCTCCTCGGTCAGGGAGGTGATCTCTACCACCTGCTTCTCCTCGCCGGAAACATCCAGGTCATTTCCGTTTGTTTCCGCCTCATTTGTAACGGTTACGGTCATTTTTCCGTCACGGCTGAGGATGACCGCATCCTGAGTCATGTTGGAGATGGTGTTTTTCGTTGCGTTATAAACGATGGTATCGATCCTGCCTTCCGCATTGCCCACGGAACCGCTGAGGGTCTGGGCAAACTTCAGGGGATCCGTCACTCTCCAAAGCACGTAGCTGTCCACGATCATGGTCTTCTTATCGGAAGTGATGACATCCGATGCGGGAAGGTCATAGATCAGGAGCTGCTTGGGAACGGTATCCACAGTCTCGATAAAAGGAACCTTGAAATTGATGCCGGCCTCGGTAATGACTCTCTGCACCTTGCCGAACTGACGGACCAGCTTGTACTGGTTTGCGTAGGTGATGATCAGGCAGGAACGTAGCACGATCAGTGCCAGCACCACCAGGATCACCAAAACGGGGAACTTCTTCCCCCCGGCCTTTTTCCCGCTCTTTACGGGATTGCCGTTGGAATCAAAATGTTCTGTCTTTTCCATTATTCATTCACCCCCGTAGTAGTATCTGCGTAATTACTGTCAGGCGTAGGATTCGCGGGAATGCCCGTAAAGCTGTCCAGCGGCAATACGGTCTCCATGGTGCCGTCGCTGTTCTGGATCACGACCTTCAGGGAGGGAAGCACGTTCTCCATCGCTTCATAGAACATTCTCTTTTTGGTCACCTCGGGGAATTTCACATACTCCGCATACATGGAGTTGAAGCGGGCCACCTGTCCGTTGGCCTCGTTGATGCGCTCCTGCTTGCTTGCCTCAGCCTCCTGCAGGATGCGGTCCACCTGTGCCTCTGCAGCGGGGATCTGCTCATTGCGGTACTTGTTTGCGTTGTTGACGGAGGTCTCCTTGCCCTGCTTTGCGGTTTCCACGTCCTTAAACGCATCGCTGACCTCCACTGTGGGGGGCTCTGCGTCCTGGATCGTGATGTTCACCAGCTGGATACCGATGTCATAATCCTCCAGCTTATCCAGGATCATCTGCTTGATGTTGGACTGGATCTCGTTCTTACCGGTGGTCAGCACGCTGTCCACGGAGTAGGAACCGATGGTGGTACGGATGCAGTTCTGTGCCACATTCCGCAGGATCACCTCCGGACTCTCGGATGCGTACAGCGCCTTCACGGGATCCGTCACGCGGTACTCCGCATAGAAATCCACATGCAGGAAATTGTAATCGGAAGTGATCATCATGGCTTCCTCGGTGTCCCCTGTGGAAGTATAACCGATGCTGAAGCCGCGGATGGTGGTATTGACCTTCTCCACGGTCTGGATCAACGGGATCTTGAAGTGGAGGCCTGCGGTGGTCACCGCTTTGGGGGACCCCAACGTGCATACGACTGCCTGTTCCTCTTCCCTGATGGAATAGAAGGAACTGAAGATCAGCGCCAGCAGCACGATCACCAGCAGAGAGATCCCTACCGCCTTCCCGGCCTTGCCGGCATCTCTGATCTCGATGGTTTTCTTGACTTTCATGAAATCTTTACTCCTCCTTACTGTATTGCTCCAGGGCGATATCATAGAGATTATTGCCCTTGCTGTCAATGACAACGATCACGGGGAACTCCTCCACCGTCAGCTCACGGATGGCCTCCGTGCCCAGGTCCTCGTAGGCGATGACTCTGGATGAGGTGATGGACTTGGAGAGGAGCGCTCCCGCACCTCCCACGGCAGCAAAGTACACGCACCCGTTGCGGATGATGGCCTGCCTGACCTCTTCGCTGCGGCGTCCCTTGCCTACCATCCCCTTCAGTCCCAGATCCAGCAGCTCCGGCGCGTATTTATCCATACGGCTGGCCGTGGTGGGACCTGCAGATCCGATGGGTCTGCCCTCTCTTGCAGGGGAAGGCCCCATGTAGTAGATAAAATTCCCCTCTAGGGGCATGGGTAATTTCTCCCCTGCCCGCAGGGCCTCATACATACGCTTGTGCGCCGCATCTCTGGCGGTGTAGAGGGTTCCGGTCAGGTAGACATAGTCTCCTGCCCGCAATGACAAAAGCTCCTGTTCCTCCATGGGAACCTTCAGATGACGATCCATTCTATCCTCCATGCCGAACCGTTTCCACAAAGCTCTCGCTTTCGTGCCATCCGGCCCGGTCAAACAGTGCACGGTCAATCAAACGCCCGTAAACACGCCGATTACAGCACCCTCACCGCATGACGGTTCACGTGGCAACAGATATTGACTGCCACCGGCAGGCCCGCAATGTGGGTGGGGTAGGTCTCGATGTTCACCGCCAGGGCCGTCGTGCTGCCGCCCAGTCCACCGGGGCCGATGCCGGAGCGATTGATCCGCTCAAGCAGCTCCTGCTCCATGGCACTGTAATAAGGGTCTGCGGATCTGCGGTCCACAGGCCTGGTCAGGGCTTTTTTCGCCAAAAGTGCTGCTTTTTCAAAGGTTCCGCCGATACCGACACCCACCACCATGGGCGGGCAGGCGTTGGGACCCGCATCCCGGACAGCGGTCAGAATGGCATTTTTCACGCCCTCTGCTCCGTCCGCGGGTTTCAGCATGAAAATGCGGCTCATATTCTCGCTGCCGAAGCCCTTGGGTGCGATGGTGATCTTCATCTCATCTCCGGGCACGATCTGATAGTGGATCACGGCAGGGGTGTTGTCTCCGGTATTCACCCGGTCCAGGGGATCCCGGACCACGGACTTACGCAGATATCCTTCCGTGTAGCCTCTGCGGACACCCTCCTGGATAGCGTCCTCCAGAAAGCCGCCCTCAATATGAACTTCCTGGCCGATCTCAACAAAAATGACCGCCATTCCGGTATCCTGGCAGATCGGAATGTGGTCTTCTCCCGCGATCTCGAGATTTTGTTGCAATTGGCCCAGCACCTGCTTCCCGAGGGGAGCGATCTCGCTCTCCCCGGCGCGGCTTAATGCTGCCTTCATGTCATCCGTTAAAAAATGGTTCGCTTCTATGCACATTGCGGCGACGGCCTCCGCCACCGCACTCGTCTGAATCGTTTTCATCTCCGGCATCAACCCTTTATCTTTCGAACGATCTCCTGCTGCTCCTCGGCGGACGGTTCTCCGGGCACCCAGCCGATCTTCTGTCCGTCATCCGCATATCTGGGGATCAGATGGATGTGGAAGTGCATCACGGTCTGGCCTGCTGCCTCACCGTTGTTCTGCACCACATTTAATCCGTCCGCATGCAGCTTTTCCATCAAAACAGGAGCCAGCTTCTTCGCCAGCTGCATCGCCTTTGCCGCGGTATCCTCATCCAGCTCCATCAGATTGGCCGCATGCTTCTTGGGAAGGATCAGGCAGTGCCCTTTCGTGGCCGGACCCGCGTCCAGGATCACGTTGAACAGCTCATCCTCATAAATGGAATTGGTGGGGATCACACCGTTTGCCAGCTTACAGAAAATGCAATCTTCGTTCATCTTTTACCTCCGTTACTGCTGCTTAAAAGGGAAGGACCTGGTCCAGTCCGCACAGAATGCGGAAATCTCCCTTCATTTTATCCATCTCGCCGGACATGAATGCCCTCTGGAAGGTCATGCGCCCGTCCACGATGCTGTCCATCACGGCCCGGCTCATCTGCATCTCCACATCCGCCTTTTCGATGCTTCCGTACTCTGCCGAAAGCTGCGCGCCGGAGACTTTGATGATGAGTTTCTGTTTTTTCTCCTCCAGGGCGATGGCATAGGTTCCGGAGACTCCCGGCTGAGGCTTGAAGGCCTTGCGGATCTCGCTTAAGTATTCCTCCTCGCTGCCCGCTTCCTCGCTGTCCAGTCTGCCCTTGTAGAACTGCGTCAGATCCAGGATATCTTCCTTCTGGGTCTGCACATAATTCTCATCGGAAACATACTCCGAGAGCTGCTCGGACTCCTGGGGGGAGAGATTGCTTCCCGCAGGCAGGCTTCCGCGGCGGATCACCTGGTTGCTGGCGGGGAAGGAAACCTGCTTCTGGTTCACTGCGCGATACAGGTCTTCCGCCTTTTTCTCGATGAGCAACTTCAACCGCTCGCTCATCTCCAGCTCGGAAGGATTCTGGAAGTAGCCGGACAGCCCCTCTACTTTACGGCCCCCCAGGATCTCCCAGGCGGTCTCCAGATCGGAGATGGCCTCCCGCTCGCCGTAGGTCTTGGCGATCACCACGGGCATCATATAGATGCCGGCGATCTTCTCCTTGTCCCCGAACTGCCAGCAGGCGTCCAGAAACTGCGCCATGTACCCGCCGTAACCGTACCACTCCACCGTGGCCGCCAGAACAATGGCATCCGCATCCTTCAAGGTCTGCGGAAGGGTGGGGATGGTACTTTTGTATTCGTATAGATTGTAGCGATGGACACTGACCCGGAGCTCATCCAGCACTTTCTGGATCTGCTCCAGCACCACCAGCGTGGAATCGTCGATGAGTCCTCTGCCCCCGTAATAGATGTTGATATTCACGGAAAATCGTCTCCTCTCTCCGGAAAATCTACGATAAAGGTATCGTCATCATTCTATCACAAAGTCTTTCTTATCGAAAGTACAATACAGTGGCTCCCAGCCGCAGTTCGTCCTCGGAATGGAGCTGCTTTTTCTCGTAGGGAGCCAGGCGGATGCCGTTTTTGAAGGTACCGTTGGTGGAGTTCAGATCCTCCAGGTAGTAGTTTCCTTCCACATATTCGACCCGGGCATGCATCCTGCTGACGGAAGGATCGGATACGGATACATCCGCATCCCCGCTGCGCTTGCCGATGACCAGACTGTCCTCCCGCAGGATACAGAGAACCTTTCCGCTCTCATCAAAGATCCTGCGGATGGCATCCTTGCGCTCTGCCACCGTTTCCATATACACGGTCTGCACCTCCGCACGAGACTCCGGCTCCTCCTCTTCTTCCTCGTATGCTGCGGTCTCCGCCACCGCCATGCCCTCGGCCAGCATCAGGTTTGCTTCCTGATACCGCTCCCTGGCATCCCGGTTTTTCCTGCGGGAAGAGTCGAGAAAGGCCAGAAGTCCTTTGCGTTCTTTGGGGAATGTCTCCTCCTCTCCCGCAGGCCTTTCTCCTTCTGCGGCCTTCACTGCCGCATCCTCCAGATCCTCCCACAGATCCTCGGGGAAGTCCTTGCTGATATCTTCTTTTTTCGCATAGGTCCCGGCGGTCCGGATCGTTCCGGGCTTCGCCTCCGGGACAGGCTCCTCCTTCTCCAGTACCTTCACATCCTCGTAAATCTGCTCCTGAAGATACACATCTCCCGCCTGATCATACTGCTCATAGATCCGGTAGATCACGCCGATGAGGCCCTCATCTTCGTAGTCCGCCCGCTCCACCATGAAGTCCAGCAGCTTACGAAAGCCGTTATCTCCCTCATAATAGGGAACATACAGAAAGGAAAAAACAGTCTCTCCCAGACTCTGATAGATCTTCTCCGGATACCAGATCAGATTTTTTTCATCCAGCAGAAATCTGCGCATCTCCAGCCGGATCCTTCGGAGATTCCAGATAAATTCCAAAAGCCATTTTCTGTCCAGATTCTTCTTGCGATAGATCTGGGAAAGCGCCTGTTTGGAAGAAATGTCGTAATACAAAAACGCATCCCCGTTGATGTAGCGCAGACTCATGGGAAGCAGTCCCGTGATCCCGCCTCTGCAGGCGATACAGTACTGATACCGCATTTCCTCCGGCTTCTCCTCCAGCTTCAACCGCTCATAATTGCATTGCAAACTCTTGATAAATTCCGTTTCCAGCATACCTTCCTCCTTTACTGTCATGTGCTGTTTTGGTTAGTTTCCGGTACAGCCGCACCATGGCAGCTTCCCGATGGGGGTAGATCCCGTAGGACGCACGGGCGGACAGACTCCGGTCCCGCCCCGGCAGGATCAGATCCATCAGCGGAAATGAGATGGATCCACCGCATTCTCCCGTCACTTTTCCGTAGCGATACCCAAGAAAAGCGCTGTCCCGCCATCCGTAATACTTGTCAAAATACCGTTTCTCCCACCATTCCACCCCTGACCCTACCCGCTCCCCGGGCGTGACAAAGTCTTCATTTGCCATCCGGAAGACCACGCTTCCCAGGTCCTGATCCATCAGCGCTCTGTCATAGACATAGAAAAGCAGGTACATGGTCAGAAAAACGGCACCCAGGATCACGGGCATCAAAAGAGCGGCTTCTACCGTGAAATAAGCAGGCCCAGACCATACCCTGCTGCCAGAAAGGGCAGAAAGGGGATGGTGCTCTTTTTGGTGAGCCGTTTCATGGCAAGGCCGGCGATGCTGAACAACGCGCTGCAAAAACACGCCAGGCACAGCACCCCAAGGGCGCCGGTAACGGTAAGTGTGGTTCCCAGTTCCGCCATAAGAATCCCGTCCCCGTACCCCACCTTGCCCGTCGACCAGGCCAAAAACAGGAGCAGGATCCCGGGAAGTGCCCCCAGCAAAGCCGCCACCAGTGCGTTCGTCCCACCGTCCTGCACCCTCTTCGCCATCTGCCACAGGGTCGGGATCCCTCCCGCCAGTAACAAAGGCAGCGGTACCGTCTTTGTACGGATGTCCCAGATACTCAGTGTTGCCAGATATACGCCCCATACCATTTCTTCCTCCTTCGCGCGCCCGGAGTCATCCCCCGCAGCGCATACACGCTCTGTGATCTTTTTGTGCCTCCCGAAGAGGCACCGTTTCATAGGTTCTTCGCAGCCCCCGGCATTCCGGATCCAGATGGTAACGATTCCCGTAGTCCGTGATGAGCACCGTCACCCCCGGGCTCCCGCCCCCGCAATATTCGCAGGGGTAATACACGGATCCGTCCCTGCTCCGCAGGTTACCCACCCCGGAAAAGGGCACCGTCCGGGTGCTGAGCTTCAGGCTCCCGCAGGAAGTGGTCACATGGTAAACCTCGCTGTTTTCACAGACATAGACATAGGTTTCCTCCGCTTCCTCCCCTTCTCCGGGATCCAGGGCATACCCGTTCCACAGGTGCGCACAGTAGCGGTTTGCCATAAGGAAATACCGGTTCCCGGCGATGGGGAACGGCGTCCGCACCGGATAGGAGAGCACCAGATCCAGCCGGTCTCCCTGCCCCAGGATTTTGCTTTCAAAAAACTGCAATCCCGCAGTCCCGCCCATGAGGGGAGATGCTTCCAGATAATCCTCTCCCAGAAAGGAGACGATCCTTCCCTTCACATAGAGGTAGGAAATACCCATGTCCGCCGCCAGCTTCCCCGGCTCGGAACCCTCCTCCCCCTCCGCCAGAAGGCCCAGGCTTTCCAGCGCGCCTTTCCCGGATTCCTGAACCATGGGTCCGTACAGGGCAAGGTCCCGGCCCGCATTCCAAAGGGCCAGCTCCAGGTTCCCGTGAAGGCGTATCATATCCATCGCCGCGCTGAGATTCAGGAAAAACAGCATAAACAGCGGTAGCACGATACTGGCCTCCACCGTCATGGAACCCCGCAGGAGAATCTGCCGTGAGGTCTTTCCTATGGTGTCCGTCGGCTTTAGAGTTGCCCTTTTGAATGACAGCAGAGAGGAAGATCGGCCTCGGGCAAGACCGGTCTTTGCTTGATTGTGCCCCGGAGAAGGACTTTTTGCTTGATTGAATAGAAAGCTCTGCATAATCCACAGAAAAGGCCTCATGGCATTTCCTCCTTTCCGCGATGCGGCTGGTTACCGCATCGAACGAATATTCCATATGTATAGACGGTTTCTTACCCGTCCGGGCTTAAGTGGCCCTCAATCGTAGCCCCGGATCCTGGTAAGGCTTACCTGTCCGCCGGCGCTGTCAAAGCGGATCTGTGCTTCAAAACGGTCAATGCAGCCGTCCATCCGAAACCCGGCATTTCCCGGGGTCTGCCGGATATTTGCCTCCATGAGATCCGCCACCCGGTCCGTCAGTTTTTCCGCTCCCATCAGGAACAAAAAAATCTGCAGATACGCTTCATAGTCCAGTCCCCCTTCGGATCTTCCCTCCGTGACGGCTCCGCTCATGGCACTCTCCAGAGAGCTCCCCCAGCTGCCCTCCCCCTTCCAGAAGGGAACCTTTCCCCCTTTACAAAGGGTTTTTACATCTCCGGCAGCCTCCACCAGGGACCAACCCAGCAGGATCACCTCCCGGAAGACCTCCTCCAGCTCCGGCGTCAGCACCAGAAATGCCAGAACCACGGCAAGTGCCTCAGCCGCAGCCCGCTTTCCTGCGTCGGACCGGATACAGATATAGTCGATGGCAGAGCGCAGCGCATACAATCGCTCCAACGTTCCCAGGAAATCTCGCCTGTCATCACGTTTTCCGCACAGGAGATGCTCCATCTCGTAATCCAGCGCCGTTCCCTCCAAAGGATCGGTGTAACAGCCAAAATAAGTTCCGATATATCCCTGAAACAGCAGCCGCTCCGTGGCTTCTTCCGGAAAGCTCTCCTTTTCCGGTTCCATGTTCCCCACATTGATCTGCCCGGCTTTTTTGCGATCGGAAAAGAGCGCATCCCCCTCGCAGGATTTTTCCGAAATCTCTCCCCCTACCGTAAGATTCAGCAGATTCCCGGAGAGCTCTGACAAAACGCCCGCAAAGGGGCTGTTGTATTCCACCGGAACCTCCTCCTCATCCACAATGACCATGTGCTTTCGCCTGCTCTCCACCTCCTGCTCCGCCTCCAGGTAGGCACCGTAGATGTCCATGGACTCCAGTTCCTGCGCCTCCACCACCGTGGCAAAGTCCAGCAGGAGCTGCAGATCCTCCAGAAACAGGTCATCCCGCACCGCCTCCGCGCAACGCTGCCGCAGGACTTTTCCGTCCCGGTCCGTCAGAAACAATACCCCGGGGATCTGTACTTTCTCCGCCTTCATCCCGAGGAAATCCCGGTACAGATACTCGGACAGAAACAGGTCCTTCAGATTCAGGTTCAGATCCAGATATTCTTTCAGGTGAGCAGCGGTATTTTCAGGCGTTGCAGTCCTTCCTCCATAGGAGCAGTCCACGGCAAACAGGTTGTACCGGGCCAGGAGCTGTCTGTGGTATTCCGCCAAAACGCTGTTCATCGCCGTCTCTCCTTTGATCTGCGCCTCCAGCCGCACCGCCCCTGCGCGCGTCCCTTCGATCTGCGTAAGGCACAAGGACAGCAGGACCGTCATGATCAGGGTCAGAAGGACCGTGATATATGCATTATTATGTTTATATGTAGTAATACCATTCATCCCGGTCCCCCTTTCCTGAGCACATTCTAAATTTTTTCGGTTTGTCTGGTGATCTTCTCGAACAGAGACTCAACGATAGATGTGATCTGATTCTTAAAGATAATGACCAGACCCACAAAGACCACGATGATCAAAATAACTTCCACCGTGCCCATTCCGTCCTCTTCCGCAAGCAGTTCCGAAAGACCTTTCAGGCGTTTTTTCATAGGCATTCCCTCCTTTCTCCGATTGTTCATAGATTCATGCTCCCAAAAGCGGGTAGCAGGATCATGACCATAACCACCAAAAGCATCATGACCATGGGAAGGAGCAGCTTTGTGACCGCTTCCTCCCCCAGTCTTCTGAAATTCCTTGTTTTTTCCTCGCAGGCAGCCTCCGCTTCCTCCCGGAGCCGCTCTAACAGGCTCCCACTGCCCTTCCGCAGATTTTGCGTCAGGAGCGTCGTCATGCGGATGTACTCCTGAAGGGCGGTCCTCCGCCCCAGCCGTTCATAGGCCTCCCGCTCCGATCTGCCTGCCCGCAGCTCCCGGCAGGTATAGAGAATCTCCCCGTAGATCGGATTATCCTCCCCCAGATCCTTTCCCATCTTGAAAAATGCGGCTTTCGCGGTCATGCCGGCACTCATATAGAGGGAGAGCTTTCGCACCACATCCGGGTATGCTGCCCGCATCTTCTCCCTTCTCTCCTCCCGCTTTCGCAGCAGGTCATAGTCCGAAAGGAAAAAGACGAGGACTCCCAAAAGCGGACCCGCCAGCATCAGCGGAAGTCCGAAATGGTCCCCGGCGATCCGCCAGGTAAGATTCTCCCCCTCATATTCCGCGGGAAGGAAAAACTTCTCCTCCCCCCTGTCCGCTTTCTGGCGCTCTTTCAGGGAGTCCGACAGGCCTTCCCAAAAGCCCTCTCTGCCGCTTCTGTCCCGGGGAAGCACCCGGATCGTAACGGCCTCCCGCCGCAAAAATCCCTCCTCCGAGGATGCGGAAGGCGCCGTGATCTCTGCCGTAAGTAGACCTTCCGTGGGCTCCGGGACCTCCCGCACTTCCCCCGTCACGGAAGAAAGCAGTTCCCAGTCGCTGCTGCGCCAGGCTACCTGAAAGGGATAGCCCTCCAGGGACTGCACCGGATGCAGATCGGATCGGACCTCCGACAGGGAAGGATTCTCCCCCGAAAGGGTCTCCAGCAGCGCAGGCAAAAAGCTTTCGTAAGCCTCCTGAAGCTCTGCATCCGTCAGAAGCTTTTCCGACAAAAGCAGCTCCATTTCCCTGCCATCCCCGGAAGTTTCGGAGGCGACCTCCAGCACCACTTTTCTGCCGCCCTGCGCTCCCCGCTCCAGGGCGCCCCCCTCCACTTGACCGCCGAAGTGCTCCGTCAGAAAGGTGCAACCCCCCAGGATCAGAAGCAAGGCGCACAGACAAAGGGATTTCCCAATCTTCTCACTGTAATAGTCCGACAGCAGCACTTCTTTCTTTTCACCGGGGTGGAGATGCTCCAGACTCCGGAGGACCCCCTTCCCCGGCGGGATCGGGAAGGCCCGGTAAACGGCGCTCCCCACTTTCCGCATCCATTTTTCCACATCCATATCAGCTCTCCTCCAGTCCTTCCAGGATCCGCTCACTCATGCCGTAGGCTGCCAGATAGATGAACAGCAATACGGTCATGGCTGCCACACCCGTCAGATTTCCGTAGAGGTCGTTAAAATACCCCGGATTCGTAATCCCGATATAGAGCAGGATCCCAAAAGGAACGACCTTCATGATCCCCTGCTCCATACGGCGTCCGCTGAGGATCGTCTGCATCTCCTGCCGCATGTCGATCTGCTGACCGATGAGGCCGATGCTCTGGGAGATGATCTCCGTCAGATTTCCGCCGCCCCTTTTGGCGATGGTGAAAACTTCCGCAAATTGCTGGATGGCATCGCTCCCGCTCCGCTCCGCAAGATTCATCAGCAATCCCTCCAGTGGCAGATTCATGGTGAGTCCTCTGCGGATCAGCAGAAGCTCCCGGTAAATGGATGCGTCTCTGCCGTACAGAAGAAGCATGTCTTCCTCACTCTCCCCGAAGGCATTTTCCACGGCATATCCGGCCCGCAGAGAAGCTGCGACGCTGCGGATACACTCCCGGAACTGCACCTCCAGCTCCCTTTGGTTCCTGCGGATCCGCTGCCTCTGCAGCCCCCGGAAAAACCAGATCCCCACTGCGCTCATGGGAAGCAATGCCCAGAGGCTCCGATAAAAGCAGAAGGTCAGGACCGCCACCGCACCCGCACTCTTTGCCATCGCCAGGGCAAGATCAGGCGATTTCCATATCGCCCGCCGGTAGTCCGGCAGCTCGGAGCTTGTCCGTTCTCTGAAGATGTCCCACCCTGCGAAGCGTTCCCTGAATCCTTCCGTCCAAAAATGCCTCCTCCTCGAAGGAGTAGAGGGGGGCTGTAGCGATCTCTCCTTTTTCAAATTCCAAAACCTCCACGATCTCCAACACTCTGCGGCTTTTATCCCGCAACCTTCCCAAGTGAACGATGATGTCCAGACCGGATGCGATCTGCTGCCGAATGGCGTTCAGCGGGAGCTCCACCGCCATCAGTACCATATTTTCCAGGCGCACCAGCATATCCCTGCTGCTGTTGGCGTGCCCCGTCGACATAGAGCCGTCATGTCCCGTATTGAGACACTGGAGCATATCCAGTGCCTCCGCTCCCCGCACCTCTCCCACCACGATCCGGTCAGGGCGCATCCGCAGGGAGGAGCGGATCAGATCCCGGATGGTGATCTCCCCGCAGCCCTCCACATTGCTGTTTCGGGTCTCCATCCGTACCAGATTCCGGATCCCCTGGATCTGCAGCTCAGCACTGTCCTCGATGGTGATGAGGCGCTCATCTCCGGGAATGAATCCCGACAGCACATTCAGAAAGGTGGTCTTGCCGCTGCCGGTGCCGCCGCTGATGAAGATGTTGTAACCGGCGGCTACCAGGATCCTGAGGAAATCAGCAGCTTCCGGACTGATGGAGTTCCTTGCGATGAGTTCTTCCATGGTGATGGGCCGTTCCGGGAAGCGCCGAATGGTAACGATAGGTCCGTTGATTGCCACCGGGTCCATAACGATATTGACGCGGGAGCCGTCCGGCAGCCTGGCATCCACGATAGGGGACGCCTCGTTCACCGCCCGGTTGCAGCCTGCCACGATCTGCTGGATCACATCCCGGAGTCTTTCCGGGGAGTCAAAGCGGTCCGGCAGCTCCCGGAGTCTTCCCTCCTGCTCCACAAAGATCCGGTCCGTCCCGTTGATCATGATCTCCGTCACGCTCTTGTCCTCCACGATGGCCTGCAGGATATCCAGGCGTCGCAGGGAATCAAAGAGCTCCTTTTCCAGGAGCCTCCTGCGCTCCACGGGCAAAACCACCATTTCTTCGCTGGAAAGCAGCGTATCCTCAATGATCTCCCGCACCTCTTCGTCCGTGAAATCTCTGCGGAAATCCAGTTTTTCCTGGACCTCTTCCTTCAGTTTTTTCTTCAGTCCGCCAATATCCATACTTCTCCTGTCATGGTCATCGTTCTCTTTCCAGCTCTCTGACCGCTTCCTTCACATATTCCGCCATGCCTCCCCGGGTATACTGCTCCACCTCCGCGGGGAGGGAGTGAAACCTGGGCAGGTCACAGTTTTTCGTTTTTTCCAGTACGTCCTCATACTCATAGAGCGCCAGGACCTGCCGGTACTGCATCAGCTTTGCTTTCGCCACCCTGTCCTCCCGGGTCAGCGTGTAGACCCGGTCGCATTTCCGGAGGATATCAAAGAGTCCCTGCATGCTCTCCGTCAGATCCATCAGCACATAGTCATAGAGTCCCAGGCTCTCCACCTGATCCATGAGCCGGAGCCATTCACCCCCGGGGATGGTCAGCAGATTCTGTCCCGATTTCATGGGCGGGATGTAATCCAGGCCTCCGATGTTGCGCTTGATGGTGTGGAACCGCAGCAGAAAACGCTTCTCATCGGACAGCAGGAAAAACAGCAGATCCGCAAGATCCTTCTGCTGGGTCTCCGGCACCAGTTCCCTGAGTCCCGCATAATGCTCAAAGCTCAGGTAAAGCACTCTGTGCTCCGAAGCCAGCATCTGCCCCAGTGTCAGGGCGTATGTGGTCTGCATGGATCTGTGGACGGGGGTGTAGATCCCGATGAATTTCGTTTTCTGTCCTCCGGCCCGCTCCCGGAAGGGAAGGGGACGGTCGCCGCTCAGATCGATGTAGATCTCCAGGAGCTTCTGCACGATCTCGTCCGCAGGCTGGTATTTCGACACCAGAGGGCATCCCACATCTCCCACCAGTCCCGACTCTGTCAGGATCACGGTCCTGCCGGCCTGCAGCTCCGGCCGGCCCTCTCTGTATGCCCGCTCGCTCAGCACCAGCAGGCTGGCGGATCGTCCTTTTTCATTTTCCTCCAGATCCTCCTGCCTGGTGTAAGAACGGACCGTCCAGGGCAGATCCTTGCTCTGTTTCAGATAATCGGAGAACAGCTCCGTGTACTCTGCCTCCGGATCCAGAAAGATCAGCGTAGGCTCTGTTTTGTCAGTCTTCATGCTCACTCCTTGTCTAATACCATCCCATCCACTTCAGCACCGCCGAGAGGAGCACGGGAACACTTAAAGCGATGGTTCGCTCCCCCCGGATGGACAGCTCCCCCGGCAGGGGCAAGATCTCCCGCCACCTCAGGCATTCCGCCGCGTAAGATGCGATCCTGCGCCATCTGTCCGGCCGCCTTCCCCGAAGGAGGTTTAACGCCAGTCCTTCCAGTGCTGCGATCAGAAAACTGATCATAAAAAACGGGATAACACTCTCTTTTCCGAAAAATCCGGCGACTGCTGCCAGCAGCTTTACGTCGCCCGCCCCAAGGGCACCGATACAAAAAAACAGGTACAACATTCCAATCACGATTCCGGCACATCCCATATATCTTCCGACACCGCCCCAGCCGTTTTGGGCGTACGAAAATAAGACTCCGCAGCCAAAAAGATAGGCCAGCAAAGGGTTGGGAATCTTCCGCAGGGTTACGTCCCAAAGGACAGCAATACCCAGTACGGGGCATAGTACTCCCATACAGTCCTCCACTTTCAAAACATGGTAAAATAGGCGATTCGCCGGAAAAATTAGAATGTGCTTCGGATTATAGATTTGGATTTTGGGTTTTGCAAGAGCTTTTTTAAAAAATTTCGCTTTTCGTCAGATTATCCAATGTTTTTGCCGCGTACGGTCAAACAAAAAAAGACCAAAGCCCTTATTTCCTGAGCTTTGGCCATGAAAATAATTACCAAACGGCATATTTTCGCACAAATTGTTTACTTATGAAAACAGTAATCGCTTACAGAGGCTGATCTTCCAAAATTATTTACACCAGAAATCCTCTGTTGGCATTCCCCACCAGATTCTCATTGAGACTCCCTCTGCCGTAGGTGAGGCCGGCGTAGACGCTCTGGGAATTGTCCATGACGGGAGCGCCCCCCGTTTTTGCGGCGAGCTGCGCGTAGGAATCCCGTAAGGGACCCACGACTCTGCGGATCTCCTCCAGAGGCTCCGGATTTTTGGACGCTTCACAGGCTGCCAGTCTGCGGATGCAGAAACGGTAGAGCTGCATCATGACCGGGGCGGGATCGTACTCCAGGTGCAGGGAACGGATCAGCTCGGAAAGGCACCCTCTGGCTCTGCCCAGCTCCTTGGACAGGCGGGGGATATCGCCGGTATCTATCGCTTCCCGGGCATCCTCCAGGTAGGTCAGGGTCATATCATAGAGGATCACGATCATCTCGGTGGGATTGGCTGCGGTGATCCTTCTGGTAAATTCTCTCTTCTTCTCGTCGTTCATAGGTCTCCTTTTTCGGGGCACTCACGCGCTACCTTGGGCCGCAGGTTACTGCAGGAGCTGGAGCACGGAGGAGGGTCTGTCGTTGGCCTGTGCCAGGACGGAGGTGCCTGCCTGGGTGAGGACGGTGTAGGTGGAGTACTGGGTCATTTCCTCTGCCATATCCACATCCATGATGCGGGAGTAGGCGCTGGTCATGTTCTCGTTGGTGATGTCCAGGCTGTTGGTGGTGCTCTCCAGCCGGTTCTGGTATGCGCCGAGACGGCCGCGGACAGTGTTCAGGAAATCGGTGCTGTCCTTCAGTCTGGCGATGGCATCCTGTGCGCCTGCGGAGGTGCTGACATCCAGACCGTCCAGGCTCAGGTTGGTAGTGTTGACCGCGGGGATCTTCACGCCGATGATCTGGCCTTCGTTGGCGCCGATCTGGAGGCGCATCTCGCCGATGCCGGTGACTTCCACGCCGAAATTGGAATAGGCGCCGCCGCTCATCTCGCTTTCGGGGATCTGGAAGGTCATGGAAAAGCCTTCGGGGCCTACCATGGTGATCTGGGTATCCACCATGGTCCCGGTGTAATCCGTTGCCGCGCCGGGAAATCCCGCGCCGGGGGTAAAGGTGACATTGCCGTCAGAATCCCAGGAAAGGGTATCCACGGTATACTCTCCCACGGGCACATCATCGCCATAGGTGGTTACCTTTACATTGTTTTCGGTGGTGTAGGCCTTGTTGTCATAGGTGCCGTCCAGCAGGGGCTGTCCGTTGAACTCGGTGGTGGAGGAGACGCGGTTGATCTCGGTCTTCAGCTGCGCGATCTCTTCCTGGATGATCTGACGGTCCTCATCGGTCTGCACATCGTTGGCTGCCTGCACTGCCAGCTCGGTCATACGCTGCAGCATGGATGCCACCTCGGACAGGGCACCTTCTGCGGTCTCGATGACGGAGATACCGTCGTTGGCGTTCTGCTTCGCGACGCCCACGCCCTCGATCTGGGCGTTCATTCTTTTGGCCATGGCAAGGCCCGCAGGATTGTCCTTGGCACGGTTCACTTTCAGGCCGGAGGACAGCCTCTGCAGGGATGCGGAAAGCGTATCTTCGTTGTTTGCAAGGGAATTGCTTGCCAGCATGGCGGATACATTGTAATTGATTCTCATACTACCGGTTCCTCTCCGGCTGCTTTGAGGAAACCTAACGCAACCTCAAACAGCTCTGCGCGCGTCGATCCTTCGTTGCGCTGTGCACCGGCCTCCATGCCTGGCGTGATCTGATAGGTTCTTTCGGTCGGGATGCCGTCACTTCCCACTGTCTCAATGGACAGGTCTGTGACTGCGATCCCGGATTTTTTCAGGTGTTCACAGAATATATCGGCCAGGAATCCCAAATCCTTAACCGTCCCCTCTTCGGGAGATTCATGGAAAAATGCGCCCTTCAGGGTTCCGCCTTCCAGGGTCAGGTCGGCACGGATGCCGGCGCCCTCGCCGCTGCGGATCGTTACAGACACTCTGCCTGCCTCTGCGTTCTCGCCCTTTTCCAGGCGGACATGCATGGTGCAGGACTTACCACCCACTTCCGTCTGCAGGAAATACTCGCCCTCGCCGGAGGCGGCTGCGTTCTCCGCTGCCTTCCTTGCGATGGAGAGTTGACGGTACAGAAGCTGCAGGCTCCGCACATCCAGGCGGCTCTCCGCATCATAGAGGTGCTGCGTCAGGAGTTCCTGTAGGGATGCGGTTTCTCTGGTATAGATCTCATCTGCGTCCTCGGGATGCTCCAGGATCTCTTCCGCATCGGGGAGCTTCCGCTCGCGATCACGGATCCTGCTTTCTCCCAGGAGAGCCTTCAGCTCTCCTTCACCCCCTGCCAGAGCCCGAGCTGCCAGGAGATTGTCCGCACTTGCTGCGGTATCGCCTCTGGTCAGCAGATCTCTTGCCTCGTTTTCCGCTTCCGCCGCTGCGGACAGCATCCGCATTTCCTCGGCGTAAGCCTGTCTGCGGGCACTCTGCTCCTGGCCGGATTCATTTCCGGAAAATCCGGTTTCGATCTGAGCCACGATGTCCCGGCCTTCCTTCAAGAGCTCTGTCAGTCCGCCGAAGGAATCGTCCACCTTGGCGTCCAGTCCCACTGCTTTGCGGCTGCGGACCGCGCGAAGGAGATTCTCCAGTTCCAGGTCTGCACCCTGATTTACCACGGCACCGATGGCGGCGCCGTCCAGCTTTTCGATCTGATGGATCAGGCGATAGATGCCGATGTAGGCTTCCCGCTCTTCGGGAGCGATCTGTCTTTGATCCTCCAGACGAACCAGGAATTTTGCATAGGAGTCGCTGCTTCCTTCGAAGGATTCGCCGCGCTCCGTCACATAATCATTCAGTTCTTCCAGGCTCTTCTCCAGCGGATTGATGCCCTCCCGGATCATGTTCAGCACCAAAGCGGGCTTCATACCGGTGATGACCTGGCGGACCTTTGCGTCTGCAGCTTCCACTTTCGCCACATTCTCCGGACTGATCTCCATGGAATTGTACCCCAGGATCCGAACTGCCCGTCTGCTGCTTTCCGTTGCTTCCAGTCCGGCGCTCTCCAGCAGTGCGTCCACATTCCGGAAGGCACTGCGGATGCTGTCGCCGAGATCTGATCTGGGAGCGGTCATCAGCGCTTCATACTCCTGAGAAGCCTTCACATAGGTATCTCTGCAGACATTTCCTTCCGCGGAAAGTTCTTCCAGGGTTACCTCTGCGGTGCGCTTTGCGGTAAAGAGTCCCAGCACGTCCGCAGGTGCGCTTGCCAGATCCGCCACCGCACGCTCGGTGCGGTTCATGAGGCGGTAATCTTCCACGGGAGATTCGGATGCGGGGAAGTATCTGGCGGAAACCTTTTCCTCCGCTGCCTTCAGGGCCCCGATCAGTTCCTCCATGGGCGCGGTATCGATGGAAATGCCGCTGCGCAGGAGCTCTACATTGACCTCTGCCGTCATCCGGAGTCTTACTTCCTCCAGCTCTCTTCTGGCGGACAGTCTGCCCAGGATCCCGGAATCTTCCTGCTGCAGGAGATCTGCAGCCTCTCTGTAAATCGTTGTCTCAGCCGTCAGATCCGCTTCCACCGCTTTCTTTCCTTCGGAAAGAGCGATGCTCACCGCTTTTGCAAAAGCATCCTCGGTGATGGGAAAGTCCACTTCCGACATCTTTGTCATTTCAAGAACGTTCTCCGCTGTCACGGGAAGGCTCCGCTCAAAGAGCCATTTTGCCTGCTCCAGACCTGCTGCCGGATCGTCTGGAACGGCGATTTCCGCCACTTTCTCCATCTGTGCCAGCAGAGCTTCATTTCCTGCCTGCTCCGGATCCGGTGCCATATTTCTCACAGGAGCGGTCGCTGCTGCGGCGCCGCTGCTCTGTGCCAGATAAAGTCCTTCAATGGTGGGAGGAATGTGATTTTCCAGGAGATAACAGAACTCCTGCTCCCCGGGAGCCTTCAGCTCTCTGGCCATATCCCAGGCTGCCTGCACATCCTTCAGTGCATCCTCCGTCACGGGAACATCCGCTCTTCCCAGCTCTTCGGAAAGGGCTCCTGCCATGGCGCTGCTGCCAAAGACCTCTGCCAGTACGGCGTCCCGGAGGTCATCGTTATACCCGGTGATGACTTCACCGCTTTTTGCCACCTCTGCCTTCACCCGGTCCAGAATGGTGACCCGTTCCTCGGGAGAAAGGCTTCCGGGGGCAAATCCCTCTTCCTCGGCCTTGCGGTAGTCCTCTTCGCTCATGGTGTGGGCACAGACGATGCGCATGTCGGTATCGTCCGCAAGGAGCTGGCCCTCCGCTTCCCGACGCAGCTGCAGAATGGTGCTTCCGTCCTTCTCAACCGGGCGTTCTCCCGTATGATTTCCCAGGTCCATGCGAACGGCGAAGGACGCATTTTCCTCCGCTGCGTGCACTGCCGCATTCTGCTGCTTTGCGGTTGCGCCGGTGCTGAGTTCGTGGGCCTGCAGATTTTGATTCAAAAATGTGATCTTCAAAGAAATCCCTCCATACATAACAAAAAGGTGAGCGCCGAAGCGTTCACCTTTTATTTCGGAACCGGAGATATTTTTCTTAAGTCTAAAACTCGTAAATCACAGCAGAGTAGGGATGCATGTCCAGCTTCACGGAGCAGGGATGCAGTCCGCAGGGCTCCTTCACGCCGGTAAGCTCCGCAGGCACCTCGTTCCCCCAGCCGCCGAAACGGTCCTCGTCGGAATTCAGCACCAGCTTGTATTTCTTTGCCTTGGGCACGGGCACCACATAGCCGCCCCAGGTCATGGGCGTCATATTCAGGATAAAGAGGAGATTTTTCTTCCCCGTCTCGTCCTTGCGGATGAAGGAATAGATGCTGCGGTCGCAATCGTCCGCATTCATCCACTCGAAACCGGCCCAGCTGTTGTCAATGCGATAGAGGCAGGGATACTTCCGATAAATCTCCAGAAGGGCTTTGACATATTCCTTCATACCGGAATTGTACTTCTCCCCCAGCAGGAACCAGTCCAGCTCTCTGGCCTCGCTCCACTCCCGCTCCTGGCCGAACTCCTGGCCCATGAAGAGGAGCTTTTTGCCGGAATGACCGAACATATAGGTGTAACCCACCCGCAGGTTGGCATATTTATCGATCTGGTAGCCGGGCATCTTGTTCACCATGGAACACTTCAGATGCACCACTTCGTCATGGCTCAGAGGCAGGATGTAATTCTCGCTCTCATTGTAGGTCATGGCGAAGGTCAGGGCATAATGGTTGCCCTTGCGGTACACGGGATCCAGCTTCATGTACTCGCAGAAATCATGCATCCATCCCATATTCCATTTGAAGGAAAATCCCAGGCCGTCGCCGCCGATGTCGCTGGTGACATTGGGCCATGCGGTGGATTCCTCCGCAATGGTGAGGAATCCGGGATAGGTGCCCCGGACCACGGAATTCAGATGGTGGAAAAATTCAATGGCATCCAGGTTCTTGTTGTCGCCGTATTTATTGGGCAGCCACTGGCCGTCCTTCTTGCCGTAATCCAGATAGAGCATGGAAGCAACGGCGTCCACGCGGATCCCGTCGATGTGGAATTTCCGGAGCCAGTAGAGCACATTGGCGATGAGGAAATTCCGGACCTCGGGCTTGCCGAAATTGAAGATCTTGGTCCCCCAGTCGGGATGCTCTCCCAGGCGGGGATCGGGATGCTCATAGATGCAGCTGCCGTCGAACTCACCCAGTCCGTGGGCATCCGTTGCAAAATGCGCGGGAACCCAGTCCAGGATCACGCCGATGCCGGCCTTGTGCAGCTCATTTACCAGGTACATGAAATCCTTGGGATTTCCGTAGCGGGAGGTGGGTGCGTAATACCCCGTTACCTGGTAGCCCCAGGAGCCGTCGAAGGGATGCTCCGCGATGCCCATCAGCTCCACATGGGTGAATTTCATCTCCTTCAGATAGGAGACAATGCGATCCGCGAACTCGCGGTAATTGTAAAATCCGTCCTCGGTGCCGTTGGGATGCTTCATGAAGGAACCGATATGGGCCTCATAGATGGCCATGGGCTCCTTGTTCCAGTCCTTCCCGTCCCGCTGGGATTCCCATTTCTCATCCTTCCAGTCAAATCCGGAAAGGTCCGTGACGATGGAAGCGGTGCCGGGACGCATCTCGGCGTAATTGGCATAGGGGTCTGCCTTGAACAGCTTGCGTCCGTCTGTCGTCTCGATGAGGAATTTGTACATCGCGCCTTCCCGCACATTGGGAATAAAGCGCTCCCAGATGCCCACATCTCCCAGCTTCTTCATGGGATCCGCGGTCTCGTTCCAGCCGTTGAAGGTGCCCACCACATAAACCATGGCAGCATTGGGTGCCCACACCGCAAAATAGGTGCCTTCTTCCTTCCCTTTCCGGGTCAGGTGCGCTCCCAGCTTTTCATAAATATCATAGTGGGTGCCGTTTCCGAAGAGATACATATCCATCTCGGTGATAAATACGTCCTTCTTCTCCGGCTTTGCAGGCGCAGCGGGCTTCGCTTTCGCAGCGGTGGTCTTTCCCGCAGTCGTTTTTCCGGCAGATGTGGTAGCGGTTTTCTTTGTGCTGTCCTTCGGCATAAGGCATCCTCCCTACGATTTACTGAAAGTCCTTCTCCTTCAAGATCAGGAGTCCATCTTCATCATACCTCTTTTTTGTCATTCCGCCGAACAGATTTCCGGGAGATTTGCGTTTTGCATGCGCGATCGCCCCGTCGATCATCTCCACCACCTCGGATACGGTGACAGCATGATCGTTGGTCTGCAGACTGTGGATCGCGGTTGCCAGCGCCAGAACACCCATCTCGGAGATGGAGCACTTGCGCATGGCGGCGTATTTCTTACCGAAGTCCATCAGTTCCTTGTCGGACATGGCCTTGACTTCCACAAAGCCGTTGAAGGAACGGGACAGATCGGGATACTGATGCATCAGCTCCCGCAGCGGACGATGATGATCCGTCAGGACCACCACGATCCCGGGTGACTCTCTCTCCAGGAGTCTGGTGAGCTCCGCGACGGTCTCGGGAGACATCTGGGAAGCCTCCGTGATGATGAGTCCGCCGTTTGCCAGATGGATCAGGGTCTGCTCCACCTTGTCGGAGTCCAGGTTGGCACCGGTGATCTTCGCCACCTTGCCGGTAAAGTTGCCGTCACTCTCCTTCACTTCCTGGAGAATACCGGTCGCCAGGGTCAGCATATCGGTCCCTTCATCGCCGGAGATGATCACATTGCCGGTGTAAGGCGCCATACTGACGCAATCCAGAGTCTCGGTGAGCTGGCGTCTCGCCAGCTTCGTCTGAATGTAGGATCCGAAGCGCTCGCGCTCTTCGTCGCTGAGCTGTCTGGACGCACCGTTTTCGGGCTCGGGGCGGTTTGCCATATCGCTGACCGCTCTGGCCTCGATCCGCTCCTCCAGGCTCATCTCGTTGGTGGTATCATCGGCTGCCGCCGCGCGGGCAGCGATGTCATCCTGCGGTGCTTCTTCCTCCGCAGGCACTTCCTCCTGCGCCTCAGCTTCCTGCGCAGTCTCCTCTGCGTAGGTCTCCTCGGGCTCCTGATAGATCTCTACCTCCGGCAGCTCTTCTTCTTCCGCCGCAGGTTCCTCATATTCCCCGCTCTCCTCGGGCACGTACTCCTCCCCGGAAGCGTATTCCTCCTCGTAACCTTCCTCTTCCGTTGCGGAAGCATCCCCCGCATCCTCGGGCGCGTACTCTTCGCCGGTCTCCTGATCGAAGAATACCTCGTCCTCTACGTAGGTTCCGTCGTCATTCTCATCGTAGCCTTCGTCGTAGTACTCCTCACCCTCGGGTGCATCGTAAACGCCTTCCCCCTCGATCTCCGCCAGTTCTTCCACCTGGTCCTCCGGCGTGATCTCATCGGGATAGGCCTCTTCTTCCGGCTCCACCACGCGGTTCCCGTGGGGCTTTGCACGCTCCATCCGGGCTGCGCGCTCCTGTTCCACATCTTCGTGGGTTTCCTTGCCGATCCGTTCATATACATCATTGAGCACGGCCTGTTCAAACGCAGTGAACATTTTTCCGGTCTGCTCTTTGACCTTCTCGTGGTACTGCTGGCGGTTGCGGTCCTCGGACTCCTTCTTCATCCGCTCCCACTCCAGCATGATGTCTTCGATGGTGAGCTGTCCCGTGATCTGCTTGGTCAGCACGGGATTCTCCGGCATTACCAGGCCGATCTGACCGTCCGCTTCCTGGGTCAGGACTTCGGCAATCTCCTCGGGGGGCTGTGCGCTCAGCGCTTCCGAGCGTACCTGGCTCCGCTCCCTGGCCGCTTCCAGTTCTTCGGGGGTCAGGGGATCCTTCAGCGTGGAGGTCACATCTCTGGTACCGGGACCCTTTCCCTCGGGGAACACCGTCTTGGGCGCTACATCGCCGATCTCTCCGGTGCTGCCGAAAAAGACCTCGCTTCTGGTCTGCACGGGCCTGCTGCCTTCCACCGTCAGCTCCTGCAGGTCACTGTCGGGACCCGCATCCCCTGCGTCGCCGTAATCTTCTCTCGCGGGGGCCTCGGACTCGTTGCCCAGGCTCTCCCGGATCTCCGACTCGGTGGGATCCTCCAGATCCGGCAGATCCATGGAGTCCGTATTCTCCAGCATGGGAGAAAGGATGGCCTTGGTGACCGCATCCCCGGGGGTCTCTTCCTCGTCCCCCAGGTACCCCTGCACATCCTGTGCCAGAGCTCTCTGCAGGTCCATGGTATTGTACTCCCCCACATTTACCTGGGGGATCTGGATCTCATCGGGATGCACGGCGGAAAAGATCCTGGTCTGTCCCAGTGCGTCCGCCGCTTCCTGCTCCTCGGGAGTGATCTCCGGGAGATTGCTCTCCTCCCCGGATGCATTTACGGGCGGGATCTCTCTGGTCTTGCCGTTGACATCGTATCCTTCCGCAGGTGCGGCAGGTGCCTCATAGGCATAAATCCGGCGGTCTCCTGGGTGGGAGGAACCGGGTCCGTATGCGGGCTCCTCGGGTACGGGGACGGGATCGGGGAAGGATGCTCCCTCCGGTGCGAATCTCCGGTCCAGCACTGCCTGCTGGGCAGCATTTAAGGGAGCGTGCACGGATTTTTTCAGCTCCAGCGCCTGGCAGACATATTTTCCGTCCCCCTCGGTGATAAAGAGCTCGTCGCAGATCTCCACACACTTGGTGTCCAGGCCCAGGCGATGGTACAGGTTCGCCAGCTCATAGACCCACTTGGGACGAAAGGCACGGCTCTTGTACTCCTCCAGCACTTCCACCCGCTCCTCGAGGCGGACATCCTGCATCACGTAGATCAGGTACTGCAGCAGATATCTTCTCTCGTCTCTGGGAGCGATGCGCAGAAAGGTCTTATAGCATTCTCTGGCAGCAATGAGATTGTCGGTTTTGATATAGAGCTCGCAAAGGGAATAGTTGATCTCCTTGCTGTCGGGATTCTGCTCGTTCGCCATCTCCAGAAGGCGAATGGAATCCTCGTAACGCTTCACCTTGCGGTAAACGTCACTGCCGTTGCAAAGGAGCTTGACTTTGTTCACTTTTTCCCAGTAGATGGTATCCGCCAGCTTCGCCGCTTCCTCAAAGTCTCTGGCGTCCCACAGATTCTTCAGCTCCTGGAATTTGATCTTATAATCGTAATTTGCCATGGTTTAATATTCTTTCGGAACCACAATATCTATTTGCAAAATCCAACTGATTATACCATAACTTGTGGTTATGTGTCTAGGCATGGGGGCCCGCTCCGGCGCAAAAGAAGCGGCATTTTTTCACAAAAAAAGGGACCTCCTTATGGGAGGTCCGACGAAATTGTCTCAGGGTCATTTTGCTTCGGGCATCAGCAGATCGGAAAGACGGGCGAATTGCTCCGGCGTCAGGGCTTCGCCCCGGATGGTGGCAGGCAGCCCCATCTGCTCCAGCGCCTCCGTCACCCGCTCCCTGGAAATCCCCAGGGACGGATCGTGGGAAATGCTGTTGGGAAGCGTCTTCCGCCGCTGGTTGAAGGCCGCCCGGATGATCCGGAAGAGAAAGGCTTCATCCTGCACCTTCGGGTTCGGCTCCTCCTTCAGGGTCAGCCGGATCACGGCGCTCCCCACGTTGGGGCGGGGGACGAAACAATTGGGCGGGACATTCAGCACGATCTGCGGCGTGCTGTAATACTGCACCGCCAGGGAAAGGGCACCGTAGTCCTTGGTGCCGGGGCCTGCCGTCATGCGGTCCGCCACCTCCCGCTGCACCATGACGGTGATGCTCTGTAAGGGGAGTCTGCTCTCCAGCAGCTGCATGATGATGGGGGTGGTGATGTAATAGGGCAGGTTCGCCACCACCTTGGCGGGGCGGCCGCCGTTCATCTCCTCCACCAGTGCACCGATGTCCACCTTCAGAATGTCTCCGTGGATCACCCGCACATTGTCATACTCGCCCAGGGTCTCCGCCAGAATGGGGATCAGCTCGTCATCGATCTCCACCGCAGCGACCCGGCCGGCGCTCTCCGCCAGATACTGGGTCATGGTCCCGATGCCCGGGCCGATCTCCAGCACCAGATCCTCGGGGCCGATGCCCGCTTCCTCCACGATCCGCTCCAGCACCGATGCATCCACCAGAAAATTCTGTCCGTATTTTTTGCGGAAATGAAAATCGTACTTTTTCAGGATTTCCGCGGTATTTTTCATGTTGCTGAGCTTTGCCATGCGTAAATGCCCCCCATTTCAAGCGTTTATCCATAAAAATCATACCACAGAAGTTCCCGATTTCTTTGGAATTTTCATTTTTATTTTTGTTTCCGTTAACAAATTAGTGACAATTCCTGCGTATTTTGGACATATTTACAGGTTATCATAAGACCATGAACAACAACTTTTTCATAATTCCTTCCCTTTTATAAAAAAACCGGCCCGGTCAGCCGGTTTTTTTATTTGCGATAAGGCTGTCAAATGGGTGCCATGCTTGCATGAACACCCATTTGATTGCCAACGCAAAAGCGAGTAGGGACGACCTTTCCCTACTCGCTGCGCGATATATGTCAAATAATTATTTATTCAGTACCGGATTCCTCTTCCTCTACCTGCTTCGGTGCATCCCGAAAGGCATTGTGGGGATCATCGTTCACGGTATACACCGTTCCGTCCATTGCCAGGTAATGATACCCGATGGTGCTGTTGTAATTCCCCAGCAGGACTTCGTGCGTTCCGTTTTCCGTCTCCCAGGTCACTTTCTGACAGCCCTCCCCCAGTCCGAAATCATCAAGGTTCAGATCCGTTCCCACCTTGTCATAACACACCAGGTCCCGCAGCACATCCGCCTTTTTCTGCGCATCCTCCTGATCTGCCGCATAGGTACCCCCCGAGGTTAAGGTCCAGACATCCTCCGATTTTTCCAGCGTATAGGTCACGCCCTCCAGGGTGTAGGAATAGTTTGTCACCTCACCGGTGTCCCCCGTCAGGGAAAAACCGGCATCTTCCTGCGCCTCCCCGGTTAGCGCCTCTTCCTCCGCGGTCTTTTTGTTGTACCGGTCCAGCAGGAAGTATCCCGCGAGGAGCACTGCCAGCAGACCGATCATCAGAAGCAGGGTTCTTTTTTGTTTTTCCATGATTTGCCGTCCTTTTTTGCTTCACTTACGTCTGCGCCGGATCCAGATCACGATGCCTGCTGCCAGCAGCCCCACGGGAACCAGGACCACGGTCAGGATCTCCCAGCGCAGCGCCGTGGCGGAGTTCAGCACCAGGTAGTCCAGATCATAGCTCTTTACGGGGATGGAGATGTTTACCTCTCTGTCGATGAAAGAATCCAGGGTATTCATGAAGAGCCTGTTGTTGGCGCCGCTCACCATCTGGTCCGCCTCGCGGGTGAACATGGACGCGTTGGCATAGACCACCATGGTGGCAGTGCTTCCGTCCTCCAGGCTGCGGACCGCTTCCACGCCCAGGGGGAACGGTCCCGGAAGGTCGCCGTCCCGCATGGAGTAATCCGTTGCGGTGGTGTAGTCCGTCATAAGGAACGCACTTTCGGAGGTCTCAAGGAAGCTGTCATAAGTGATGCCTTCCGGCGCTTCCTCCGGCAGGATGAGTCCCACATTGTACGGTGCGAAGATCATGTATCCGCTGTCATAGAGCTCCGTGGTATACACGGAAGATCCGATGGTGGGAAGGATATACAGAGGAGACTGGTAGTACCCGTTCCCCTGCTGCTCCACAACGATGCCGCTTTCCACGGTGATGCCCATGTAATCCAGGAGCTGTGCCAGATAGGGCTGCTCCTCCTCATTCACCTTCAGGCACAGGGTCACCTTGCCGCCCCGGTCCAGATAGTCCGTCAGCTTCGTCACATCGTCCGCGGACAGATCCGTGGAAGGAGCAAAAAGCAGGACTGCTGCCGCATCCTCGGGTACCGCATCGCAGTTCATGAGATTTACGGTCTCATATTCGATGTTGCCCTTGGCCAGGGCATCCGTATAGCCGGAATCCAGTTCCGCCTCGCCGTGGCCGGAGAGCATGTAGACCTTCGGCACATCACTGCTGCAGACATAATTGATGGCGCCGGTGATCTGGCCTTCGGCGTCATACCCCGTTACCACCGTGTTGTAGGAATAGGTGGCATAGTCCATGGAATAGGTGCTCTCGTAGAGATCGTCATAGGCGACCACTTTGTTGCGTTTGCTGCCCACGATGATCAGGGATCCGGAAGCGGGAGCAGTGGATGTATAGGATGCGTAAAATCTGGGATTAACCATGGGATCCACATATTTTACGGTGATACGGGAACTGAGATCCTCGTAGTAGCTCAAGGTGTTTTTTACTGTGACATCCGTGTCTTTTTCCGCACCCCAGACATAAATGACAACGTCGTCATTTAATGTCTTCAGATAAGCTTTTGTCTGATCTCCCAGTGTATAAACATTGTTGTAGGTGGTATCGATGGCCGTCAGTGTGGAAGGAATGGCCTTTACCAGCGCATTGGACACCACCGCCAGAACGATGGCCAGCAGAATGGTCGCACCGCTGTATGCCCCGAGCCGGAGCTGCTTTACCGACACGGTATAGCGGCGCTTCTGGATCACCTGGGTGGTAAGAAAGAGGCTCAGCGCAATGAGGGTCAGATCGTAAAATACCGCCGTCAGATCCAGCGTGCCCTCGGTGAAAGCTTCAAAGGGAGTATAGATATCATAAGCACCCAACACCCTGGTCAGCAGATTCCCGGTGGGGGAGATCAGGCTGCAGAGGGAGGGCATCAGATACCCCAGAAACAGCACCAGAAACGCCAGTACCGCTGAGGTGACCTGACTCTCGGTCCAGCCGGAAACAAAAACGCCGATGGCGATGCACACCAGGCCAAACAGCAGGTAGCCCAGGATGGCGGTATAGGTCTCCCCGAAGGGGACCGTGCCGTACAGGTTCATGATCAGCGGATACAGACAGATCACCGCCACGGGGATCGCAAACACGGTGGCCGCCGCCAGATATTTCCCCAGAACGATGCTTCCTACGCTGACAGGCGACGTCAGCAGGAGCTGGTCCGTTCTGGTGTGGCGCTCTTCCGCCAGGATCCGCATGGTCAGAACGGGCACGCTGATCATGAAGATAAAGGTGGTGCCGGATACGGCGTAGGCAAAGAACGGATAGCTGTTCTGCAGGTTGTACACCGAAAAGTACAGGCCCACGAAAAAGAGGGTGACTGCCATGAACAGCCATCCGGTAACGCTGTGAAAATAGGATCGCAGTTCCTTTTTATAGATCGCTGTCATGGTCTTCCTCCTTTCCGTCATCAAAGGCCTCGTCTTTCCTCTGCTCCGCAGCGTTTTCTTCTGTTTGCTCCGGCGCCTTTTCTTCCCTCGGTTCCTTCAGACCCTTCTCCTTCTTCTTTCTGCGGAAAAAGCCCCGTTTTTCCGGCTTTTCTTCCTTTTCGGAAGGGCCGCTTTCTCCCGTCAGCCGCAGGAAGATCTCTTCCAGAGAGTTCTGTTCCGCCTTCATCTCGGCCACGGGGATCTTATTGTCCGCCAGGGCAACAGCCACAGCCTGCCGGATCTCCTCTCCTTCCCCGGAAGTCACTGACAGTCCGGGCTCCGTCCCCTCCCGGAGGGTGACGGAGGAAACACCGGGCAGCACCTCCAGGATCTGCTTTGCTTTCCGGGCATCGGCTTCGGAGAAAAGCCGGATCTCCAGCTCCGTCCCGGGAGTGAGCATCTGCTGCAGCCCCTCGGGGGTATCGCAGGCCACCAGCCTGCCTTCCGACAGGATCATGATCCGGTCGCAGACAGCGCTGACCTCCGACAGGATATGGGAGCTCAGGATCACGGTATGCTGCTTCCCCAGGGAACGGATCAGATCCCGGATCTCAATGATCTGCTTGGGATCCAGCCCCACCGTTGGCTCATCCAGGATCAGCAGCCTGGGATCTCCCAGGATCGCCTGCGCCAGACCCACACGCTGCCTGTATCCCTTGGAAAGGTTCCGGATCAGACGGTTTTTCATTTCCGTGATCCCCGTCATTTCCATGACACTCTCCACCCGGGCCTTCCGCTCCGCCTTCGGCAGTTTTTTCAGTTCCGCCGCAAAAAGCAGGTATTCCCAAACCGTCATATCCGTGTACACCGGCGGGATCTCCGGCAGATAGCCGATGCGGCTCCTCACTCCCTCCGGATCCTTCTGGATGTCGATGCCGTCCACCGTCACCGTTCCCGCCGTGGGGGCAAGATAGCCCGTAAGGATGTTCATCGTAGTGGATTTTCCGGCACCGTTGGGCCCCAGGAAACCGATAACCTCGCCCTCCTCCACCCGGAAGGAAAGCCGGTCCACCGCCGTGTGATCGCCGTATTTTTTCGTCAGGTCCTTTACCTCGATCATGGGTACTCCTTTCCCTTACCGCTCTCCTTTCGATCCGCGCCCGGGGCACTGCCCCGCATATTTGCAGGCATGACCGTTGCCTGCCGGCATTTTGCGCAAAAAGGGAGAGCGCTCTTTCTAAACGCTCTCCCTATCCTAGTCCCCGAATATCATGTTTTGTTGTCGTTTCTGTGAATTCTGTGTGAACGCATCTCAAAGTTCCTTTGCTGCGATCTCCACATAGTGGGCGGCATTGGTCCGGATCCCTTCCAGATCCTCTTTTGTCAGCTCCCGGACCACCTTCCCGGGAACGCCCAGCACCAGGCTGTGCGGTGGGATCTCCCTGCCCTCTGCCACCAGGGCACCTGCGCCGATAACGCTTCCCGTGCCGATCTTACAGCCGTTCAGCAATATGGCTCCCATGCCCACGATCACCTCGTCTTCCACGGTGCAGCCGTGAACGATGGCGCCGTGACCAACGGTGACCCGCTTTCCCAGGCTGACCGGGAAGCCGCGCCCCGTGTGCAGGACACAATTGTCCTGGATATTGCTCTCATCGCCGATCACCAGCGTCTCATTGTCCGCCCGCACCGTGGCGTTGTGCCAGATGCTGACCTGTTTTCCCAGGTGCACATTCCCCAGCACCACCGCCGAAGGGGCGATCTTTACACCCGCTTCATAAACGGGACTCTTCTGTTCCTCCGTAAGGGTCTGCTCGGACATACCGTCTTCCTTCCAATGCAGGCGATGCAGCTCGCCTCCGCGCTCCAGTCCGGAAAAGCCCTGCTGCCGCAGCGCTTCGTACAGGACGATGGCCACGCTGTTGGCCAGATTTAAGGACCGGATCCCGCCACCCATGGGGATGCGGATGCAGCGGTCCTCGTTCTCCACCAGGATCTCCTCGGGAATCCCGGCGCTTTCCTTGCCGAACATGATATAGTCATCCGGTCCGAAGGTCACCTCGTCGTAGGACCGCCGGGCTTTTGTGGTAGCCATCCAGATCTTCGCGCCGGGGTGCTTTTCGGAAAAATCCGCGTAGTTCACATACCTGGTCACATCCAGGTCCTTCCAGTAATCCATGCCCGCCCGCAGGAGCTGCTTTTCGGTGATCTGAAACCCCAGAGGCTCGATCAGGTGCAGCGACGTTCCCGTGGCGACACAGGTCCGCCCGATGTTCCCCGTATTGGAGGGGATTTCAGGCTGATGCAGAATAATATGCATAGGTTCCTCCCGGAGAGTTATGCCTTCTCCCGGCGAAGCTTTTCCACGAAATGCGACAGACGGCCCATGGCAGCCTTCAGCTTCTCCAGGGAGTACGCATAGGACACCCGCAGGAAACCTTCTCCGCTGGCGCCAAAGGCGGTTCCGGGCACGGCCGCCACCTTCTCCTCCGCCAGGAATCGGCCGGCGAATTCCTCGCTGGTCATGCCGAATTCCCTGATGCAGGGGAACACATAGAAGGCGCCGTAAGGCTCGAAGCACTCCAGTCCCATCTCACGGAAGGCGTTCAGAAGGAAGCGCCTGCGCTGATCGTAGGATCTGCGCATCTCCTCCACGTCCGCGTCGCCGTTTTTCAGAGCATCCACAGCGGCATACTGGCTGTTGGTGGGTGCACACATAATGGCGAACTGGTGGATCTTGGTCATCTGCTTAATGATGATCTCCGGTCCGCAGGCATAGCCCAGTCTCCAGCCGGTCATGGCGTAGGCCTTGGAAAAGCCGTTGATGAGGATGGTCCGCTCCTGCATGCCGGGCAGAGAAGCGATGGATACATGCCTGCCCTTGTAGGTAAGCTCTGCATAGATCTCATCGGACATGACATAGATGTCATGCTTTATGATCACCTCGGCAATGCGCTCCAGATCGGCTTTTTCCATGATGGCGCCGGTGGGATTGTTGGGGAAGGGCAGGATGAGGAGCTTGGTCTTCTCCGAGATGGCGTCCTCCAGCTCCTGCGCCGTCAAACGGAACTCATTTTCCGCCTTCAGGTCGATGATCACCGGCTTGGCCCCCGCCAGCAGCGCGCAGGGCTCATAGGAAACATAGCTGGGCTGGGGGATCAGCACTTCATCCCCGGGGTTGCACATGGCACGGATGCCGATGTCGATGGCCTCGGATCCGCCCACGGTCACGATCACTTCCTTCGCGGGATCGTAGGTGATCCCCTGGGAGCGGTGCAGATAGTTGCAGATCTCCGTCCGCAGCTCTTTTAATCCGGAGTTGGAGGTATAGAAGGTCTTCCCCTTTTCCAGCGCATAAATACCCTCGTCCCGGATGTGCCAGGGGGTGTCGAAATCAGGCTCGCCCACACCCAGTGAGATCACGTCCGGATCGTTCATTTCAGTGACGATATCAAAAAATTTGCGGATTCCCGAGGGCTGGATTCCGACAATGGTATCTGCTAAAGGATTTCTCATGGCGTTACGATCTCCCTCTCATCTTCTGCCTGGGGACCCAGGATGGTTCCGTGGTCCTTGTACTTTTTCAGGATAAAATGGGTAGCGGTGGAAAGCACCGTATCCAGAGTGGACAGCTTGTCCGTCACAAAACTGGAAACCTCCCGCAGGGATTTCCCTTCCAGCGTCACCAGCAGATCATAGCCGCCAGAGATCAGATAAACGCTCTGCACCTCGGGATATTTGTAGATCCGCTCCGCGATATTGTCGAAGCCCTGGCCTCTCTGGGGCGTCACACGAACCTCGATCAGCGCAGTCACCTTATCCACGGAGGTCTTCTCCCAATTGATCATCGTATGGTAGCCGCAGATGATGCCCTCGTCCTCCAGGGCCTGCAGTTCGTTTACGATGTCGATCTCCTGGGTGCCCAGCAGCACCGCCAGATCCTTCAGATCGATACGGCTGTTTCTCTCAATGATGCGAAGCAATTCCTCTCTGGTTTCCATCTCATCCTCCTGTCGCCGGCCCTTCCGGCTTTTGTTTGGGCGTACCCTTCGTTTTCTAATAGTATAACCGTTCTTCGCGGTTTTGCATCATTTTTTCTATTCCCCGTACAAAGCGTCCTTCCCGGGGCGATCCAGAAAGCGGATCTCTTCTTCATTATGCAGGATTCCTGCCTTTTCCGCCGTGGTCCTGCCTGCAATACAGGCCGGGATCCCGTTTTCCTGCAAGCGTTCCGTCATTTTTTCTCCAAAAGGGGTCAGGATCAGCATGGATCCGCCGCTTAAGAGCTCGTATGGGTTGACCTCGGCCAGCTCTGCGATCTCGATGGTTTCCTGCCGGATGGGGAGTTTTTTCAGGTCCAGATCCAGCCCTACGCAGGATCTCTCCGCCAGCTCTTTTAAGGCGGCCAGGATCCCTCCCTCGGAGACATCGTGCATCTCCATCGGGAAGGGTTCACCTCTTTCGAAGGCCTCCTTCCGCATGGCAAAAAGGACCTCCGCCTCCGGCCGCAGGGACAGCGCCTCAGCAAAACCCTTCGCGGTGCGGAGCAGTCCCTCCGGAAAATGCGCCAGAATCCTGTCCGCATATTTTTCCGCCAGGATCGCGGTGCCCTCCAGACCGACAGACTTTGTGATCACCACATCGCAGTCCGTCATCCGCTCCCGCCCTAAAGCTGCCTGCGCCGGGAGCTCTCCCAGAGCAGTGACCGTGCAGAGGATGCGGCTTACGGCATCCGTTACCCGGGTCTGTCCTCCCAGGATCTGCAGATGCTCCGCCGCGCAGAAATCGTCCGCCTCTTTCATGAGTCCGTCCAGAGTCTCGATCGCCGTCCCTTCCGGTAAAAACAGGGACAGTTCCAGCCCTGTGGGGCTTGCGCCACCCGCCAGTAGGTTGTTGACCGCCTTGGTCAGAAGCGTTTTTAGGGGACAGCTCCCGGGAAAATCCGGGATCCCTTCCGTCACGATCACACCTTCCCGGTGGCAGACGGCCGCCAGGCAGTCCGGAGATAGAGAAAAAGCGGCGCAATCGTTCCCGACTGCTGCGCCGCTGCTTATTTCCTCTCGATATGGATGAATGTGCTTTAAAACGGATTTCTTCAGCACATTCA
This sequence comes from Lachnospiraceae bacterium, assembly GCA_024681775.1. Classification (GTDB taxonomy): domain Bacteria; phylum Bacillota; class Clostridia; order Lachnospirales; family Lachnospiraceae; genus AC2028. The sequence goes on from JAILAF010000122.1 coordinate 34,710, forward strand.
CGGGAAGTTTTCCAGATTCCATCATTGCCTCCCAGCCCCGTATCCGCATATGCCTTACTCAGCCGGCGGCGCGGAATAAGCGGCGATCACCGCTTTCACCTGATCGATGCTGCCGGACCCGATGGCAGCCATGATGGCAGCATAGGCATCCGGATTGTCCGTCACGACACCGACCACTGCGCTGGCAGGAGAAAGGTTGTAGGTACTCCGGTTCACCTCTTCCCTGCTGACCTGGACACCGTTCTCGGTAACGATCTTCCAGAGTCTCGCCTTGACGCCGTTGTGGGCACCGCTGACATCAATAAAGCCGAAGGGCAGTCCCTCGTTTGCAATGATATTGTCGTGATCGGGATAGGTGACCTCCAGGGTCTCGCTCTCGTAGGAAACCTGGCGATTCTCCGTATCCCGTGTCTCTTTACCGTACAGGGTGAAGGTGATCTTCTTATCGGAGGAGGTGGTTCCCTCCACATACACCGGATAATCGGTATTGTTGACAAACTTGAAGTTCTTCCCGGAACTCTCGGCGATGGCCGCGTCCATGGAAGGCTGCACATAGGTGATGATCATAGAGTGGTTGTAGCGGAGGGTCACCTCCAGCTCAGCCAGAAGTACAGCATTGTACAGCGTGGAAGACACCTGGCAGATACCGCCGCCCAGACTCTCCACCACCTGGCCGTTCAGATAGGAACCTGCCAGGAAATAGCCGTTTGCCTCGGAGAAGGGCGTGATGAGGGACAGGGTGTCCAGCTCATCACCGGGATACAGCAGGGTTCCGTTGATCAGACGGCAGCCGTTTGCCACATTGGCGCTTCTCGCGGATCCGGAGGACGCATAGGATGTGGTAAAGGTTCCCAGTACATCCTTCACCTCGTTCAGGCTTCCGTCCCCGCCGCGGGGCACATCCGTATCGTACACCAGCTCGATGGAGGCATCGGAGCCGTCCCACTCGCCGGTAAGGTAATCACTGATCTTCACACCGGAGGCTTCCACGTCCAGCTTGTAGCCGATCTGGCCCTCGGTGATGACAAACTCTCCGTCCTGTCTGGTGAGCTTAAAGTCCACGGCATCCTGATCGTAAGCCTGGCACTGCTCCTGCAGGAAAACATCGATATTGTTCAGGCTGACACCCAGTTCGATGTCAAAGACCCGCTTGTTGTGCTCCAGATCCTTCGCAGCTTTGTACCGCTGAATGACATTGCCTGTGGTGATGAGGCCTTCCGCCTCCTCCACCAGTCCCGGGTTGCTCCAGTAGAGCCCCAGCATTTCGGGCTTCACGGTAACGGTCACACCGTCCCGCAGTACCAGGTTGATGGGCGTATCCCTGAGAGAATCGATATACTCCTCAATGGCCGCCGATGCCTGCTCCGCCGTTTTGCCTGACAGGTCCACACTGCCCGCATACACGCCGCCGGGGATCAGCCCCGCAGCGCTTGCCCTCATTGAAAATACCCCTGTCATGAAAAGCGCGCCGGCAACCGTCGCAAGCACTCTCATGGCAAGAGATACGAGACTTTTCTTCATCTTTCCGTCCTCATGCTATAAAACACACATTCGCAATCCGCTGATTT
>JAILAF010000006.1 GCA_024681775.1 Lachnospiraceae bacterium
CCGAAGTAGTTGGGATCCGGGATCCCCACCTTCTCCGCGGTCTTGAACATCTTCATCCCTTCGCAGGCCAGCTCCCGTGCCTTGTTCATCCGCAGGTTCGTCAGACACTCCACGAAGTTCATCCCCGTTTCCTGCTTGAACTTCCGGCTCAGATAGCTGGTGGAAAAGCCGAACTGCTGGGCCGCCTTGGTGAGATTTAAGGTGGAGTCCGTGTAATTTTCCTTCAGATACCGCATGATCTGCTCCGTGGCGGAGAAGTCTTCCTCGGGATCCGCCGGGGCGGGCTGCAGGGCACGCTGGGCAGCACATTTGTCCAGTTGCGCTCTGGCGCGCTGCAATACTTCCCGCACATCCTCCCGGACCGCGGGCTTTACCATGTATTCCATGACAGGGAGCCGCACCGCTTTTCTGGCGTATTCAAAGTCGTCGAAGGCGGTCATGATGATGATCACCAGATCCGGGTAGCGCTCCGTCGCCAGTTCCGTGAATTTCAGCCCGTCCATGAAGGGCATGGAGATGTCCACGAAGGCCAGATCCGGCCGCAGATCGTCGATCACGTTGATGGCTTCGATGCCGCTGGCGGCTTCCCCCACCACTTCCATATCCAGTTCCGTCCAGTCGACGGCCACCCGCAGCAGATTCCTGGCTGCCGGCTCGTCATCGATCAGCATTACTCTGTACATATTTTCCCTTCCCTCAAATGCTTGGATTCCCTCATATCATATCGGGCGCAGGCGCCCGCTGTCAAAAACTCATTCCTCCTCCGGCTCAGCCGTTTTGTCCGGCACCCGGAAGGTGATCCTGGTGTACTCCCCGGGCTCACTTTCGATGGTGACCACATCCTCCCGCCCGCAATAGTAGCGGATCCGGTCGATGGTGCCCTTCAGACCGAAGCCGGAGCCGGAGCCCGACTCTTCCGCAGGCGTTCCGCCTTCCCCGGTCAGCACCTGGTCGATCTGCTCCGGGGACATGCCCAGACCCGTATCGTAGACGCTCAGGACGATGTCTCCATCCTCCAGACGGGCGCTGATGCGGATCACGCCGGGATCCCCCTTGGGTCGGATGCCGTGGTAGATGCAGTTCTCCACCAGAGGCTGCAGCAGGAGCTTCGGCATCATGCGCTGCTCCACATCCGGTGCGATGTCATACTCATCCGAAAGAATGTCGCCATAGCGCAGCTTTTGCAGTGCCAGGTAGTCCCGGACGATGGCTACTTCCTTTTTCACGGGGATGTTCCGGTCTCCCTTGCTCAGGAAGTTCCGGTAGAAATTCGCCAGGGTCTCCAGGGCCTGGTAGACCTTCATCGCACCGGCCTCGTAGGACATGTAGCTGATGGTGGCGATGGAATTGTAGAGAAAATGCGGCTTGATCTGCTCCGTCAGGACACGCATCTCGGAGCGCCGCACCGATTTTTCCTTCTCCAGGAGCCTGGTAAAGAGCTCGTTTAAGGAATCGATCAGAGAGTTGTAGCTGGTGACCAGGGTGCCGATCTCGTTGTGGGGGGTCCGCGCCTCCAGCTTCTCCATGTGGCCGGACTCCTGGGCCTGCTCCATGGCCTTTACCAGGGCCAGGATGGGCCGCGTGATGCGCCTGGAGATGAGACCGATGGAGATGGTCAATGTGATGACCAGCGCCAGCAGCAGGATCCCCAGCACCACCAGGTAGGAGGTGGGGATGGTGTGGCGCGCTTCGCTGCTGACACAGACGATGGCCAGCGGGAGATCCGGGAAGGTGTAGGAGGAGACCATCCGACGCTTCCCGTCGATCCGGTACTCATGGTGCAGGATGTCCCCGGCTGTCGCATTTTTTTCAAAATATTCCGAAAGGGATGCATCCCCCGACAGGGGCACTCCCTCATCCGTCAGGATGCAGAGACCGGAACCGCTCTGGAGATTCACCAGGGCATCCAGCATGTTGGTGGAGATGTTGAGCAGCAGGAGACCGGAACGCTCCTGGGTCTGGATGTCATAGATGGCCCGGGCGATGGTGATGATGTTGTTGCCGTTTTTCCGGGTGATGGCGCCACCTGCGTTCATCATGACCACGGCACCGCCGCGCCGGTCCAGGATGGTATTCCGCCAGGTGTCGTCGTTCATCAGATTGTAGTCTACATTGTACTCCGCGCGGCCTGTGCTGAGGAAGTATCCGTCGTTGCGGTAGATGAAGCAGGAGTCCAGGTGGTTACTGACGTTCAGCACGTCAAACACACCGGCTCTGGCGTCGTAGGTCAGGTTCGCATCCACCCCGGGGAGGCGGAGGAACTTCACCACCTTGTCGTTGAGCATGATGAGGCGGGAAATGTCCTTGTAGTTGCCCATGCCGGCATTGATGCTCCCCGCCACGGTGGAGATCAGGGTCTCGGACTCCCGGATCTCGGATTCCCTGGCGCCGGACCGCATGATAAAAGCGGTGGCGATGGTGGCGGCGACGCCAAAGATAAACAGGGCGGAGATCAGGACGACACGAAGCTCCGCAGCCAGGGTTCTCATCTTTATCCTGTTTTCGGAAGTGCCTGATCCTTTCATGTTTCCCTCCCCATCCTCTCCTTACATCATCCGCCAGACTTCCCTTTCCGTCAACACAAAATAGGACCACCCTTCTTTCAAAAATTCGCAACCGAATCCTTGAAGGAAGGGTGGTCCAGCAGGGAGGATACCCCTTGAAAAGAAAGGGGGAAGTTCGCTTTTTGTTTTGCCCCTTAGCCCTTAACCGCACCGGCGATGAAGCTCTCCTGGATCTTCTTGCTGAAGAAGACGTAGACCAGAAGGGTGGGGAAGGTGGCGATGACCAGAGCCGCACCGATGGGGCCCCAGTTGGTGGTGTACTGTCCGGAGAGGGCCTGGATACCTACGGGAAGGGTCTTCAGCGCATCCTTGCTGATGAAGATATTGGCAAACATCAGCTCGTTCCAGCACTGCAGGAAGGTGTAGATACCGATGGTGGCCAGCGCGGGGCGCATCAGGGGACAGATGATCAGGACGAAGGTCCGCCAGACGCCGCAGCCGTCGATCCGGGCTGCCTCATCCAGATCCTTCGGGATCTCGCCCATGAAGCCGCTGCAGATCAGGATGGCCATGGCCAGTGCAAATGCGGAGTAGGGGACGATCAGCGCCCAGTAGGAGTTCAGCATATGGATCCTGGACAGGGTCACATAGATGGGAACGATGGATGCGTGGATGGGGATCGTCAGACCCATCATGAAAAATGCATTCATGGAAGCACTGAACTTCCAGACCATTCTGGTGATGGCGTAGGTGGCCATCAGAGCTGCGATCAGTGTGATGAGGATGGTGGCCGCAGCCACGATGATACTGTTTGCAAAATAGACCGGCATGTGGCCCACACGCATGGCGTCGGAGTAGTTGCTCCACAGCCAGTTTCTCGGGAGGCCGGCCACGTTCTGACCGAAGATCTCGTCATTGTCCTTCAGGGAGAAGGTAAACATCCAGTAGATGGGGAAGAGGTTCACAAGGGTCCAGAAGGCCAGACCGATGTATGACAGGGTCTTTCCCACAGGAGAGCTTTTCTTTACTTCGTATTGCTTGTCCATCATCTTATCTCTCCTCCTTGAAAGCTCTGTTGATCAGAAGTGCGAATGCAAAGCACAGGAAGATCAGCATCACTGCGATGGTACTGCCCATGCCGTAGCGGTTTCTCAGGAAGAGCATGTTGATCATCAGGGTGGAAGGCACCTCGGTGGCGTGGAGCGGTCCGCCGTTGGTCAGGACGTAGATCAGGTCGAAGGATTTCAGGGATCCGGTGACGGCGAAGATCACGCTGACCTTGATGATGGGCTTGATCACGGGGATCACGATGTAACGGCTGACTTGCCAGGAGGTGGCGCCGTCGATCATAGCAGCTTCCCGCAGCTCGGGGGAAACACCCTTAACACCCGCATACATCAGCAGCATATGATAGCCCACGTATTGCCAGAGGGTGGGTACGAAGCAGGCTCCCAGAGCCACTTTCACATCCCCCAGCCAGGTCCTGGTGAGGCTCTCTAATCCCAGTTTGGTCAGAGCTACATTCAGGATACCGTAGGATGGGTTGTAGATCTTTAACCAGAGCTGACCGATGACCACGGTGGAGATCAGCACGGGCATGAAGTAGACCGAAAGGAAAGCACGCTCCCCCTTGATCCCCTTGCCCAGCAGCAGCGCCAGTCCCAGAGACAGCGGCAGCTGTAAAAAGACGGAGAGTGCTGCCAGCAGCAGAGAGTTGCGCAGGGCCTTCAAAAAGCCGATGGCGCTACTGGTGAAGAGCTCCTTGTAGTTATCCAGACCTATGAAGGTCTTGGCGCCGAAGCCGTTCCAGTCAAAGAAGCTGTAATATCCCGACAGGGCGATGGGTGCGATGAGCACCACGATAAAGAGAATCAGTCCCGGCAGGAGAAATGCGATGATGTTTAAGGTGTTGATGATTTTTTTCTGTTTCATAAAGCCTTCCCGTAAAGCTTATGGATTTTTGCGTTCTGTTGTCTTGAAGTGCGGCCTGTCCGGAGACCGAACAGGCCGCATCATTTACTTCATGTGACGCTTGCAGATCAGATTATCTGATATCTGCAGCCAGGCCGCTTACGAAGCCGTTGCCATCGATCTGGCAGCCGTAAACCTGGTCAACATAGCTCAGATAGGTGTTAGCATCGTCTGCGTTCATAGCGGTGTCGCCGAACAGAACGTAGGAGTCAGCATTTGCACAGATCTCGGAGACAGTCTGGGTCAGAGGATTGACGGAAGAGGTGTCGCCGTAAGGAGTCCAAGCGGGAAGTCCGCAGCCATCCAGGTAGCCGTAGTGGCAGATCAGGCGGCCAAGCTCAAGAGTGAACTGAGCTGCTGCCTCTGCGTTGGGAGAGGATGCTGCAACTGCCAGGGTGTCGGAAGGACCGCCGATGAGCTGGCCCAGCTTAGCCTTGTCAGCATTGATAACGGGGAACTCGGAAACCTTAACCTTGGAACCGAAATCGGAAGCTGCGAAGTCAGCGCAGTTCCAGGTGCCGTTCATGTAGAATGCATACTTGCCCTGCATGAAGTTAGCCTTAACCTCGTCGTTGGAAAGAGCGATTCCGTCGGGATCGAAGTATCCCTTGTTGACCATGCCCTGGAAGGTGTCAACTGCGGATGCAACGTCTGCATTGTTCCAGGTAGCTCTGCCCAGGAAGATGTCGTTCAGGACATCAGCGCCGCAGCTCTTCTCGATAACGGACTCAAGATACTCGGTAACACACCAGGTCTCCTTGCCGGCGCAGCCGAAAGGAATGTAGCCGGCCTCAACCAGCTTATCGCAGCAAGCGATGAACTCGTCGTAGGAACCGGGAACCTCGGTGTAGCCAACCTCAGCCAGGATGTCCATGTTAGCGAACAGGCCGACGATATTCATGGTAAGAGGAACACCGTAGTGCTTGCCACCGTAGGTGGTGTTGCCCAGCATAACCTCGGGCAGCTCATCCTTGTACTGGAAGTTTGCAATGGAATCATCCAGGCAGTAAACACGGCCTGCATCCACGAACTCGCCCAGGAATGCGCAGGACCAGGTGAAGAAGATATCAGGCATCTCGTCTGCAGCAACTGCAGCCTTGATCTTGGTCTTGTAAGCCTGATTCTCGATTGCTTCCCAAGTGAAGTTGATCTCGGGATGTGCAGCGGTCACGTCTGCGATAGCTGCCTCGTAAGAGTGACGGTTGGAGTCGCTCTCGGTAGCGATGCACCACATCTCCAGGTTGATCTGGTCGCCGCCGGTAGCGGTGGCAGAGGTGTCGGTGCTGGTAGTAGCGGTCGTATCCGTCGTGGTCGTGGTAGACGCGCTGCTGCCGGAGTCGGTGGAAGCGGGTGCGGAAGAACCTGCATCACTGCCGCCGCATGCTGCAAGCGATAAAGCCATCACGCCTGCAAGCAAAGTTGCCAAAACTTTTCTTTTCATACTTTCCCTCCTTAAGAATTCATGAAAAAAATGTTTTATCCTCGAGGCGATATTACCTCGTTTGGATTGGAAATCAGTTCGCCTGAACCATGCTCCAGGGATACTCGATGTGGAGCTCGCCGTTCTCTACAGTGTAGTAGATTGTGGTGTCGTAGAAGTGATCCTCGTACATGAGTTTGATGGAATCACCGTTTGCCGTATAGGCGCCGGGGAAATATCCGTCCTCCACGAAGGAGCCTTCCTCGGTGAACTCGAAGCTCCATCCCGTATCGGGGTCGCTCCACTTGCCGATGTAGCTGCCGGCATCTGCCACCTGATCCCCCGCCGGCTGATAGGTGGCGGGCTGGTAGAGGTAAAACTCATCCTCGTCCTTGGTGTAGCGCAGATGGAGCTCCTCATCCTTCGAGGTCAGGTTGATGTATTTTGCATCCGCCGTGTAGCGGTAGGTCTCGCCCTTGTACTCCGCCTTGCCGCTCTTCTTCAAGGTCAGCACCGGCGTCTCGGGATCGTGGATGTAAGCCCAGGTGCCAATGACGGCATCCGCATCCTTGCCGGCGGACTGTCCGCAGCCTGCCAAAAGGGAAGCGGAGAGGAGCAAAGCGGAAACTAACGCTGTGAGTCTTCGGTATTTCATGTCCGAACCTCCTTTTGTTAACAGCATTTTCTCAAATTATGAAGAAACTGTGAACGGATTATTTTTCCCTTTCGGAAGCATATTTTTGTCATTTACAAAAAAATGCGCACATTTTTGTAAAGGGTCAGAATCCTTTCCTATATAGTCGCAAAGTATGGGAAAATGTATTATAATATTTTATTGCGGGAGTTGCCGGAGGCAACGGAGCGATTCGTATTAATCCGAACAAATATATTTATATAATATAGAGGCAGAAAAATGCAGGTTGAATACACCGTACTGAAGAGAAATTTTGAATTATATGAGAAGGAGTACCGCGCCGCTTACGAGCGTGCCTTCACCTCCGGATGGTACATTCTGGGACCCGAGCTGGAGGCTTTTGAGAAGGCTTTCGCAGAGTATGTGGGATGCAAATACTG
>JAILAF010000064.1 GCA_024681775.1 Lachnospiraceae bacterium
GCTATTTTCGTGCGTTTCTACTGCATCCGATGGCGTATCCGAGACCGAACGCCGTCAGCACCAGGCTGATCACTGCGATTAATCCTTCCAACGTCAACATAGGCATCCCCTCCTCTCCGGTAATACTAGATGCTTCGCATCCGTAAGAACTTCTCGGTTCGGAGGGCATATTCACAAAAATATACGACCTCCGAAAAATCGGAAGTCTAACCGTCCACCACGCTTGCGCGCCAAAGAGTGACACCCTCAAAAAGAGTATAGCACAAAAAGCAGGATTCGAACATATGTTTTCTTTTCGGTTTTGAATTATTTGAAGAAGCCCTCCGGATCCAACGATCCGAAGGGCATTCTGCTTATCTATTCCTAAATCTCACTTCCCACATCTATCCCGGCGTGAAGGCAATCATCAATAAACTCCGGAGATCCGGTGAATCCATTGAGCACCATCTCCCTGGTATATCCTTCATTCTGCATCTTCCCCAACCAGTAATTGAACCCTTCTGCATGCATCTTACGAATGACTGTATTTCCAGACTCCTTTCATCTGGGACACGAGGGTGTCCACATCCCAGTGCTTGCTGCTGTTCCTAGGGCTGTTGGGATCGTTTACGATGATCCTGCCGTCCTCATCGATGCCGGCGAGGACGATGAAATGGCCGGCTTTGGTAAAGTCACCGGGTGCCATGGAGCAGATCATGGGGGTGTCACTTGACAGGTTTGTCAGAATGTAGTCTGAGGAGACGCTGCCGCAGGTTGCATCCAGACCGTACTGCTCCGCTCCTTCCGTCATAAAGGACCAGGAAGTTCCCTGACCGTAGACGTAGTAACCCTGATCAGAAGCGTATGAGGACACTACATAGGGGTTGATGTCGGGATCCTGCTCCAGTCCGCAGATCACCATGGCCAGGCAGGTTGGGCCGCATCCTGCGACGCCTACATAGTTGCCGCCGTAGTTACGGTAGCCCCATCTCTTATCCCACTGGATGAAGAGGGGGATATCGGACTCTGCCAGCTCCCGGCTGACATCCATATCAAGGTCCGCATTTGCATATTTGTTGTAGTTTTCTACATATTCCCACGCTTCGGGGTACTTCTCACCGAAGGAAACGATATTTCTGGGAACACCTGCCGTGTCACGATCGTAAAACTCATTCCAGGCAAGGCCGATGATCAGGGCGACTGCTACCACTCCTGCAATCATCTGCTTCTTTTGGGTTCTTCTCTCCCCACCTCTTTCGGCAGTACGGGCGGAGTTCAGATTTCTGACATTCCTATCCCTCACCGCATCCTTCTTCCCGGTGTTTTTCCCATGCTTTTGGGAACTCACAATGCTCACCGCCGTATGCAGCACCAGTACCATGACTAAAACGACCACCGCCATGTTTCCGGTAAGCCAATAGGGCGAAAGGCAAAAGTCCATTGTAATCAGTGCGATAAAGGTCAGAATCAGGAGCAGCACAGCTTTGATGATCCAAACGATGATCTTTTTCGCTGTCATGCGATCACTCTCCCATCACTTGCGCAGAAGGTTCAGATACCGTCACAGGCTCTGCCGCAGGAACTGCGGGAGCTGTCACTACAGGGGTCTCCTCCTGCCTGCATCTGGGGAATAACAGCACTACCTTAAAGAGGTCGCCGTCCACCACCAGATTCAGTTTGCCGTGCATGATCTCCATGAGGCTGCCTGCGATGTTCAGGCCCAGTCCGTTTCCTTCGGAATTCCGGGAGCTGTCCCCTCTGGTGAAACGCTCCATCAGCTCGTCACCGGTTAGGTTCAGAGGCTCTCTGGAGGTATTTTTCAGTTCGATCACAGCGTCGGTGGTGCCTGCGTTCAAGTTCACGTAGACACGGGTGCCGGGCTGGGAATACTTGGTAATATTGGTAAAAAGGTTGTCCAGGACTCTCTGCAGGAGCTTCGTGTCCGCCATGATATTGACAGGCTCGTCAGTCATGCGGATCCGCAGATCCAGCTCCTTCTCGGCGGCCTTCTCCTGGTACTCGCCCAGCACCTGCTGCAACACCATGTTCAGGTTGCAGGGGGTGAGCTCCGCCTTGATATTTCCGGTGGAAGCCTTGGAGGCCTCGATAAGGGACTCCAGGAGCTTCTTCAACTTTACGGACTGGTTCTCCAGAGTGTCCAGATACTCGCGGTTTGCGGGCTCGCCCTCGGGCTGCTTTTTCAAAAGCTCCACATAGCTGATGATGGAAGTAAGGGGCGTCTTGATGTCATGGGACACGTTGGAGATCAGCTCCGTCTTAAACCGCTCACTCTTCATGCGGGCATCTACAGCCTTCTCCATACCGACGGATGCCTTGTTGATATTCTCACCCAGAGCCTTGAAGTCAAAAAACATGTTCCGGGTGTCGATGGGTTGATTCAGATCCCCGTCTGCCATGCGCTTTGCGCCCAATGCCAGGCGATTCAGCTGCAGTACGGCGAAGATCACCACTGCGATGATGGCCACGATCTGCAGGAACCAGAAGACGATCAGGACTTCCTCCAGATCCGCATACAGCATAAATGCTGCGATCAAAATCTCTACAAACCCGATGATTGCGGCGCCGACAATGAGGCGCACCATCAGGGGCAGATTCTCATGCCACTGGAAGGAAACCTTCTTCCAGCATCTCTTGATCCATCCGAAAAAACTGCGGAAGAAGAACCAGAAGCAGATAAGGAACAGCACGCCGAAGACCACTGCAACGGCAAAGGGCAGGAACCGTAAGGTGCATGCCAGATCCACCAGGGGCTCACTTCTTGCGAAGAGGTCATCGGAGCCATAGGTGATGGGATCTGCCACCTTTGCGATGAGGTAGTAATCCGTAAAGTAATCACTGAGTTCGCCTATGGTGATGACATTCCAGTTCTCCAGATCCAGACTGTAGTACTCCCGGGAGGGCGCAACCGCATATCTGGAAAGTTCATCGTTTTTGCAAATGAGGACATCGGAAGGATCGATGAAGATCGCGTCGCCGCCCTGCAGGTCCGTGAGCTCCACCAAGTCGATGTCATAGGTCACGCTCCATCCGTCCCTGGACTGATTCACGTAGTTTTTCTTATCCCAGATCAGCTCATCTTCTACCATCAGGTTCATGGACACGGGATAGGCTACGCCGCCGCTGGTCACATAAGCAGTGTCATTGTTCCAGCAGTACAACACATCTTCGATGGGCGCTGCATCGCCGCTGGCAGAAAGGCTGTAGCGGTCAATGTTGCTGTTGACATTACCATGGCAGTCCCAAAGGCTGGTCACATTGTAGTAGAACATGGTGTTCTCACCGATGGAAGCACTGTAGGTAAAGAGGTCGTTCACCTTTCCCGCCAGATCCTCATCGGACAGGGTGCAGACCAGATAGGAAGACCGCTTGCTCAGATCAACGGTCTCACCGTCCTTTGCGGTATAAATGGCGTAACGGAAGTTCGAATCCTTCAACGAAGAGAGTTCGAAATCATCCTGATAATCCGCCAGTGCGTATACGGAGTAGCTCCGCAGGAGTCGTTCCTCCCAGTTCTGCCGGAACAAGGACTCGCTCTCATACATTCCGTAGGTTCCAAGCAGTGCGATACCCGCTATGGAGAGTCCTGCGATCGTGGCGCAGACCGCAGATAAGATCAGCCAGAAGATGGCGCCGTGGGGGCGCTTCGTCTTCTCAGTTGCTTGCATTTTCATCCTTTTATCCCTTTCTTTCCTGCTGCTCATCCAGGTAGTAGCCTCTGCCCCAGATCATCTTCAGGTATCTGGGATTGGAGGGATCGATCTCGATCTTTTCCCGCAGGTGTCTGATGTGGACCGCCACGATACTCTCGGTACCCATGGTGTCGTCCTTCCAGACCTGACGGTAGATCTCTGCGGGTGAAAAGACCTTTCCCTGATTTTCCATAAGGAATTTCAAAATATCATATTCGGTACGTGTGAGTTTGACAGGTTCGCCATCCAGCCACACCTCCTTGGTGCGATCCGAAACGCGGATACCACCGCAGCTCAGTTCGTTGCTTAGTGCGGCGTTATTGCCGCCCAGCTGCATGTATCTACGGAGGCCGGAACGAACTCTCGCCATGAGCTCCACGGGGTTGAAGGGCTTTGTGACATAGTCGTCAGCTCCCAGGTTTAAGCCCAGGATGATGTCCGTTTCCTCGCTCTTGGCGGTCAGCATGATCACGGGGATGTTGCTCTGCTCCCGGATCCGGGCCAGGGTGGTCACTCCGTCCATCACCGGCATCATGATGTCCAACAAAACGAGATGCACTTCCTCGCGATCCAGCACCTCCAGCGCTTCCTTGCCATTCCCCGCCGTCAGGACCCTGTATCCTTCCGACTGCAGAAAAAGCTCGATGGCGTGAGCGATGTCCTTCTCGTCGTCGCAGACCAAAACCGTCATGGCAGCGTTATTCGTTCCGTTCATGTTCCTGTCATTCTCCTTTTCTTGCGTGATCACAGGCTTATTGTGACATAGAAAGTTTTAAGAGTCTATGTGGTAACCCTTTAAGATTTCTTTAAGAGTTTCCAAAATGCATAGAAAAAAAGCCTGACCGTTTTGCTCCGGTCAGGCTTTTTTTTCTTCTCTGATGTGGGTGGGAAGCGGCTGAAAATCCGCGATCTGCAGGGAATAACATCCCTCCCCCTCCCGGGTAAATCCCATTTTTTCGTAGACATCCCTGACCATTCCGTTTTTGGCCGTGGGCAGATATTCCCCGCGGATGGTGCGGATCCCGGCCTCCTTAGCGGCCCGGACCAGGGAATTGATGACATACTCTTCCATGCCCCGTTTTAAGACCCTGCAGCTCATGAGCCAGGTATCCACGAAGGCTTCCCCCTTCTCCCGAAGGTCCAGGATCAGGACGGACACCAGGCCGTGATGGCCGAAGCGGTCCTGTAAAGTAAAGCTTAAAGGGAGCTTCTCCGGGTCCTCCGCGATGCGGGCGATCTCACCTTCCGTATAGCGGACGGTTCGCAGGTTAAACTGGTTGGAGCGCTGGGTGAGCTGTGCGATGCGGGCGTACTGCTCCGGCGCAAAACGCTGCGCGGTGCCGATCATCTGCAGACCTTCCAGGTAGTCATCCAGAGACGCGGCCTTTGCCTGCATCTGCTTCCTGGCAAACTCCGCCCGGTACATCTCCGTGCGGTCCTCTCCGGGCCCTGTGTAGGATGCGGTATCAAACAGGCCGCTCTCCCGCAGAAAACGGACATACTCCGCAGGATCCTCCGGGAGCTCCGGCACCGTGACCCCGGGGATCATCTCCCGGATCAGGTTCCGCTCGAAGGGATTGTCATCCAGAAAGACCACGGAATCGGCCCCGATGTTTAAGGTGCCTATGATGGTACGGATATTGGTGGCTTTGTCTTCCCAGTTCGCCACAAAGACAGAGATGTCAGAAAGTCGCAGGATCATCTCCGGATGCCGCTCAAAGGGCTCCCTGGCGATCTCTTCCGTATTCTTGCTGCACACTGCCAGAATGATGCCGTAATCCTTCAGCTCCTTTAGGTAGCGCTGCATCTCCTGAAAAGCATGCCCCTTCCCCAGGCCGCCGATCTCGATGCCGCCCATTCCGTCATCGCCGATGATGCCGCCCCAGACAGTGCCGTCCAGATCAAAGATCACGCATTTACGGACCCTTCCCTCCATGGCCTTCAACACGCCCGTTACGGCACCTGCCACCTGCGGAAGCACGGCGGGGGCGATGGTCATGGTGGTATTGAAATAGTAGGCGGGATCAAAAAAGGTCTTGCTGCCTGTCTGCAGCTGAATGCTCAGAAGGTCTATCGGGTACACATCCCTGCGGGTGCTCATAGTCTCCTGCAGCAGTGCGTTCAGCTTCCGGATCTGGTAGGTGAAGGTGGTGTCCACTTTGGCGGAATACTGACCGATGACCTGATCCAGGGGCTCCGTGAAATTGCATTGCAGGATTCGTGCACCCAGATTTCCGGCAATGATGTCATAATATCCAACGAGCCGGTTCATGATGCCTTCCGCAAAGGAGCTGCGCTCCGCAAGGGGCAGGTCCAGAAAGGCCTCATATAGCCGCTCCGTGGCCAGATACAGCAATATCTCATCCGGCGCAAACTTCCGGGTCTCGGATGCGGGATCCAGGAGCTGCGCATCGATCTGATCAAAGGGTGCATCAAATACGCTCAGGTTCAGGCCCTCCAGGCGGGCATATCCCTGAATCGATGCGGAAAGGAGCTGGGTGGCACTGTTGCCCAGCACCGCCAGCTTCATCTCTTTCCCTTCTATTTCCTTTTTCGCAGCCTTCTGCAATTCCCGGAAACTGTACATACA
>JAILAF010000047.1 GCA_024681775.1 Lachnospiraceae bacterium
GGAGATCCAGGTGCCGTCGGCCTCGGACCAGAGCCGTCCCTGCTCGTCCACGTAGAGGAGATTGTCCACGCCCAGATCGATGAAGCCCGTTCCGTCATCATAGTAAGCGCTGAGCGCGATCCCCCGGATCTGCTTCATCTGATCCTCGGTCAGCTGCAGGAAGACATTCCCCTCGGAATCCTGCTGCCATCTTAAGGTCGAAGCGTCGAACTGATGCCCGGCGATGTATTTGGCGATGTCCTCCTGCGAATATGCACGATCCTGCAAAAATGCGGTATTGCCTTCCTCCAGGCCGCTGATATTGGAGCGTCCGCCCAGCAGGCTCCCAAGCAGGCTGCTGACCATGTCCAGGCTCTGCACGCCGCCGTAGGAAGCGCCGGACGATCCGGAGGAGCTGCCCATCAGAAGCTCCAGCGGATTAGCCGAGCCGCCGGTCACCGCCTGACCGGATACCTCCACGCTGGCAAATTCGCGGATGCAGTCGGAGTACTCATCATCGAGTCCGATCTGGTCATAGGTCTTCACCGCCTTGTCCACATAGGAGGTGCGCCGGTACGGGAAGTATGCGGAGATGCCGTAGGCATTGGTCATATTGGAGGAGGTGCGGTTGTACTTCACTGCGCTCAGCAGCGTCTCCGCCAGCGCGTCGCCCTCCTTCGTCTCCAGACTCCTTGCAAAATGCACCAGGTCGATCTGATCGATCTTGGAGCTCGTCGCAAATTCCCTCACATCGCTTCTCGCGGCGGAGATCGTCTGGTACTGATCCGCCTTGATCATGTCGGAAATACTGCCGGAAAATGCCTTGAAATCACCGCTCAGAGTCTCTCCGAGCTCCGCCAGGTCGATCACGGACAGCGTGGCCTTCTGACCGCTGCACTTCGAAGCACAGGTATCCACAAAATCATCCACGATGTTCTGACCGATCTCCAGCGTCGGCTGTCCCGGGTTCGCAGACAGCGCCGTCAGCCAGTCCGTGTAATACCAGCCGATTCCGGGCTCCGTCTCCTCGGAGGCCACGAGATAGTCCGCATAGCTGCTCGCCACCAGCGCCGTCTCCACCGTTGCCATCAGGCAGGTATCAAATCCGATAAAATCAAACTTCATGCCGGCTTTTTTCAGCGCCGTATGGATCCCCGCCAGGTTCATCGTGCCGCTTCCGGACACGCGCTCATCGTAGCCGTACCCGGAGACCGAGCCGCCGCCGTGATCCCAGAAGATCAGCATGTTGCGGTTCGCCGGGTAATTCTGCTTGCAGAAATCAAGGAATCCGACAAGCGTGTCAGGATCCGTCATCGCACCGCTGCCCGCGTTGTCGGACAGGCATTCCATTCTCTGGCTCCGCACCCGGTAGATCTGGTTCACGGAATTGCTGATGCCCTGCGTCTTCCAGCTCTTGCACCCACCGGTATAAACCAGCAGATTCACATGGTCCGAGAGGCTTGCGGAAGCCATCTCCCGCAGGTCATTGGTCGCCATGCCGCTCTTGGACTCCAGATCGGCCCCGCACATGTAGACCATGATGGTAACCTGATCGCTGCCATCCCCCAATATGGTCGTAAACTTGTCTCTCGCTCCGGAAGATACGCTGCGGTTCAGCGATCCGGTATTGTTCACGCCCTCATACCAGCCGGCGGTCGCCGGGGTACTGCCGTATCCGCCCATATAGGAGCTGAGGAAGGCCGAAGGATCCCCCAGGCTGCCCAGGGAGGAGACCAGCTGACCGGTCGCCTGACCTGTCGTCTGGCCGCCGGTGGTCTCCGTGCCGCCATAGTAGGAGCTGCCATCCCCGTCCGATCCTCCAATCAGTCCGCCCAGGAGTCCCTTTCCGCCGGTCAGCAGGAAGATGACCACGACCGCCGCGATCAGCAGAAGCTTCCCTCCGCCGCCCCGCGTGCCGGGCGTCGTCTGGACGCCGCCGGTCGGGCCGCCGGTCCCCACGGGTCTCCCCATGGGACCGCCGTGCGGACGGTATCCGCCGCCGGACGGACGATAACCTCCGCCGGAGGAATGGTGGGAGCCGCCGGAGGAAGTATGCCCGCTGCCCAGCGCGGAACCGCTGCCCACCTTCCCAAGACCGGTCCCGCTGCCGCGCTTGGATACGCCGGAGCCTCCGGATGTCACTCTCTTTTGTCTGCCTGTCGGAATATTCGGATTCGGACTCATATGACCTCCCTTCCCGGCAAAGCCCGCTTCTGGCTTCCCGGATGCTGCTCTGAATGAGAAAAAAAGGGCAGGTGACACCCGTCTCCTGCCCTTTTATGTCAGCAATGATCGTTATTTTACCGTGATGGAAGTGATGTGAGGATTCACACCCTCGTACCAGTAAAGGAAGCCCTCCATGTCAACGGTATCGCCGACATTCAGCGCCTTCACTGCCTCGTACACAGCCGTACCGGCGCCGGTCAGATAAGACTCAACGGTGAACTGGTAGGTCTGACCGTCCTTGGAAACATTGAAGTACAGATCATCTCCGTCCTCGCCGGAGCCGTCCCACTTGTAAAGGTAAGCAGCGCCATCGCCGATGGACTCAACCGTCATGCCCTTGAAGGACACGAACATGTTCTGGGAATTGATCAGCTCGTCCTTGCCGAGAAGAGCAGTCACATCCTTAGCGGGAGCGACATAATTGCCCTCTTCGATCTCAAAGGTGGAGTCAATGATCTCAACTTCACCGGACCACTCGGACTTGTAGCCCTTGACCTTGATCTTGGTGCCCTGGGTCAGCTTGTTGTAATCCTCCTCGGAACAGGGCATCTCATACAGGAAATATCCGCCCTCGCCATCCTGCGTATAGAAGGTACCCTTGCCATCCCACCAGGACTGCTTGCCCTGCACGTAGGTCTCAACCGTAACCTCGCTGTCAAGCGGTGCTGCCGCATACTCGGCATAGGTCATGACGCCTTCGGACTTGGCATTTACATCTGCGCCGGATCCGCTCTGGCCGCAGCCTGCAAGCGCAAGAACCATAGCGCCCGTCAGAACCATGGAAATCAGTTTTTTCATAATATCCTCCTTCATTGGAAAATCGTTTTGAACGACTGTCTCATATTATAATGCAACCGGAAGGTTTTGCAAGATTTCGGGGGGATTTTCAGCCATTCGCCTAAAAAAATCCCGTTTCCCGCTTTTATTTTGCGGATTTTTTCATATGCTCCTTCACAAAGAAGAAGGCGAGCAGGATCCAGACGCCAAGCAGCATACCGATCAGAACCTTCGACTCGGTCGGAAGCGGCCCCAGATCCTCCTTCTGTCCGCTGTAGGAGCTGCCGAGCTGATCGAGCCGGTAGAGCGCTGTCACATCATCGTAGAGCTTTCCCTCGATGTAGGTCCGGTCGATGGTCTGCTTGCGGCGCACAGACTTGGTCACATCCTCGACGAGCTGGGATGCGGCGCTGCGCAGGGATGCGGACCCGTTGAAGACCGGCGTCACGAAGGAATTCTCCACATTGTCCAGAAGAAGCTGCGCGGCCTGAATCTTGGCCTCGTAATGGTCCTCCGTGTCCTCTCCGCTGCGGGAGAGATAGTCCTGATACTCCGGTGTCAGCTGTGCCTTCGAGGTCACCGGCACGTAACCCTCCGTCTCCGAATACGCGATCTGCACCCCGTCGGTGAGCAGGAACTGGGCAAAGAGCCAGGAGGCGAGGACTTCCTGCGGATCCTTCTTGTTGAAGATACACACGGAAGGCCCCTGCGAGATCATCTTCGGGTGCTCCGGATCGAATTGCGGCACCTCGGTAACCGCCATGTGAAACTCCACAAATTTGTCCTCGCTGATGTCCGCATGCGGCGCCGCGGATCCCATCCAGGTCGCGCCGGCCGTGGAATCCACTGCAAAGATGCACTGCCCGGCATTGAGGAAATTGCCCGGATAGCCGGAGATCTTGAAGGTGGAGAAGGCACCGGTCTGCGCATGGGACGCGATCGTAAGGAGCTGCTCCGTGGTCGTGTCATTGAAGATCTCGATCGCGCCTTCCGGCGTGGAATAACCCGCATCCAGCTGGCGGAGCATCGTGATCATCATATTGTCGGAGGACTTGTAGATGAAGGGGATCATGACCTCCTGCCCGTTCGCGACGTACGTCCCGTCCGGATTTTTCGCCATGGCCGCCTCGGAGACCTCCCAGACAAAATCCCAGGTCAGGTGCTCCGGCATCTCATAGCCCAGCGCTTCCACCAGGTCCGTATTCACATAGCAGGCCTCGGTGGAACGCATGTAGGGAATCGCGTAGTGAGCCCCGTCGAAATCGCATTCCTCGAGGAATTTCGGAATGATCTCCGCCTGCGTCGGCCCGTCAAAGCGCAGCTCGCTTCCGCCGAGCCCGTATTTTGCGTCAGCGAAAAGCCGATCCAGCGGGACGACGGTATTGGCGCCGGTGAGGTAGGTCGCGATATGGTCCGGGTAGGTGATACAGACATTCGGCGTCGTTCCGGTGGAGATATTCGTGATGACATCGTTGAAGATCTTGCTGTAATCCGTGTAAAGGCGCAGGTTCACCGTGATGTTCGGATAGAGCGCCTGAAAGTCGTCGATGGCCTTCCGGTAGATATCGGTCTGCGTCTTGTTGGTGTCGTTCTTGGCCCAGAAGGTGATCTCGTACTGCCGCGAGGTGTCGAAGGATTCCGGCATCTCAAAGGCTTTCGATCCCTTCGAGCCGTGACAGCCGGAGAGAATCCCCGTCATCAGACAGAGCAGGATCCCGACCGCGATTCTTTTTTTCATGTTCTTTTTGTTTCTCATCCCTTGGTACCGCCTCTCGAAACGCCCTCCATGATCTTGTTACGGAAGATCAGGAACAGCACGATCAGCGGGATCGATACGCTGACCACGGCTGCCATCATGGCGGGAATATTTTCTCTTCCGAAGCCGTTCTCGCGGATCTCCTGGATGCCGTTCGAGACGAGGAAGTAATTCTTGTCATCGGTGATCAGGCGCGGCCATACGTAGGAATTCCAGCACTCGATGACCTTCAGGATCACGACGGTCACGATGGTCGGCTTGCTGATCGGAATCATCACCTTCCAGAGGTACTTGAAGTCCGAGGTTCCGTCCACCTTCGCCGCCAGATACAGGGAATCCGGGATCTGCTCGAAATTCTCCTTGAGCAGGTAGATGTAGAAGACGGAGGTGACACTCGGCAGGATCAGTCCCGCGAAGGTATTGCGCATATTCAGATTGGTGATGGTGACAAAATTGGTGATGACCACGAGCTCATTGGGGATCATCATCAGCGACAGGAACAGGGTGAAGATCAGATTTTTCCCGCGAAACTCGAGACGCGCGAAGGCGAAGGCGGCCAGCACGATCACCACCAGCATCAGCGCCGTCGTGATCACGGTGAAGATCAGGGTGTTCAGAAAATATTTTCCCAGAGGGACCTGCGTGAAGGCATCCACGTAATTTTGCAAGGTGGGGCTGAGGGTGTAGAAGGCCGGCACGCGCTCGGCCGTGTAGGCGCTGTAGCTTTTGACGGAGCTGAGCAGCATCCAGTAGAACGGGAAGAGCACGAGGATCCCCCAGATCGACAGAAATACATAGATCACGGTATGGAAAATGCGATTTTTGCGCGCCGCGGTCTTATACACTAATTTATTATCTTCCATGTCTGCGATCCTTTCATCGCTTTCTTATCAGTAATGTACGGTTTTGCGGCTGACCATCAGGTTGATGCAGGTGATGGTCATGACGATGGCGAACAGAATGATGGCCGCCGCGGAGGCATAGGAAGGATAACCGCCACTGTCGCCGTAGAGCATGTCATAGACATAGCCGACGATGGTATTCATGCCCGCCGCGTTGAGGTTCGTTCCGAAGAGGGCCACCGCGTCACTGTAGGACTTGAACGCGCCGATGAAGCCGGTGATCACGAGATAGAAGATCATCGGGGAGATCATGGGGAGGGTGATCCTGGTAAACACGCGCCACCTCGGGGTCCCGTCGATCTTAGCCGCCTTGTAATACATCGGGTTGACCGACGCCAGGGCGCTCGTCAGGATCAGGATCTTAAACGGCATGACCACCCAGATGATGTAGAAGCAGAAGACAAACATCTTCGCCCAGTAGGGGCCCTCGATAAAGTCCACCGTCGGTCCGCCGAAGAGGTGGATCAGGCGGTTCACCATGCCGTCGGAATACGGTGTCTTGCGGAAGAGGATCATGAAGACCAGTCCGACCGCGAGCGTATTCGTCACGTAGGGCAGGAAATAGATGGTCTGGAAGAGATTGCGCAGCGGCGTGATGGAGCTGAGCGCCAGCGAGATCAGGAGCGCCAGACCGGTGGAGAGCGGCACGGTGATCACCACCATCAGGAAGGTATTCTTGATGGCCTGCAGAAAATACGGGTCATGGAGTACGTAGGAGTAATTGTACCCACCGGTCCCGAAGAAGCTCTCCGATGCAAAATTGTAACCCTCCTCGAAGGAGTAGACGAAGACATCGACCAGGGGATATACCATGAACACACCCAGGAACAGAAAGGCGGGCAGCAGGTATAGCCAGGCCTTGCGATTATTTTCCATAGCGGATCCTCTCCTCTGTCGTGCGGTCAAACAAAAGTACCTTGGAAGGACGCAGCGTAAAGCGCACTTCCTTGCCCGAGATCGTCTGTGCATCCTCGGAGTCGATGATCGAACGGACATTGACATCCAGAGACGCCTCATGCGTGGAAACGACACTCGTGTCACGCCCCATTACATCGACACCGGTCAGATGGCAGACAAGTTTTCCCTCCGGGTCCAGGCGGAAGCCTTCCGGACGTATGCCGACATAGACTCTGCCGTCCGGTGCCCCGGGAGTCTCAAGAACAGCGGCTTCCCCGATGTAGAGCTGCCCGTTGCGAACCTCTCCCTCGAAGGTATTGATCGGCGGGGTGCCGAGGAATTTTGCAACAAAGAGATTCGTCGGATCATCATAGACCGCCTGCGGCTTTCCGATCTGATGGATCGCGCCGTCCTTCATTACGACAATCATGTCGGAAATGCTCATGGCCTCTTCCTGGTCGTGGGTGACGAAGATCGTAGTGATCCCGGTCTCCCTCTGGATGCGACGGATCTCCTCACGGGTCTGCAGGCGGAGTCTCGCGTCCAGATTGGAAAGCGGCTCGTCGAGCAGCAGCACCTTCGGCATCTTCACAAGCGCGCGGGCGATGGCGACACGCTGCTGCTGTCCGCCGGAGAGTTCGCTCGGCTTACGTTCCATGAGGGCTTCGATCTGCACGAGCTTCGCGGCTTCGACAGCCCTGGTATGCATCTCTTCCTTCGTGGGGCGCTCGGATTTTTTCAGATTTTCCAGCGGGAACGTGATATTCTGCTCCACGGTCAGATGCGGATAGAGGGCATAGTTCTGGAAGACCAGGCCCACGCCGCGATTCTCGGGCGGAAGATTTGTCACTTCATCCTCGCCGAAGAAGAGCTGTCCGGAGGTCGGCTTCTCCAGGCCGCAGATGAGATAGAGCGTTGTGCTCTTGCCGCAGCCGGAAGGACCGAGGAGACCGATCAGCTGTCCGTCGGGGATCTCAAAATTAAAATGATCCACCGCCGTCACCGGCTTGCCCTTCCTGCCTCTGGGCGGGAATATTTTCGTCAGATCCTTGAGTACTACTTTCATGCTTCCTTCTCCTTCAGAATCATTTCCATACCGATTTTCTGCTGCCGCATCCCCAGCGATTCGTAGAAGCGCATCGCAGGTTCGTTGCAGGTCCAGACATTCAGCGTAATATTGTAAAAATCATTCTCTGCGGCGAAGCGCCTGATGGCTTCGTACAGGGTTCTCCCCACATGGCTCCCCCGCGCCGCCTCATCCACGCAGATATCGTCGATGTACAGCGTTTTGACATCCGTGAGGAGCTGACTGCCGATCTCCTGCTTCACGATGCAGAACCCGTGCGCCAGCACGCGCTCCGCTCCGCCCGGCGAACTTTCGGTCGCCACAAAGACAGGGCGTTTCTCATCTTCCAGAAGCGCTTCGAGCTCCTCCGCCGTATATTTCGTTCCCACGCGGAACAGGTCCGGGCGCCCGATGTGGTGCACCATGTTCACCTGCTTCAAAAGCTCCATGATCGCGGGAATATCCTGTTTTTTTGCTCTTCTTACCTGAATCATTCCGTTCTTCCTTCGCCGATCGCTGTCACAAGCCCGGGTGCTCAATGCCACAGCCCGCCCCAGACATTATTGCACAGATTCACGCACAGATCCTTCGAAAACTGCACATCCTGCAGAACGATGGCATTGCGTTCCGCCAGCTCCTGCGTATAGCTCGCCAGATCGTAGACGCGCACACCGCCGAATCCGTTCTCCACATGGCAGATCAGGGCACGCACACCATAATCTGCGATCACCGCTTTGCCCTGCTCGTTCCAGGCGATATCCACCTCTGCCATACCGCCGACCATGCGGTTCGTCACACCATCCCCGGTTCCGGAAGTCCAGTTGACGAAATTGCCCAGGGAATAGTAAACCAGCATCTGCTGTGGATTCTCTTCGTCGCCGACCCACTCGATCGGCTCAATGACATGCGGGTGAGCACCGATCACGAGATCCGCGCCGCATTTCCGGAAAATCTCGGTCCATTTTTCCTGCATGGAGTCGGGGCTCAGGCGGTATTCCGTCCCCCAGTGCGGGCAAACGATCGTAAAATCCGCAAGCTCTTCCGCTTTCTGCAGATCCGCCTCCACCTTCTCCTCGTCCAGGAGATTCACCGCGTAAGGCATATCGTCCGGGAGCGGGATCCCGTTGGTTCCGTAGGTGTAATTGAGGATCGCGATCCGCAGGCCTCCTTGCTCATAGATATAGATCTCATCCTGCTTCTCTGCTTCCTTCTGAATTCCCAGCACCGCGATTTCCGGATAGGTCTGTTCCCAGTAGGTCAGGTCATTCACCAGACCGGCCTTGCCCTTATCAAGGGCATGGTTGGTTGCCTGCAAAACCACATCAAATCCGGTATCAACAAGCGCATCCGCGATCTGGGTCGGCGCGTTGAACGCAGGGTACCCGGACACGCCGAGCTCCGCTCCGCCAATGATCACTTCCTGATTGACCAGCGCGAGATCCGCGGCTTGGATCGTCTCCTTCTCCGCCGCAAAGATTGGGGAATAATCGTATCCGCCATCCCCCGTGGCAGAGCAGTCCTCAACCGGTGTATGAAGCAGGATGTCTCCGACCATGATCAGGTGAATCACGGTATCCGGATCGATCTCCCGCTCTTCCTCGGCTCCCATGGACTCCTCTTCCGTCCCGGTCAGATCTTCCTCTCCGGTGCCGTCTACGGGAAGGCCTTCGCCGTCCTCCGCTGCGGTGCCGCTCCCTGCGGTATCCTTCCCGGCCGCGTCTGTCTCCTCCGATCCGGATCCGGCGATCGGCTCCTCTATGATCGGGCTAGGCAACGGTTCAAATTCTCCGCATCCGCAGATTCCGGGCATAAGAAAGACGCAGAGTAACACCGCCGCCACTCTGCGCCATATACGATTTATCCCTATCGTCCTATGCTTCATATCCCAGTTCCCCGAGCAGCGCCCGGCATCCTTCCGATATTTGCCGATACACGCCCTTGAAATCACCGGTGTACCAGGGATCGTCAATGTCCTCCGGATGGTCCGTAAAGTCCATCATCAGACAGATTTTTGCATGACTATCCTCTCCTAGAATACGCCTCATGTAGCTCAAATTCAAGCGTTCCATGCCAATGATGTAGTCATAGGCGTCTCCATCCGACCGCCGAAGTTGTCTGGCCCGCTTGCCGTCACAGGAAATACCGTGCGCCGCCAATTCCCGCACTGCCGGGGGATACACGGGGTTCCCGATCTCCTCCGTGCTCGTTGCAGCCGATGCGATTTCAAATTCAGAAGCAATCCCCCGCTCCGCGACCATTTTTTTCAGAATAAATTCCGCCATCGGGGAACGGCAGATGTTGCCCCAGCAGACGAACAGAACCTTTATCACGGCTTTTAGTCTCCTTGCTTTATCTCAGTTTGCCAGGATATGCTCTGATTTGCCGGCCTTCCTGGCTTTATATCCACTTCAGTCCCTTTACACTTCAGAATTTTATCTTTCGTGAATCGTAGTTTTTTGGTAGTAAGAAAATGTTTACCGGGCAAGATATGCCGCATTATGCCGCGGTTCTGCGCTTATATGCAAGCCCCTCACTGGGTGGTGCCGTGGCAGATAAATAATACTTTTATCGGCATTTCTTACCTCCAAAACTGCATCAAATTGCTTCAGTTTGCGCCAGTTTGCCAGGCTGCTGAAGCTTCAGTCATTTTACAGAAAATCGGGCCAAATGGCAAACTGGCGCAAACTGAAGCAATTTGATGCGGTTTTGGAGGTAAGAAATGCCTATAAAAGTATTGTTTGTCTGCCACGGCACCACCCAGTGAGGGGCTTGCATATAAGCGCAGAACTGCGGCATAATGCGGCATAATGCGGCATATCTTGCCCTCTAAACATTTCCTTACTACCAAAAAACTACGATTGAAGAAAGATAAAATTCGGAAGTGTAAAGGAACCGAAAAATGATAAGAGTACTGTTTGTCTGCCTGGGTATTTTCTAGTTTGGACTATGCAAAGTGCGGCAAATCGCCGTTTTTGTCGGGCAAAACGTGGCAGATAAACACATTTTTACTACGGTTTTACTACGATTCACGAAAGATAAAAAGCCAGAAAGGCCGGCAAACCGGGGCATATCCTGGCATTTTGGAATAAAACCTGGAGGTATTTTGACGTGATAAAGGTTCTTTTCGTCTGCTGGGGCAACATCTGCCGTTCCTCGATGGCAGAGTATATTATGAAAGATCTTGTGGCGAAAGCCGGACGTTCAGAGGAGTTTGAGATTGCATCTGCGGCCACCAGCACCGAGGAGATCGGGAATCCGGTGTATCCTCCTGCGGTGCGGGAGCTGGCATCCCACGGGATCTCCTGTACAGGACATCATGCAAGGCAGCTGCGGAAGGACGATTATGAGAGATACGATTACTTCATCGGGATGGAGCAGCTGAACATGAGCTATATGCTGCGGATCCTGGGAGAGGATCCGCAGGGGAAGGTACATCTTCTGATGGACTTTACGGATCACCCGGAGGATATCGATGACCCCTGGTACACAGGCGATTTCAAGGGAGTGTATCGCCAGATCCTGGAGGGATGTGAGGCACTCCTGAAGCAGTGTTGGCCGGGTATGGTCTGTAAGAAATGCGAAGCAGATTGAAGATTCAGAGGGAACAAAACAGATATGTCAGGAAAACAGGGTGCAGAGTAGCTATGTGGCTGCTTTGCACCCTGGTTCTGTATGCTTTTGCCGGTTGTGGCGGCAGGGATGAGGAGAAGCCCTCCTCGATGGAGGAGATGGCTGTTCCCATCGGAGAGACCCCGGAAGAAGAGAGCTCGGCAGGAGAACCGCCGGCGGGCGATAAACTGCCGGAAGAGGCGCAGGGAGGAAAAGACTCCGGGAAGGCAGCACTGCCGGTACTTCCGGAGCTCCGCCTCATCATGGTGGGGGACATCCTTCTCCACACGCCCGTGGAGGAGAGCGCACATTTGCCGGACGGGAGCTATGATTTTTCACCGATCTTTGCAAACGAAGCGGAGCACATCGCCGCCGCGGATCTGGCGCTGGTGAACCAGGAGGTGATCATCGGCGGAGAGGCGCTGGGGGTCTCCGGATACCCGGCCTTCAATGCGCCGACACAGATCGGCGATGCTCTGGTGGATGCGGGATTTGATGTGATCTGTCAGGCCACGAACCATGCCCTGGACAAGGGAAAGCGGGGGATCCTCAATGACCTGGCCTACTGGGAGGAAGCCCATCCGGAGATAGCAGTGCTGGGGATACAGGATACCCCGGAGGAGCAGGAGGAGATCCGGCTCTATGAACAAAATGACATTACTGTCGCTATTCTGAACTATACCTACGGAACCAACGGGATCCCACTTCCGGAGGACATGCCCTATGCAGTGGACCTGCTGGAGGAGAGCCGGGTGCGATCCGATCTGCAGCGGGCGGAGGAGCTGGCGGACTTTACCGTCGTGGTCCCGCATTGGGGGACGGAGTATCGTCTGAGCCCCGATTCCATGCAGGAAAAATGGACCCGCATTTTTCTGGAGGAGGGTGCGGACCTGGTGCTGGGAGCCCATCCTCACGTGATCGAGCCTGTGGAATGGGTGGGCACGGAGGAGGATCCGGAGCAGATGCTGGTGTATTACTCCCTGGGGAACTTCGTGAACTGGACCTCCGGCACGGGAGACGGAACCGCAAACCGCATGGTGGGCGGCATGGCGGAGGTGACCATCGGAAGGGACCCGGTCACCGGGGAGGTGGAGATCACGGACTACGGGATCCGCGCCCTGGTATGCCACGTGCGCAGCGGGATCGGCGGTGTGACGGTGTACGATCTGGCGGATTACACCGACGCCCTGGCAGGGGAAAATGAGATTTTGAAACAGGACGGTCATTTTTCTCGGGATTATTGCGTCGATTTGTGCGATAATGTGTGGGGAGATCTGTGGTATTGAGGAGAGGACGCAGAAAGCTATGCGCTCCGTAGGCCCGGTGACTCTCTGAAAGGAAAAAGGATGATCATTCGCAGAGCAGAGCAAAGGGATATCCCGGGACTCCACCGGCTGCTTTCCCAGGTGAATCTGGTGCATCACGAGGGCAGGCCGGACCTGTTTAAGGTGGGAAATAAATACACGGATGCGGAGCTGGAGACGCTGCTTTCCGATGATGCCCGCCCGGTCTTCGTGGTGACGGAAGAAGGGCCGAACGGCACAGAGCAGGTACTTGCCCATGGATTTTGCATGGTCAAATATCATCCCGGGGACAACATCCTGACGGATGTGAGGACCCTCTACATCGACGACATCTGTGTGGAGGAGACGGCCCGGGGACGGCAGATCGGGAAAGCGCTGTATGAGCACGTCCTGGCATATGCCCGTTCCGAAGGTTTTTACAATGTGACCCTGAACGTGTGGTGCTGCAATGAGGGGGCCATGCGATTCTACGAAGCCATGGGGATGCACCCCCAGAAGGTGGGAATGGAAACCATACTCTGAGAGGATCCGGCGATGCCGGAGCAAGGGAGAAACAATGAAACTGGTATTGAAAGGTCTGACAAAGGTATATCCTGCGAGAGGAAAGAAGGGCAAGCCCGTGACGGCGGTGGATCATTTTGATTTCGAGATCCCCGACGGCAAGCTTATCGGTCTGCTGGGCCCTTCGGGCTGCGGAAAGAGCACGACACTCTATCTCATCTGCGGTCTGGAAAAACCTACGGACGGAAAGCTGTATTTCGGTGAGGACGATGTGACGGATCTGCCTCCGGAGAATCGCGGCGTGGGACTGGTGTTCCAGAATTACGCCCTCTATCCGCACCTCACTGTAGAGCAGAATATCACCTTCCCTTTGGAGAATCTGAAAAAAGCCGAGCGCCCCACGAAGGAAGAGATGCACACCAGAGCTGTGGAAGCAGCGAAACTGGTGCAGATCGACGGCCTCATGGAGCGAAAGCCCAGCGAGCTTTCCGGCGGTCAGCAGCAGCGTGTGGCCATCGCCAGAGCGTTGGTAAAGATGCCCCGGGTGCTGCTCCTGGATGAGCCTTTGTCTAACCTGGACGCGAGACTCCGCCTCCAGACCAGAGAGGAGATCCGCAGGATCCAGAGAGAAACCGGGATTACCACCATTTTCGTTACCCACGATCAGGAAGAGGCCATGAGCATTTCCGACATGATCGTCGTAATGAAGGACGGTGTGGTGCACCAGATCGGCAAGCCCCAGGAGGTCTACGATGATCCGGTGAATCTCTTTGTGGCGAAATTCCTGGGAACGCCTCCCATCAATACCTTTGACGGACATGTGAAGGACGGCGCCCTCTACATCGGCGATGCGAAAGTGCTGGAGACTCCCGGCGTGGAGGACAGAGAAGTGTATGTGGGCATCCGCCCCGAGGGCTTCCGCTTAAGCCCTGACGGGCCCCTTGTCTGTGACCTTACCGGCGTGGATGTGATGGGAAGAGACACCAGTGTCGTTTCTACCCACGCGGCCTCCCGGGATGTGAACGTGCGCTCCATCATCGACTCCGAGGATGCGGCCACCATCACGGGAAAGCAGGTACGCTTTACCCTGCGCCCGTCCAAGGTACTGCTGTTTGACCACGAGACCGAAGAGAGGATACGATATGGAAACAAATAACAGAAAGGCGTGGCTGTATCTGATCCCTGCCTTCGTATTCCTGGGGCTCTTCATGGTCTATCCTCTGGTGGATGTGTTCATCTACTCCTTTGAGGAAGGCTACAATTTCGCCTCGGAGAGCTTTTTCGGCACAGGTCTCTACAACTACTCCTATGTGCTCCACGATCCGTATTTCCTGCAGGCCATCAAGAACACCTTTCTGATGGTGATCATCACGGTGCCCATTTCCACCGGACTGTCCCTGTTGATCTCCCTGGCTCTCAGCTCCATAAAGCCCCTGCAGAACCTGTTCCAGACCATCTATTTCCTGCCCTATGTGACCAACACTCTGGCAGTGGGTCTGGTCTTCATGATCCTGTTCCGTAAGACACCTTACTCGGACGGTATGGTGAACCGGCTGATCCTGTTTTTCGGCGGGAGGTCCGTGGACTTCATCGAGGGGCCCTACTGGGCGAAGATGTTCGTCTTTTGCTTTTACATTATCTGGGTGGTGATGCCCTTTAAGATCCTGATCCTCACCAGCGCTCTGGCCAGCGTCAATCCCATGTACTACAAGGCGGCGAAGGTGGACGGAACGCCGAAGTGGCGTGTTTTTACGAAGATCACCCTGCCCATGATCTCTCCCATGATCTTCTACCTGGTGATCACCGGATTCATCGGGGCCTTCAAGTCCTACAGCGATGCAGTGGCGCTCTTCGGGACGAACTTAAACAGCGCCGGCATGAACACCATCGTGGGCTATGTCTATGACATGCTCTACGGCGACAGCGGCGGCTATCCTTCCTACGCCTCGGCGGCAGCCATCATCCTCTTTGTCATTGTGCTGACCATTACCTGCATCAACCTGATGGTGAGCAAAAAACATGTGCAGTACTGAATCATTCGTTTGCGATTGTTGATATAGATAGAAGGTAATCATGGAGAAACGTACGGAATATCAAAAGATCGAAAAGGACGCTGCCAGGAAGGACCGGATCTTCCACGGAGTGATCTATTTCGCCCTGACGGTCTGGGCAATCCTGGTGCTGTTCCCGTTCTACTGGATGCTGCTGTCCTCCGTGAAGAGCTACAGCGCTTACACTGCGGAGCGGATCCCGAAGTTCTACACCCTGCATCCCACGCTGCAAAATTATGTGGATGCCTTTACCCAGGTGGCCCTCGGAAAATATTTCCTGAACACGCTGATCTTTACAGTGCTGACCACGGCCCTGATGCTGGTGGTGATCGTGCTGGCGGCCTTCGCCTTTGCACGGCTGGAGTTTAAGGGGAAAAATCTGATCTTCACCTTGTTCCTTTCCCTGATGATGATCCCAAACGAGCTGGTGGTCATCACGAATTTCGTCACCATCACCAACTGGAATCTGCGGAACAGCTTCACGGGACTCATCCTCCCCTCCGTCACCAGTGTCTTCTACATCTATCTGCTGAAGGAGAATTTCGAGCAGATACCGGATTCCCTGTATCTGGCTGCAAAGGTGGACGGTACCACGGATTTCAAATATCTGATGCGGGTGATGATCCCCATCTCCAAGCCCACCATCGTAACGGTGGTGATCCTGAAGGTGATCGAGTGCTGGAACTCCTATGTGTGGCCCAGGCTCATTACGGATGACAAGAATTACTTCCTGGTGTCCAACGGCATCCAGGAGATCCGGGAAAACGGCTTCGGCCGTGAAAATATCCCTGCCATGATGGCAGCTGTGGTCAGTGTGTCCATCCCGCTGATCGTGCTGTTTTTGATCTTCCGCAACAAGATCATGGCGGGCGTATCGAGAGGTGGAACCAAGGGATGAGAAAAGGATTCATGCGAGGGGTATGCGCAGCACTGCTGACAGTAATGTCGGTTTCGCTGACGGGCTGCCACGGATCGAAGGGAAGCAGGGAGTTTGTGATCCCGGAGGAGTTTGACACCTCCCGGGAGATCGAGCTGACCTTTTGGGCGAAGAATGATACGAACATGGTCCAGACAGCCATTTACAAGAAGGCCATGGAGGACTTTCACGCCATCTATCCCAATGTGACCGTGAACATGCGGCTCTACTCCGATTACAGCAAGATCTATAATGATGTGATCACCAATCTTGCCACCGGCACCACTCCCAATGTGTGCATCACCTATCCGGACCATATCGCCACCTATCTGACGGGCTCCAATACGGTGGTCCCGCTGGATGCGCTCTTCGATGATCCGAAATACGGTTTTGACGGCAGCAAGCTGCGCTTTGACGGGCCGTCCCGCGCGGAGATGATCCCGAAATTTCTGGAGGAGTGCAGTTTTTCCGGGGCGCATTACGCAGTGCCCTACATGCGTTCCACGGAGGCCTGCTACGTGAACAAGACCTACGTGGAGGCCATGGGATATGAGCTCCCCGAGGTGCTGACCTGGGATTTTGTCTGGGAGGTGTCCGAGGCTGCCATGGCGAAGAAGGCGGACGGGCTGTATGAAGTCAATGACCAGGACGTAATGATCCCCTTCATCTACAAGTCCACGGACAACATGATGATCACCATGCTGCAGCAGCTGGGCGCGGGATATTCCACCCCGGAGGGGGATATTGAGATCTTTAACGACAGCACGAAAGAGATCCTGCTGGACGTAGCGGAGCATGTGGGGACCGGTGCCTTTTCCACCTTTAAGATCTCCGGTTATCCCGGGAATTTCTTCAATGCGGGGCAGTGTCTTTTTGCGGTGGACTCCACCGCGGGTTCCACCTGGATCGGGTCGGATGCGCCGCTGGCGGACATCAGCGATGACCGGTTCCGGGAGTTTGAGACCGTGGTGATGGAGGTGCCCCAGTTTACGCCGGATGCCCCGAAGATGATCTCCCAGGGGCCTTCCGTGTGTGTGTTCAACAAAAAGGATCCCCAGGAGGTGCTGGCATCCTGGCTCTTTGTGCAGTTCCTGCTGACCAATGATGTACAGAACGCCTACGCGCAGACCGAAGGGTATGTGCCCGTAACCAGCAAGGCCCAGAACAGCTCGGAGTATCAGGACTATCTGTCCCGCCGCGGGGAGGACAACGGGGACCACTACGCGGTGAAGATCGACGCATCACGGCTCCTGTTGGCCCATGTGGACGATTCTTTCGTAACGCCGGTGTTTAACGGCTCTGCATCTCTGCGCAGCGCCGCATCGCAGCTCATCGAGGAGGCGGCCAAGTCGGTACGCCGGAAGCAGAAGGTGGACGAAGCCTATATCGAAGAGACCATCTACCCCAATGTGGTCTCCCTTTTCCGCCTGGATCAGCTGGGGGCGGGCGTTTCCGCCGGGGGAAAACAGGACCTGGGTCCTCTGCCCCTGCAGTCAAAGCTGCTGATCGGGGGACTGCTCCTGGTGTGGATCTGCCTGGGAATCGCCTTTTTCCTGCAAAAGCGGAAAGAAAAAGGCAGATCGTAAAAGCATCTTTCTTTTATCGGACATTTGTTTTATAATACCTTTTTGTAAAGATCGGTTTCTACCGATAATATGGTTTTATAGACCTAAGGAGGAGATTATGAAGAAATTAGTATCCATGTTGCTTGCAGGTGCAATGGTCCTGGCGCTTGTCGGCTGTGGCAAGAGCGATAGCTCCGCTGCAGACTCCGTTGCAAATGCACAAACCGAAGCAAAGTCCGAGGGCGTAATGACCTACGCAGAGTACGAGATCGCAGGCCTGGATGAGCAGGTCGTGATCGAGGCTTATGTGCAGGCTACCCAGAGCTGGTGGGACAACAAGATCACCGTTTATGCAGCTGACAAGGACGGCGCATACTTCATTTACAACATGTCCTGCAACGAGGACGATGCAAAGAAGCTGACCCCCGGCACCAAGATCAAGGTGACCGGTTACAAGACCGAGTGGTCCGGCGAGGTTGAGATCGCTGAGGGCGCAACCTTCGAGTTCGTTGACGGCGGCTCCGGCTACATCGCTCCCGCGAAGGATGTCACCGGCAAGTCCGCTGATGAGCTGAAGGCATATCAGAACCAGCTGGTTGCATTTAACGGCATGACCGTTGAGGCTGTTTCCTACAAGAACAACGAGCCCGGCGATGACATCTATGTTACCCTTTCCAAGGACGGAACCAATTTCGAGTTCTGCCTGGAGTACTACCTGAACGGCTCCGACACCGCATTCTATGAGACGGTCGGCAACCTGGCGGTTGGTGCTACCGTTGATGTCGAGGGTTTCCTTTACTGGTATGAAGGCCCCGATGCTCACCTTACCAAGGTTACCGTAAAGTAAGGAAGCGAATGTAAATGAATGGCAGGCGGCCTCGGTCGTCTGCCTTTTCTTTTAAAGGAGGCAGCATGAGTCCAAATATACCACAGGGCAGACAGAAAAGAGTGACGCCGGGCGGACAGGGCGTATCCAGGCGGGGCAGCGGCACCGGTATGGGTAAGGTCGGCAGCGGATCCGCACTGGGCAGCGGTGCGGGACTGGGTGGCAGTTCTGGACATTCCGGCTATTCCGGCGGCGGTCATTCCTCCGGCGGTGGCGGTATGCGTTTCCCCGGCAGGCGGGGCGGCGGCGCCGGACTGATCCTCATTGTTATCGTGGTGCTCTATTTTCTGCTGCACAGCGGCGGGGTCGGCGGCCTTCTGGGGGGCGGCGGTGACGGAGGGTATTCCTCCTATGACAGCAGTTCTTCCGGCAGCTCTGCAGTGAGCACTCTGACAGATCTGGCGGGATCCCTGCTGGGCGGCGGATCCCTGACTCCGGCGGGCAATCTGAGCTCCTATATGGGCGGCTACGGGACCACGGCGGAGACCGCCGGCTGGTACGGCGGAAGCGACAACCGGGGACAGCTGGACGCAACGGTTTCTCCCAATGCCAGAGATAAGTTTACCTCCATCCGGGGAGACGGCACCGATCAGGTCACGGTGATGGTCTATATGTGTGGCACGGACCTGGAGTCCAAGAACGGCATGGCATCCAATGATCTGGCGGAGATGGCATCCGCTACCTTAAGCGAGCGGGTGAATGTCATTGTCTTCACCGGCGGCTGCAAGGGATGGAGGACCAGCGGTATCAGCAACAGTGTCAATCAGATCTACCGCATGAAAAGCGGTGGTATGGAGTGTCTGGTTCCCGATGCGGGGAGCGGCGCCATGACGGATCCCAATACCCTGGTAAGCTTCCTTTCCTTCTGTCAGGAGCATTATCCTGCCAACCGGAACATGCTGATCTTCTGGGATCACGGCGGCGGCTCCGTGTCCGGGTACGGTTATGACGAGAAAAATCCTTCCGCCGGTTCCATGAACCTGGCGGGGATCAATGCAGCCCTCAAGAATGTGGGCATGACCTACGACTTCATCGGCTTTGATGCCTGTCTGATGGCGACGGTGGAGACGGACCTGATGGCCAGCAAATATGCGGACTATCTCATCGCTTCCGAGGAGACGGAGCCCGGCATCGGCTGGTACTACACCAACTGGCTGACGGAGCTCTCCGCGGATCCGGGGATGAGCACGCTGGAGATCGGCAAGCGGATCACGGATGACTTCGTGGACACCTGTGCAAAACGCTGTCCCGGACAGAAGACCACACTTTCCGTGGTGGATCTCTCCGAGCTGGGGGAGACCCTGAGCGATGATTTTAAGGCTTTTGCCGGCAGTCTGTCCGACATGATCCGGAGGGACGACTACAGCACGGTTTCCGTGGCCAGGAGCGATGTGAGAGAATTTGCCACCAGCTCCAAGATCGACCAGATCGACCTGGTGCATTTTGCGAAGAGTCTGGGGACAGAGGAGGGCAAGGCTCTGGCGAAGACACTGCTCAGCGCCGTGAAATACAACCGCACTTCCTCCAATATGACCAATGCCAACGGCATTTCCATTTATTTCCCCTATCGCCGGACTTCCTACGTGGACAAGGCGGTAAAGACCTACGACCAGATCGGATTGGATGACGAGTACGGCGAGTGCATCCGTGAGTTTGCCAGTGTGGAGTGCTCCGGACAGGCAGCTACCGGCGGAACTACCAGCGCCTTTTCCCTGCTTTCCGGCGGCGGCTACGGTACCGGGACCCAGAGCCCGGATGTGGTGAGTAATCTCCTGAGTGCTTTCCTGAGCAATCGTTCCGCCATTGACGGGCTGGATGCTGGCAATACTTCCTTCCTGGACCAGAGCGGCTATTCTCAGGAGGCCATCGCGTCCTATGTGTCGGAGCACCAGTTCGACATTGCATCCCTGACCTGGCAGGCGGACGCCGATCTGGGGTACTATCTGTTCATCTCTCCCGAGCAGTGGAAGCTGGTGGACGATATCGCTCTGGACGCTTTCTACGACGATGGGGAAGGCTATATCGACCTGGGTCTGGACACGCTCTTTTCCGTGGATGAGAACGGGCGGATGTACTCCGTAGCGGACGGAACCTGGATCTCCATTAACGGGCAGCCCGTGGCCTTTTACTACATTGATACGATCTATTCCGCAGAGGAGAAATACGCCATCACCGGACGGGTACCTGCACTGTTGAACGGAGAGCGGGTGGATCTGATCCTGGTTTTTGACGACGAGAATCCCTACGGCTATGTATCCGGCGCTTCCACCGCTTATGTGGAGGGAGAGACGGACACGGTTGCGAAGGGGCTTATCTCCGTAAATGACGGAGATGTCATTGACTTTCTTTGCGACTACTACACCTACGACGGCATCTTTACCGACAGCTATTTCCTGGGAGAGCAGATGACAGTGAATGGAGAGCTCTTCATCTCCAACACCGAGGTGGACGCGGATCGCATGATCCAGCTCTATCGTTTTACGGACATCTTCAATCAGCATTACTGGACCAGACCCGTACCGGGCTTTGCGGCGGACTGACCGGCTGCATACTGACAAAGAAAAACTCCGGAACTTCCCAGGGGAAGCTCCGGAGTATTTTTGTTTACTGTGCGCCTACTGCGCGGAGATAAAGTACTCTTCCTCCTTGGCGGGAAGTCCGTTCAGGCAGATCTCCGTGGAAGAGTTCAGGATGCTGAAATGACTCTTCTTTGTACCGAAGAGAACGGCATTGGCGGAATTGATGGCCAGGTCCACGCCCGAGCTGGTGAGATAGATATCAGAGTCGCCGTTGCGACAGCCCATACCCATAGCCGTATTGGCGTCGGCCCGAAGGACCAGCTTTGCATGGAAGGTACGGATCTCCAGCATGCCGCTGGGAGCGCCGATGGCGGTGGCGTTCCAGCCGTTCAGGGTTACGTCCACCTGACAGTCGCTGAGGAGGATGTCGCCCACGGTATTGTTCACGCTGCCGATGGCAGATACCATATTACCGGAACCGAAGATGTGCACCATGGAGTTGGAAACGCGGATATCCTGATTCCCTTCCATGGATCCGATCATTGCGCCCTTTGCGATACGTACATCGATGGAAATGCTCATATGAGAGATCTCGATGGGTGTGGTCTGGGCATAGGAACCGATACAGACGCAGTTGGTGGCTGCGCAAATACTGCGGAAGGCACCGGACTTCAGCCGGATCCCCTGTTCGGGTGTGGAGCCCTTGCCGCCGATGCAGACGCAGTTTTCACCGTTGATGTTGATCTCCAGGTCACCGTTCATGCGGGATACGATCTTGCCGAAAGGATTCTGGTAATCATTTCCGATGCCGTAGGCGTCGATGAGCGTGGGAGTGATGGTCAGTTCGCCGTAGCCTTCCAGCTCCAGGGTGGCCGTATCCGGGACCCGGATGCCGTTGCCGTTCAGAAGGTTGGTGCCCTCCACGTTCAGCGTCAGGCGTGCGCCCTGACCGATATCGATGCAGGGAACCGTGTCCACATCGCCGATGCTGATATTGCGGATGGTGAGGCGGCATTCGGAGCGTTCCTTGACCCGGATGGTGATGACGGAGACGAAGTCCGGATTGCCGATCAGGGTCACATCGCCGCCGGAAAGCAGGATGGTGCTGTACTTTTGCAGGGACAGATCGATCAGGGAGAGTTCCTTTTCGTCTTTCACCAGATAGACCTTCTGGTGGGAATCGCTCTCCGCATCCAGGTTTGCCTTGGAGATGTCCGCCAGAATGGAGGCAGGCAGGGTGTCCAGCAGCTCCGCCTGAGGCCTGCCGGTGTAATATCCCTGGATCAGATCCACACCCATGCGGATCACGGCACGGAGCTCCTCCACCGTCTCCACGCCCTCTGCCAGGGCCTGGAAGCCGTTGTCGTGGGCAAACTGAACGATGGTGTTGACGAAGTGCTGCTTCTTCGGATCCAGATGGACCTCGGAGATCAGGAAACGGTCAATCTTGACATAGTTGGGCAGGAACTTCAGCAGGTTGGTCACATTGGAGTAGCCGGTGCCGAAATCGTCCACGGCGACCTGGAAGTTCTCGCTCTCGCTGTGCTTGGTCAGGAAGGCGACGGTGGATTCCTCGATGTTGGTTTCCTCGGTGACCTCTATGACTGTATCCTTCAGATACTCACCGAACCGGTTCACCAGGTCTGCGTACTCCTCCTCGGAGAGATAGTATCCGGGGATGGAATTGATAAAGATCTTCTTCGAGCCCAGGCGGTCGTGGTACTTCTTCACCAGGCCCATCACGTTGAACATGGTGCAGCGCTCCACATCGTGGAGTCTTCCGTCATCGCTGGCGTATTTCAGCAGCAGGAGAGGAGAAATGTGGTATTCCGGCGCTGTCCGCATCAGTGCTTCGTAGCCCATGATGGCGCCGGTACGGGCGCCCACAATGGGCTGGAAGTGGTAACAGAACTCGTTATTATTCAGGATCTTCCGGACATTTTCCCGCACCACGGGATCTGCCTCGTTGTCTCTGGGCGGCAGATATCTGCTCTGGGGATTGGACTCCAGCTGCTCTCTATGGTGATAGGTCAGCTGGTCCAGTACCTTTTCGGGGGTGAGGCCGTGAGGAGACACCTCCAGCGTGGAGATGTTGGGATTCAGGGAGTAGTCCAGTCCGGACACTGCGTTGTAGCGCTCGAAATGCAGCAGGATCTCGGAGCGCAGGCGGTCTGTCAGGGTCTGGTCTTCGGAGGTGACCTCAAGCGCAACCACAAACTCGTCGTATGCGATCCTGCCGATGACGGAACGGGCCTTGAACACATCCGAGATCAGGTCGGAAGCCGCGCTGATAGCGGAATGCTCCTCCAGTTCTCCGTAGAGTTCATAGATCTTCCGCAGGTCGCCTATGATGATGTTAAACAGCAGGATCGGGTAGTCGTTCCGCGCTGCGCCGGGGATGGTCCTTCCCAGCTGTTCGCAGAAGCCGCTGTGACTCAGCAGGCCGCTCTCGCCGTCCCATTTTCCGCCGGCGTCCTCCCGCCTGCCCAGCTGAAATCTTGCCGCAGCTCCGGCGGAAGTGCTCTTGCCGGCCGCTTCCGGCGTGACGGCAGCGGGCTCTGAGGATTTCACACCCACGAAATAGGCCAGCGCGATCCAGGTGTAGACAGAGTAGAAGTAGTCGTTTTCATCGGATCCTTTGGAAATATACCGGGAAGCCTGGTCCCTGTTCAAAAGGATATAGCCGCCGATGTGCTCGGATTTCTCCGTGGAACGGTTGTTTATGACGGAAGTGTCAGGCAGCGTCACGGTGACGCAGACGATGGCGTTGCTCTCGTCCGTGATGCCCGGGCTGCTGAACAGCAGCGGGTTCACCAGTTCTATGGTGTCGGTGTCCTTGACCGTGATGCCGGTTTCCTCCCGGATCTCCCGCTTTGCCGCTTCGAACACGGGGTAGTCGCTCATCATGTCCATGGGGTCGATGAGACCTGCGGGCACGCTCAGGAGCGGACGCCCTGCGGGATAGCGGAATTCGTGTGTCAGGAGCAGTCTGGGGGAGGCGCCCGGTGTCCGGATCAGCAGGATGCAGCTCACCGCATCGGGGGTCATATCCTTGAAGTCCTCATCGGACATGGTGGCTACCAGATGGTTGGCGAGCCGTCTGGTGGCGGTATAGTAATGCCGTCCCGGCTCATAGCGATAGTCGTAAACGTTCAAAAACGGGGACGAATATTCAGTATATACACAGTCTTTCCTTATCACCGGGTGATCGTTCATATATACCTCCATGCCGAGCGAATTATGCGAGGCAGCGCATGAGAAATTCGCGAAGGCGATTTCTCATGGCGCATCGGAGCAGTTTGTGTAAGCACAAACTGCGTATGAAAAATCATATATCGATATGATTTTTCATACAAACCTCCATGCCGAGCGAATTATGCGAGGCAGCGCATGAGAAATTCGCGAAGGCGAATTCTCATACAAACCTCCAGGCAGCATTGACAAAGGGCAGCACACGCCGGGACCGTAAAGGCCTCCGGCGTGGCACATCAGAGTGATGAAGCAAAATCAGGGTATGGGTTATTTGCGGATCTCCAGCAGCTTGTCCTTGAGTTCTGCTTCCATCCGGATCATTTCTTCCTCCGCTTCCGCACGCTTCTGGCGACCTTCCGCCTGGATCCGCATGACTTCATCGAAGGTTTCGATCAGGTTCTGGTTGGTCTTCTTCAGGGTCTCCAGATCCACCACGCCGCGCTGTGCTTCCTTCTCGGTCTCCACGGTGGCGATCTTCAGAGCCTCCGCATTGGCGGTAAGCATCTGGTTGGTCACATCCGTGACGGCGCGCTGTGCCTTGGCAGC
Organism: Lachnospiraceae bacterium; assembly: GCA_024681775.1. Taxonomy (GTDB): domain Bacteria; phylum Bacillota; class Clostridia; order Lachnospirales; family Lachnospiraceae; genus AC2028. The sequence continues at coordinate 24,753 of JAILAF010000047.1, forward strand.
TTCGGTGCTGTTCTGAATGCCCAGGGCGATGACCATCTGGCTCTTCCAGAGGGGAATGGTATTGACCACGGTGGAGCGGATCTTGTCCACCATCTGTACATCGTTGGCCTGGATCATGCGGATCTGGGGAGCGGTCTGCATGGAGATGGTTCTGGTCAGCTCCAGATCCGTCAGCTTCTTGGAGAAGCGCTCACACATTTCCTGATAGTCTCTTGCAGCCTGGGCATCTTCCGCAAGGCCGCTCTGTTTTGCCTTCTCCTGGAGCTGGGGAAGGGTGACCTCCTCGGCCTCCTTCAGTTTCTTTTTCCCGGCCAGGATGTACATGGTCAGCTCCTTGAAGTAGACCAGGTTCATCTCGTACATCTTATCCAGGGTGGCGGTATCCTTCAGCAGCTGGACCTCATGGGCCTGGAGTGCATCCACGATGCGGCTCACATTGACCTCTGCCTTGTCGTATCTGGTCTTCATCATGGCCAGCTTGTCGGCCTGTTTCTTGAAGATGCCTCTCAGACCGCCCTTGTCCTCGTCGTTGATTCCTTTCAGCTCGCCGACGATGCCGGTCAGCAGATCGCCGATCTCGCCCATGTCCTTGGTGCGGACGCTCTGAAGTGCCTGATCGGAGAAATCAGCCATTTTCTGCTGGGTGGAAGCACCGTAGGTCAGAATGGAGGTGGAGTCCGTGATGTCGATCTGGGTTGCAAAATCCTCAACCATCTTTTGCTCTTCGGGGGTCAGGCGGGCTTCCAGATCACCGATCTGTTTGTCCACGTCCACCTTTACGGGGGCATTCGCCTGCGTTACCGCGGGAATGGCGGATGCGGAAGGAACCGCGCCGAAGGGATCCAGCGTGAGGCTGGGAGTGATGGTTTGAGTCTCCTGATTGTTTTCCATAAGAAACCTCCTTGAAAATAGATTATCTGAGATTAACGATGTTAATCATTGGTCCCGGGATCTGCTTCCGACTGGCCCTGCGGCGGAGCGGTGATGTCTGTCCAGGCGTTGCCGCCGGTGAGCCCCTCCTGCTCCAGAAGGGTCTTCATGACCTCCGCGTCCGTGGAGATGTCCAGGCTGGTATCCACGAACATGTCGTCAAAGAGCTTGTCAAAGGCATCGTTCAGGGTGTCGATGGTCGCTTCGATCTCCTGCTTGGAGCGCTCGATGGTCTCGGTGGATTTCTCCTCCTTATCCAGGTCTGCGTAGGCTCCCAGGAGCTTTACGGTGGTGGGCAGGTAGTAGTTCATGAGTCTCCGCAGGTCTCCCACATAGCGGGGGTGCTTGCGGGCGCGCTGCATGATGCGCTGTACGGATTCCTCCAGCCGGGAGATCTTTGCGGAGATCTCCTCTCCGGGGATGGCGTCATTGCACGCATGGATCTGACAGAGATATTCTTCTCCCTGGACCAGCATGAGCTTCTGGCCTTCCGTGAGTCCTGCGTATTTCTCTGTCTCTTCCTTCTCTCTGCGCAGGCGCTCTGCCTCGGCCTCCGCCTTCTCCCGTTCCGCGTTCGCCTCCAGTTCCAGATACTGGCGATAGGTGGCATCGTCTGTGATGAGAGTGGTGCCGGTATTGTCCAGATGGCCCTGACGGAACCATCTCTTGCGGATCCATTTGGTCACATCCGCCCGGACGTATTTTTCGGACTTGCCCGTGGCGTCCGCCAGCGCCTTGATGGTGGTGTAGGTCTTCCCCTTCAGTACCTTCAGGTATTTGTCGAAGCGAAGAGTGCGGGCCAGGGAAACGCTGGAACAGATGCCCCCAAACAGGAAGAGGGAGCCCGGAGCAAAGATCAGTCCCAGCAGCGGGTGTCCCGCCCCGAAAAAGGAAGCACTCAAAGCCAGGAAGGTGATACCGAAGGAATATCCCAGTCCCATGCCGACACCCGAGAGCACCTTGGGAGCCACGGTCCGCTCGTAGAGTGCGGGCGGCTGGGGGACTCTGCCTGGGGCAGAAGAATAATTGTAAGCGCCGGGGTAGGTGGGACGGGCGTCATAACTGCCTGCGGGGGTGGAAGAAACCTCCCGTGCGGTGCCGGTGTACTGCGCATTGCTGGCGTAGGTCCGGCGGGGGCCGGCAGAAGCGCTGCTGGAGTAGTTCGGGCCCTTCTTCGGACCGGCGGAACTGGAGTAGTGGGTGACGGAGTCTCTGTGGAGAGACCGCTGCACCTGCTTCTGCGCCGTATCCGCGGCTTTGGTGGTTATGACTCTGATATCATCTGCAAGGTGAGTGAAGTTGCCGCTGGAGATGGCGTCCTGTACGGTACGTCCCAGGTCTTCTCCCAGCTCCTTCCATTCATCACCGTTTTTGGCTGACATAGTAGTGATCCTCCTCGTCCGTATCCCGCATTTCCGGGAAACGGAGACAGTTATTGCATAGTATAGTAAGTATATCACAAATTAGTGTGTTATAATACTTTCGCAATGAAGAAAAAAACGATCTCTGGTAAAAAACTGTTTCTCTATCTGATCCTGACGGCGATCTTTTCGGTGGCCGTTCTTTCCGTTGCCGTGATCTATTTTCGGATCTACACGGCGGAGGTGAGCGATGATTCCTACGGAAGGACCTTTTCCCACTACTACGCCATGATCACCGACGACTACAAATCCTCCTTCTGGCAGTCCGTCTACCGGGGTGCGTCGGAGGAGGCGCTGGAGGACGGTGTCTTTGTGGAGCTTTTCGGGTCCAACCTGACCTACAACTATTCTCCGGAGGAACTGATGGAGATGGCCATATCCGCCCGGGTGGACGGGATCCTGGTGGCGGGAAACGGACGGGAGGAGATGACGGAACTCATCGGCAGGGCCTCTGCCCGGGGGATCCCGGTGGTGACCATGTACTCGGACAACGAGGATTCCGCCCGCTGCTCCTTCGTGGGAGTCAACGGCTACAATATCGGCAGCGAGTACGGCAGACAGGTCATCCGGGCCAGGGAAGAGCTGCTGCGTCTGGCGGAGGCCACGGGAAACGATGCCTGGACCGGCAGGAACAAACGGGTCACCTCCATCGCGGTGCTCTTTGACGACAACGGCTCCGTGTATGACCAGAACGTGATCCTCTCCGGCATCATGGATGCCATGAGCACGGAAATGAAGAATTCGGAATTCGACATCCGCACCGTGACGGTGGACAGCACCAATCCCTTTTCCGTGGAGGAGTCCATCCACAGCGTCTTTATGGAGGATCAGGTGCCGGATATCTTTGTGTGTCTGAGCGAACTTGACACCACTGTCGTTTATCAGGCGGTGGTGGATTTCAACATGGTGGGCAAGATCAAGATCCTGGGATATTACGATTCGGATAAGATCCTGGATGCCATCAGCAGAAACGTGGTCTTTTCCACGCTGACGGTGAATACGGACGAGCTGGGGAGATTCGGTGTGAAGGCCCTCGTGGAGTACAGCGAATACGGTAATACCAGCCAGTATGTCACGGCGGATGTCATCATCATCGACAGGAGCAATGTGGCGAACTACATGAAGAAGGTGGAGGAAGATGAAGAATAAGATCAAAAGCATTCCTCTGTCCATAAAGATCAGCGGGATCTTCATCATGGCCAACATCTTCAGCCTGGTGGTGATCGTGGTGCTGCTGCTGGGGATCAACTCCCTCTCCAGGAGGATGGAGGAATCCTACCAGGACAATCTGCATCTGAACGAGGCCATCGAGGCGCTGGACAACCTCCAGCGCGCCATGACGGAGTATCTGAACTCCAAGTCCACGGATTCCCTGTCGGATTATTACTCCAGGGAGCAGGCCTTCTCCGGGACGGTGAAGGAGCTGAATGCCCTTATCACCGACAGGACCCCGGACCGGATGGAGCGGAACATCAAGTACATGTCGGAGGATTACCTGGAGCGGGTGGCGGAGACCATCGAAGCCAAGCGCGGCAGGAACATAGAAAAATACAGGTCCAGCTACGAGGAGACCAATCGCCAGTACGAGTACATCAAGGCATATATGCGCAGCCTGAACGAGGAACGTTTCGCGGAGAACTCCGTCCGGTACACCACTCTGGCCAGGAACTTCCGCCGGTTTGAATACCTGGCCATGTCGGTGATGGTCGTCGTGCTGCTGGGCAGTGCCTCCATTATCACGGGCCTGACGGGAACCATCATCTATCCTCTGCGGGAGCTGGCCCGGACGGCAGACGAAGTGTCCAATGCGAACTTCGACGTGGAGATCCCGGAAAGTACGGGAAACGATGAGGTGGGCAGGCTGAACTCCGCCTTCCGGAAGATGCTCATCAGCATCCGGGACTACATCGACCGCCTGCGGACCAGCATGGAAAATGAGCAGATCATGCAAAAGCGGGAGCTGATGATGGAGACCCACCTGAAGGATGCCCAGCTCAAGTACCTGCAGGCCCAGATCAACCCGCACTTCCTCTTCAATACCCTGAACGCCGGAGCGCAGCTGGCCATGATGGAAGGGGCGGACAGGACCTACGAATATGTGCAGACCGTGGCGGACTTTTTCCGCTATAATGTACAAAAGCTGGATGCACCGGTGACCATTGAGGAAGAGGTGAATCTGGTGGACACCTACATCAGCATCCTGAATGTGCGTTTTTCCGGGGATATCCATTACGACAGGCAGGTGGACAAGCGCCTCCTGAATGTGCGGATGCCGGGCATGATCCTGCAGCCCATCGTGGAAAACGCGGTAAATCACGGGATCCGGGAGATGGGCGACCAGGGGCATATCGAGCTCCAGGTCTACAGGGATGAGGACCGGGTCTTCATCTCCGTCCGGGACAACGGAAAGGGCATGAGCCCGGAGGACATCGAAAAGGTAGTGGGCTGCCGCTGGGAGAGCGATGCGAAAAAGAGTGACTCGAACGGTATCGCCATGGACAATGTGATCTCCCGCCTGAAGCTCTATGCGGGCCGGGAGGATGTGGTGGAGATCCGAAGCGCCGGCCCGGATCAGGGGACGGAAGTGATCATCAATTTTTCTCTGGATAAAGAAGCGGAAAGGGAAGACGGAGAGTAGCCATGTACAGGATCATGCTTGCGGATGACGAGGGCATCGTCATCGACTCGATGAAGTTTATCATAGAAAAGGAATTCGGAGACCAGTGCGAGGTGGAGTACGCTAAAACCGGCAGGAGTGTCATCGAACTGGCGGAGCGGTTCCGGCCGGACATTGCCGTCATGGACATCCAGATGCCGGGCATCAACGGCATTGAAGCCATGAAGGAGATCCGCCGTTTTTCCGTGGGAACGGTCTTTATCGTCATGAGCGCCTACGACAAGTTCGATTACGCCCGGGAGTCCATCAAGCTGGGGGTCCTGGAGTATATCAACAAGCCCATGGACAAGACCAGGATCGTGGCGGCGCTGCGAAAGGCCATGGATATCATCGACAACGAGCGGACCAAGCGCAGCAACGACCTGATGATCAAGGAAAAACTGGAGAGCGTCGAGCCCATCATCGAAAACGGCCTCATCTACAACATCCTGTTCCATGAGCACTTTGACGAGGATGTGGACAATTACAAGACCATGCTGGACGTGAATGTGGATTACGGCTACATGATGTGCGTGGTCTGCGGTGATTCCCAGGAGGGGAACCACATGACCAACGCCGTGGGAAGCTCCGTGCGGATGTCCAACCAATACACCGAGGTCCGGGAGGGATTGAAGGAATTTTTCCCCTGCAAGGTGGGCTCCGTCATGGCCAACAAGATCGCAGTGCTGGTGCCCTGCGAGACGGCGGAGCTGGACTACAATGCCCGCATCGAGCAGATCGACAAGGGCAGGGAGCTGGTGCGCTATCTGCGCAGAAAGCTGGACATCAGCTTCCGCCTGGGCATCGGCGGGGTGAAGCCCTTACGGCAGCTGGAAAAATCCTATCGGGAAGCGGTGAATTCCCTGATCGCCACCACGGATCCCGTGGCCCATGCGGACGATCTGCCCATCGGCTGTGATTACGAGAAGGACTACCCCGTGGACCTGGAGAAGGGGCTCTTTGAGAGTATCCAGCGGGGGGACTACCCGGAAGCAGCGGTGTATGCGGACAAATTCATCGCCTGGATGGAGGAGTATGACGGACAGAATCTGATGGCCATCCGCTTAAAACTGTTGGAATTCACCCTCTGGGCGGAGAAGCTGGCCTACGAGAACGGCGGTATGACCTACCGCTTCGGCTCCCGGGACTCCTATCTGCCGGAGATCATGTCCATGGAGACCGTTCCATCCCTGAAGGAATGGTTCCTGGGGAAGGTCAGAACCTCCTGCGAGAACATCGTCTCCAAACGGGAGGAGAGTTCCTCCGACACCATCCGGACGGCAAAGGATTATATCCAGCAAAACTTTGCCAAGGAGGTCTCCCTGGATGAGGTCTCCCGGGTGGTGAACATTTCTCCCTATTATTTCAGCAAGCTTTTCAAGGAAGCAGTGGGAGAGAACTTCATCGACTATCTGACGGGCATCCGGATCGAGAAGGCGAAGGAGCTTTTGACGGGCTCTGCCCTGTCCATGAAGGAGATCTGTGCCGCCTGCGGGTATCAGGATCCCAATTATTTCAGCAGAAATTTCAAGAAAAAGGTCGGGCTTACTCCCACGGAGTATAAGGAAAAACATGCGTAAGATCATTCGGAAAATCATGAGCACCTTCCTGGTGGCGGCAATGCTGGTGGCGCTGAGCGGCTGTGGCCGGTCGGAGGAGGCGGACGATCCCTCCCGGGAGGACGAGGACAGCACCATCGAGATCGGGATGTGCTTTGACTCCTTTGTCATCGAGCGGTGGCAGCGGGATCGGGACATTTTCGTCCAGGCGGCCAAGGACCTGGGGGCGGAGGTCAATGTCCAGAACGCCAACGGAGACATCGAGGAACAGAAAAAACAGATCGAGTATCTGATCCAGAAAAAGGTGGACGCTATCGTCATCGTCTGCATCGACTCCGACTCCCTGGCGGACAGCGTGGCCCATGCCAAGGCGGCCGGGATCCCGGTCATCGCCTATGACCGCATGATCAACAATGCGGATCTGGATCTGTATATCTCCTTTGATAATGAAAAAGTGGGAACCCTCATGGGGGAGAGCATGATCGATGCGGGACTCGCCGGGGGCAAGGTCATCATCATCGGCGGATCCCCGAAGGACAACAATGTCTCCCTGGTGGAGAACGGCTTTACCGCAGTCATGGAGGAAAACGGAGTGGAGATCCTGGACACCACTCACTGCGACGGATGGCGGGCGGAGCTGGCTTCGGAGTATGTCTACGGGCATACGGACCTGGTAGAGGAATGCGATGCCATCATGTGCGGCAATGACAGTCTGGCCGGACAGGTGGTCAGCGCCCTGGCCGTGCAGATGCTGGCGGGGAAGGTGCTGGTGACGGGGCAGGATGCGGATCTGGAAGCCTGCCAGCGGATCGTGGAGGGCACACAGCTCATGACCGTCTACAAGCCGGTGGAGACGCTGGCTCGCAGGGCAGCTCTCTGCGCGGTACAGCTGGCAAAGGGAGAGTCCGTGACGGGCTATGATGTGAGCGGGCTTTCCAACGGATCCTATTTCGTGCCCTATGTGCGCCTGGAGCCCGTAAAGGTGACCCGGGAGAACATGGACGAGGCAGTGATCGGCAGCGGATTTCATATGAAAGAAGACGTATATATCAATGTAAAGTGATCTCCGAAAAGGATTTTTTTGCGATGAAGAAACCGTGCGATGGCAAAAAATTGCTAGCACGGTTTTTTTGTGAAAAAAATCTAAACAAGAAAGTGCTGTACTTCGCAAACATCTTCTACCGAAGCTGTGATACCATCGGTTTTGCAAGGGGCCGAACGCCCCAAAACAGTTTTTCACTTTTGGAGGGAATACACTATGAAAAAACTGACAAGTATCTTGATGGGGATTGCCCTGGTGGCAACCCTGCTCACAGGATGCGGCGCTTCCGGCGGGAATTCCGGAGCAAGCACCTCTGACGCGCCCAAGAAGGTCGGCGTGTCCATGCCTACCAAGGATCTCCAGAGATGGAACCAGGATGGTGACAACATGGAGAAGGAACTGAAGGCTGCAGGCTTTGAAGTAGAGCTTCAGTATGCAAACAACGATCCCCAGACCCAGCTGTCCCAGATCGAGACCATGATCTCCAACGGCTGCAGCGTTCTGGTCATCGCAGCTGTCGAGGGTAACTCCCTGGGCGAGGCTCTGGATATGGCTAAGGCTGCCAACGTCCCTGTCATCGCTTACGACCGTCTGATCATGAACTCCGACGCAGTTTCCTACTACGCAACCTTCGATAACTACAAGGTCGGTGTGGTACAGGGAACCTACGTTAAGGATACCCTGAATCTTGACTCCGCAGCAGGCCCCTTCAACATCGAGTTCACCGCAGGTGACCCCGGCGACAACAACGCAGGCTACTTCTTCAACGGCGCTTACGATGTTCTGAAGCCCTACATTGAGAGTGGCAAGCTGGTAGTCGTTTCCGGACAGAGCACCTTCGAAGAGGTTGCTACTCCTCAGTGGAAGTCCGAGACCGCACAGAGCAGAGCCGAGAACATCCTCTCCTCCTTCTATGCAGACGGAACCAACGTTGATGTATGGCTGTGCTCCAACGACTCCACCGCACTCGGTGTTGAGACCGCACTTGCTACCAACTACAACGGAACCTATCCCATCATCACCGGCCAGGATTGCGACAAGGAGAACACCAAGAACATGATCGCCGGCAAGCAGTCCATGTCCGTGTTCAAGGATACCCGTACTCTTGCTTCCCAGGTTGTTAAGATGGTTGGCCAGATCCTGAAGGGTGAGAACGTTGATGTCAACGACACTTCTACTTATGACAATGGCGTCAAAGTCGTTCCTTCCTTCCTGTGCGAGCCCGTCTTCGCAGATGCGAACAACTACAAGACCATCCTGATCGATTCCGGTTACTACACCGAGGACGATCTGAAGTAATATCAGAAATAATGAACTACTCAGGGCAGGCGGGGCAAAACCCGCCTGCTTATGGGTGAAGCAAAAGTGGAGGTGTGACCTTGGGCAAAATCCTGCTTGAAATGAAGAATATCACCAAGACATTCCCGGGCGTGAAAGCGCTGGACAATGTCAATCTGCAGGTGGAAGAGGGCGAGATCCATGCACTGGTAGGAGAGAACGGTGCCGGCAAGTCCACGCTGATGAACGTGCTCAGCGGCATCTACCCCTACGGAACCTACGAGGGAGACATCGTATATAACGGCGAAGTATGCGCCTTTCAGAAGATCACCGATTCCGAGAAAAAGGGCATCGTGATCATTCACCAGGAGCTGGCTCTGGTACCCCAGATGTCCATCGGCGAGAACATGTTCCTGGGCAACGAGCGAGGAAAAAAAGGCGCCATAAATTGGAATGAAACGTACAGCGAAGCCGACAAGTACCTGAAGATGGTAGGCCTGTCGGAGTCGTCGCGCGTGTTGATAAAGGATATCGGAACCGGCAAACAGCAGCTGGTGGAGATTGCAAAGGCGCTGGCCAAGAAGGCAAAACTCCTGATCCTGGACGAGCCCACTTCCTCTCTGAACGAGACGGACTCCAGAGCGCTGCTGGATCTGATGCTGGAGTTTAAAAAACAGGGCATGACCATGATCATCATCAGCCATAAGCTGAATGAGGTGGTCTATGTGGCGGACAAGATCACGGTGATCCGCGACGGATCCACGGTGGAGACGCTGGATTGCCATACCATGGAGATCGATGAGGACCGTATCATCAAAGGGATGGTCGGCCGTGAGATTACGGACCGTTTCCCGAAGCGGAGCGGCGTGGAGATCGGCGATGTGAATATGGAGGTCCGGAACTGGACCGTGTTCCATCCCCTGTACGCAGAGCGCAAGGTGGTGGACGATGTCAGCATGAGCGTCCGAAAGGGCGAGGTCGTGGGAATCTACGGACTCATGGGTGCCGGAAGGACCGAGCTGGCCATGAGCATCTTCGGGAAATCCTACGGCTCCGACATTACCGGCCAGCTCCTGATCGGCGGCAAGGAAGTGAATCTGAAGAACCCCAAAGAAGCCATCAATGCCAAGCTGGCTTACGTTACCGAGGATCGGAAGGGCAACGGACTGGTGCTGTCCAACCCCATCCGCGTCAATACTTCCCTGGCCAATATGAGCGGCGTCAGCAACCGCGGCATCATCGACAAGGACAAGGAATACCAGGTGGCAGTGGAGTACAAGGACAAGCTGCGGACCAAGACGCCTACCGTGGAGCAGAACGTGGGCAACCTCTCCGGAGGAAACCAGCAGAAGGTGCTCCTTGCCAAGTGGATGTTCACGGATCCGGATATCCTGATCCTGGACGAGCCCACCCGCGGCATCGATGTGGGTGCAAAATATGAGATCTACTGCATCATCAACGACCTGGTAAAAGCCGGGAAATCCGTTGTGATGATCTCCTCCGAGCTTCCCGAGGTCATCGGCATGAGCGACCGGATCTACATCATGAATGAAGGCCGCTTCGTGGGAGAGATGAAAGCGTCCGAAGCGACACAGGAAAATATCATGGCTTGCATCTTGCAGTCGGGAAGGGGCGAATAAGTATGAATCTGAAAGTTTTGGACGTCTTAAAGAAATATACGATGGTATTTGCCCTGGCGGTCGTCATGATCTTCTTCTATTTCCAGACCGACGGCAAGATCCTGTACTCCCAGAATATCAACAACCTGATCTCTCAGAATGCCTATGTGTTCGTGCTGGCAGCAGGCATGCTCCTGTGCATCCTCACCGGCGGTAACATCGACCTGGCAGTCGGTTCCGTGGTCTGTTTCGTCGGCGGTATCGGCGCAGTGATCATGGACAAGAGCATCAACATCTGGCTGGCAGTGGTCATCATGCTGGTGGGCGGCCTTCTGGTCGGCCTGTGGCAGGGCTTCTGGATCGCCTATGTGAAGGTTCCTCCCTTTATCGCCACCCTGGCAGGCATGTACGCGTTCCGCGGATTTTCCAACGTGGTCATGAAGGGCCTGACCGTGGGTGTCAGAGACGAGACCTTCCTGAAGGTCTTCGGCGGCGGCTCCGACTGTTACATCCCCGATTTCTTCGGCGGTGGTGATTTCAACATCACCTGTATGGTGGTGGGCGTCATCTGTGTGGCGGTCTATCTGGGCATCACATTGCGGAAACGCGCAGCGGCCAGGTCCAAGGGGATCGAGGTGGAGAGCCTCACATCCATGATCATCAAGATGATCGTCATTTCGGCAGTGGTGCTTTGGGTATTCTACAAGCTGGCTACCAACGGCGGCAAGGGAATCCCCACCAGCCTTATCTGGATCGGCGTCGTGCTCATCGCTTATGAGTATGTCACCACCAAGACCACCGCCGGTCGCTACCTGTATGCTGTCGGCGGCAATGAAAAGGCCACCAGACTTTCCGGTATCGATTCGAGAAAGGTTTATCTCTTTGCTTATCTGAACATGGGTCTCATGGCCGGTCTCGGCGGTATCCTTACCATCGCCAGAGCGCAGAACGCAGCGCCCACCTTCGGCGTCGGTTATGAGATGGATGCCATCGCAGCCTGCTTCATCGGCGGCGCCTCCGCATACGGCGGTGAAGGCAATATCTTCGGCGTCATCATCGGTGCGGTCCTGATGGGTGTCATCAACCAGGGCATGAGCATCATGGGTATTTCCGCCAACTATCAGAGTGTGGTCAAGGGCATCGTGGTGCTCCTCGCCATCGTCTTTGATGTGGTGTCGAACAAGAAGAAAAAGTAAGGAGAAAAGCTATGGCAAAATATATGGATGTACTAAAGAAGAATGCAATGCTGATCATCCTTGTGCTGGTATTTCTCTTCTTCACGGCACAGACGGGCGGAGCGATGCTGTCTCCCCTGAACTTTAACGCATTGATCATTCAGAACGCTTATGTGTTCATTCTGGCAACCGGTATGCTGATGTGTATGCTGACCGGCGGTAACATCGACCTGTCCTGCGGCTCCTTTGTCTGCTTCATGGGCGCCGTCGGCGGTGTCCTCATGGTGGTGAAGGAGAAAGGCACCGGCGTATCCATCCTGCTGATGCTCCTCATCGGTATCCTTTATGGCTGTGTGCTGGGCTTCCTGGTGGCGTATGTGGATATTCCACCCTGGATCGCAACCCTGGCAGGCTACCTGGCATTCCGCGGATGGGGAACCGCCATCCTGCTGGACAACAGCACCACCGGCAGTATCGCTCCCATCCCTGCAGGCTTCCTGAAGATCTTCTCCGGCAAGATCTTTGAGACGCCCATCACCCAGTTCAATGTGGTGTGCTTTGTGGTGGGTATCATCGCCAGTATCATTGTGGTGGCTCTGAACATCTTCACCAGAGTTTCCAAGCTCAAGAAGGGTTATGAAGCGGACTCTCTCGTATCCATGATCGTCAAGTCCGTCCTGTCCGTCTTTGTGATCATGCTATTTGCGTATAAGCTGGCCAAGGCCGGCGGCATCCCCACTGCTCTGGTGTGGGTGGTAGCCATCGTTCTGCTCTACAGCTTCATCACCTCCAAGACCACCCTGGGCAGATACTTCTACACCATCGGCGGTAACAAGGAGGCAACCCGCCTCTCCGGCGTGGATACCAGACTGATCATGTTCTTTGCATATCTGAACATGGCAGTGCTGACGGTCCTCACCTCCTTTGTGGTCCTGGCCAGGACCCAGGCGGCCAATTCCACCGCAGGAACCAACTACGAGATGGATGCCATCGCAGCCTGCGTGGTAGGCGGTGTCTCCGCATACGGCGGCTCCGGTTCCGTCTTCGGCATGGTGGTGGGTGCAACCCTCATCGGTGTCATCAACCTGGGCATGCAGCTCATGAATGTGGATGCCGACTGGCAGAAGATCGTCAAGGGTATCGTCCTGCTGGCAGCAGTGGTCTTCGATATCCTGGCAGCCAAGAAGAACCAGAACAAATAAAACAAGGCCCGGAAAAAGGGACAGATCGGCCCGGTGGGGGATTCCCCGCCGGGCTTTTTTCGTGGAAAATAGCCGGAAACAGGGAAACCGTGCTATGGGAGCCGGCCCCGGATCTGCCGATGATTTTTCAGAAAAATTAGAAACCAAATATGGCGACGGCGGGGGACTCCGTGGTATATTTGTTACAGTCGGGCAAAGCACCCGGCACGGAAACGGGTCCCATACCCGGACGAAAAGTCCGGTGGGAGCGTTTAAAATTGGAAAAACGGATCGTAGGAGGGTTGCTGTGAAATTTACGGAAGGTTTTTGGCTTCGGAAAGAGAGTGTGCAGGCGTCCTATGCGACGCAAGCCTACACGGTTGAGGAGATCCCCGGAGGAATGCGGATCGTTGCGCCGGAGCACCCCATTCACTCCAGAGCGGATGCGCTGGATCTGACGGCGCTGGTGCTGGAGTTTGTGTCCGCAGGACACAATGACATTGCTGTCACCGCCACCCATTTTCAGGGATATGAGCCGGATGAACCCCGGTATGAGCTGAATCTGGAGCCCGAGCCCACAGAGCTCACCGTGACGGAAGACGAGGCGGTGCTGAAGGCGGGTGACATTACTGTCAGAGTCCATCGGGATCCTTTTTCCTATCAGTTTGAGGCGGACGGGAAGGTACTGACCACATCCGGCTTCCGGAATCTGGGCTATATGCGGGTGAACAAGCGCCCCATGTCCTATCGACCCGGGAAGCATTACCTCACGCAGGAGTACGAGCCCTACATGCTCAGCGAGCTGTCTCTGAAGCCCGGTGAGACGGTGTACGGCTTCGGCGAGCGCTTTACCCCCTTCGTGAAGAACGGGCAGACCGTCACCATGTGGAATGAGGACGGCGGCACCGCTTCCGAGGTGAGCTATAAGAATGTCCCTCTCTATGTTTCCAGCGAGCATTATGCGGTCTTTGCGGATCATACGGGCCCAGCGTCCTTTGAGGTGGGCACCGAGAAGGTGGAATTCGTGGGACTGTCCGTTCCCGGAGAGCAGATCCGGTATCATCTGATCTACGGCGAGACCCCCGAGGAGATCATGGCGGTCTATACGAACCTTACGGGCAAGCCTGCGCTGCCGCCCGCCTGGAGCTTTGGTCTCTGGCTTTCCACCAGTTTTAAGCCGGAGTATGACGAGGAGACCACCGGGAAGCTCATTGCCGGCATGCAGGATCGGAACATTCCCACCAGGGTCTTCCACTTTGACTGTTACTGGATGAAAGCGCTCCACTGGTGCGATTTTACCTGGGATGACGAGGTCTTCTCCGATGTGGAGGGGATGCTGCAGCGCTACCACGACAAGGGCCTGAAGGTCTGCTGCTGGATCAATCCCTACATCGGCCAGAACAATGACATGTTCCGCGAGGGCATGGAAAACGGCTACTTCCTGATGCGCTGGGACGGCAAGGGCATCAAGCAGGTGGACAACTGGCAGCCGGGCCTGGCTGTGCTGGATGTGACCAATCCGGACGCCTGCGAGTGGTATGCGGGCAAGATCCGTGATCTGCTGCGGAAGGGCGTGGATGCCATCAAGACGGACTTCGGAGAGCGGATCCCTATCGATGTGGAATACTATGACGGCAGCGATCCCATGGCCATGCACAATTACTACTCCTACCTCTACAACAAGCTGGTCTTCGAGACCCTGGAGGAGGAGAAGGGCAAGGGCAATGCAGTCCTTTTTGCCAGAAGCGGAACCGCCGGATCCCAGAAGTTCCCGGTGCACTGGGGCGGGGATTGCAGCGCGACCTATGCTTCCATGGCGGAAACCCTGCGCGCAGGTCTGTCTTTTGCCATGAGCGGCTTTGCCTTCTGGTCCCATGATATTTCCGGGTTCGAGAGTACGGCGACGCCGGATCTGTACAAGCGCTGGGTGCAGTTCGGCCTCTTCTCCACCCACTCCCGCCTCCACGGCGCGGACACCTACCGGGTGCCCTGGCTCTTTGACGAGGAGTCCGTGGATGTAGTACGGTATTTCGCCGAGCTGAAAAATACGCTGATGCCCTATCTCTACAGCACGGCGGTGAAGGCTCATAACCATGGCACGCCCATGATGCGTCCCATGATCTTCTCCTTCCCGGAGGATCCTGCCTGCAAGTACCTGGATATGCAGTACATGTTGGGTGACAGTCTCCTGGTGGCGCCGGTCTTTAACGAAGAAGGGCGCACCTCCTTCTACCTGCCCGAGGGCCTGTGGAAGAACCTGCTGGACGGCGAGGTGCTTTCCGGCGGCAGATGGTACGAGCGAACCTACGATTACTTCCATATGGCGGTCTTTGTCAAGGGAGACACCATCCTGCCTGTGGGCGGGAACAAGGCGGTACCGGACTACGACTATCTGGAGGATCTGACCCTGCATTACTACCTGCCCACGGAGGACCGGACCTGCCGCATCGAGATCCCAGACCTGAGCGGCACCACCCTGCTGGAGGTGGAAGCCTCCTGCAGAAACGGCAAGGTGCACCTGCAGATGAAGGGCGACAGGAAGCCGGAGAAGCTCCGCTATGTGGTCCACCTGGAGGACGGCAGCGAGGAGAACGGCGAGCTCAGATAACCAAATCCAAATAAACAAAAACAAAAAAACCATCGCCCGGGGGCGGTGGTTTTTTTGCGGGCCTCGCTGTTCAAAGATTTCCTTTGATTGCTATCTTATTTCGCCAGGCGGATCACGTTCCAGCTCTTGGCGGGAAGGACGGTGCTTAACACACCTTTCTCCACCCTGGAATTCTTGCTGGTGGTGGGAGCCACGTTGTCGGGATTCTTCTCGGTGTTCTCAGCCTTCACATCGTCGTGGGTCAGGACGATGTGCTCCACCACATGGTAGCCTGCGTACTGGCGCAGATCGGAGGTGACTTCGCAGTCTTTCTCCAGGTTCTTGTTTACTGCCAGGATGGTGACGGTCTCGTTCTCGTCATCTGCCACCACAACGCTGTCGATATAGGGCGCGTCACCGTGGCTGGTCTCGTAGGTGTCGCACTTGACGATGGTGTTCAGCACGGTGCCTCTCGCATACTGGGAAGCGTGCATGTAGGGATAGAAGATGGTCTGTCTCCATGCGCCGTTGTCGCTGGTCATAATGGGCGCGATGACGTTCACCAGCTGAGCCATGCAGGCGATCTTCACGCGGTCTGCGTGGCGGAGGAGGGTGATGAGCATGCTGCCCACCAGCAGAGCGTCCTCGAAGTTATAGATGTCCTCCAGCTGATGAGGATGTGCCCCCCACTTCTCCAGCTTCTCGTCTGCGTCGTTGGAGTGATACCAGACATTCCACTCGTCGAAGGAGAGGTTGATGGTCTTCTTGGAGCGCTTCACTGCCTTTACATAGTCGCAGATGGAAACCACCTGGGAGATGAACTGATCCAGGGCAACGCTGTTTGCCAGGAACTCGGGGGTGTTGTTGTCGCGGTTGCCGTAGTACTGGTGCAGGCTCAGATAATCGATATTGTCATAGCCGCACTCCAGCACGGTGCGCTCCCAGTTGCCGAAGGTGGGCATGGTCAGACCGGAGGAGCCGCAGGCAACGGTTTCGATGGAGGGATCCACCAGCTTCATGATCTTGCCGGCGCGGGAAGCGAGCATACCGTACTCCTCGGCGGTTCTGGATCCCATCTGCCAGGGACCGTCCATCTCGTTGCCCAGGCACCACAGCTTGATGTTGTGGGGATCCTTCACGCCATGCTTGATCCGCAGGTCGCTGTAGAGGGTGCCGCCCTTAAAGTTGCAGTACTCCACCAGATTTTTGGCATCGTCGATGCCTCTGGTGCCCAGGTTGACGGCCATCATGGGCTGGGTCTTGACCAGTTTACACCACTCCATGAACTCGTTCAGACCGAACTGGTTGTCTTCGATGACGCCCCATGCCAGCTCCATCCGCTTCGGACGCTCGCTCTTGGGTCCTACGCTGTCCTCCCAGCGAAAGCCGGAGACGAAGTTGCCGCCGGGATAGCGGACGATGGGGACACCGATCTCGCGGATGAGCTTTGCCACATCCTTCCGGAAGCCCTTCTTGTCGGCATTCTTGTTGCCGGGCTGGTAGATGCCCTCATAGACGGCTCTGCCCAGGTGCTCGATGAAAGAGCCGAAAATGCGCTCGTCCACCGGGCTGACGGAAAAATCGCGATCGATGACGATCTGTGCCTTCTGGCTGGATTTGGTTTTCTTTGCCATGTGTAATTGTTCCTCTCTGATAGATTGATTTATGCCCTGGCGGTAATGATCCAGGGAGCGGGCTGATTCTCAAAGACATTCTTGGAGGTCAGCTTGGAAACGGCGATCTGGATCACCGTCACGTCGGTCAGACCGTAGCGGGCCAGGATATCGGGCAGAGCAGCGGCTGTTTTGAAATCCAGGGTGTAGATGACGAAATCCATTGCGGGATTTAAGCCTGTGAGATATTCCAGCTCCTGCTCTAGGCTGGCGGAAGCCACCAGCATGGTGGTGTCGGGGACGGGGAGCGTGTCCATGGTGTCCTTCCCCACGTGATCGATGATGGTGACATTGTGGAGGCCGAACTGACCGACATTCTCCTCCATGGTCTCCCGGTCGCTCTCCTTGTATTCCACGGCGATGACGGTGCCCTCGCCGCACATCATGGCGGACTCCACGGCGATGGACTCGCCGGAGATGATGCAGAGGTTCTTGTGTTCGTCGATCTGCATCTTGGAGATCAGCACGGAACGGATCTCAGATCCCACGTACTTCACGCTGCCGGAGGCGAACTTCTTGTTGTCCATGCCGAACTTGATGGTACTGCGGGCGTTGGGATTCAGGACGATCATGCCGGCGGAGGCGTTGATGCCCCGGTCGATCATCTCGGAGACCTTGTTGCGCTTGATCTCACCTGCAGGCTCGGAACCCTCGTTGTAGATGATCTCGCAGTCCCCCAGGCCCACGTCCCACATTTTGTAGAAAATATCCTTGTTCCCGGCTTCGGTGAAGACCAGTACGCATCTGTGGGCTTCCACCGTGGGGATCAGGTTCTTGTTTTTCCTGGTGATGTCCAGGATCTTCACATGCTCCAGATCGATGTCGGTATTTTCGGAAAAATACCGGAGCCAGGAGAGAATGTGGGTATTGGTAAACAGCTTGTTTTCCATAGGATACCTCCGCTCTTTATTTGCACTTATTCAGCAAGTCTTCCCATTTCCGGTCAACATACTCCTGAGCAGCTTCGATGGTCCACTCGTTGCCCGGCTTAAAGCAGTGCTTGAAGCGTCCCTGTTTGGACATGAACTCCTCCACGGGGAGCTTCTTTTTGGGCTCATAGGTGAGGCGGTACTCGCCGTTCACCACCTCATAGAGGGGCCAGATGCAGGTGTCGATGGCAGCCTTGCAGATGTCGATGAGCTCGTCTGCGGGATACTGCCAGCCTCTGGGGCAGGGGGTCAGGACATTGACGAAGGTGGGGCCTTCGGTGTAGATGGCACGGTGTGCCTTCTCGTGAAAGTCCTTCATGGTGCCGAAGAGGGTGGTCTGTGCCACATAAGGAGAGCCGTGGGCCACCATGATCTGGGTCAGATCCTTCTGCACCTGCTTTTTTCCCACGGACTCGACGCCGGAGGGGGTGGTGGTGGCGGAGGCAAAACGGGGCGTAGCGGAGGAACGCTGGGTGCCCGTGTTCATGTAGGCGTTGTTGTCGTAGCAAAAATAGGTGAAATCATGTCCTCTCTCGAAAGCGCCGGAGAGGGACTGGAACCCGATGTCATAGGTACCGCCGTCACCGCCGATGGCCAGGATCTTTACATGTCTGTCCTCGGGGATGACGCCCTTGCGCTGCATGACCTTGTAGGCAGCTTCAACGCCGGAAGCGGTGGCGGAGGCGTTCTCAAAGGCGGTGTGGATGTAGGAATCCTCCCAGGCGGTGTAGGGATACTGGAAGGAAGAGACCTCCAGGCACCCGGTTGCATTGCAGATGACAGCCTTGTCATCCGGATCGACGGCGCGCATCATGGCCCGGCAGACAATGCCGGCGCCGCACCCGGCACAGAGTCTGTGGCCGGAGTGGAAGCGCTCCTCTTTGTTCATTTCTTCTTTCAGATTGTATGCCATTGTATACTCCCTATCGTGCGCGCAGGGCCTGATGCCTGCGCGAGATTCTCTCAAAATCCCTGCTTATTTTTCGCGCTGTCCCATGTGGGTGTAGACGGGGCCCAGATCACCGCCTGCGGCAATGCCTGCCAGACGGCCGTAAACGCTGCGGGCCGCTTCCACCGTAAAGTCACGGCCGCCCAGACCGTAGACGATGTCGATCATTCTGGGATGGTGCTCGAGATTCAGAACGGCACCCGCCGTCTCGGCGAAGAGGGGACCGCCCATGGAGGAGAAGCCTTCGCTCTTGTCCATAATGGCGACGGCCTTGCAATGCTGCAGTGCGGCTGCCAGCTCTTCTCCGGGGAAGGGGCGGAACACGCGGAGCTTTACGAGGCCGGCTTTGACCCCTTCCGCTCTCAGCGCATCCACGCAGGCCTTGGCGGTACCTGCGGAGGAGCCCATGATGACCATGGCGATCTCCGCGTCCTCCATGCGGTAGGACTCGAAGAAGCCGTAGGATCTGCCGAAGGTTTTTGCAAAATCTGCAGCCACATCCAGGATCACCTGCTTTGCATTGATCATGGCCTGTGCCTGTGCGACACGGGCTTCCATGTAATAGCCCGAGACACCGTAAGGGCCCACAGCCAGGGGATTTTCTTCTTTCAAGAGATAGTGCTCGGGATGATACTCGCCCACGAAGGCCTTGACCTGTGCATCCTCCTCCAGCTCGATGTTCTCGATGGCGTGGGAAGTGATAAAGCCGTCCTCACAGACCATGAGGGGCAGGCGGACATCGGGGTGCTCGGCGATCCGGTGCGCCATCAGGTAGTTGTCGTAGACTTCCTGATTGTTCTCCGCATAGAGCTGGATGAATCCGGAATCTCTCGCAGCGAGGGAATCGGAATAGTCGTGGTTGATGTTGATGGGACCGGTGAGGGCGCGGCATGCCACGGCCAGCACCACGGGCAGGCGTAAGGAGCCGGCCACATAGAGGACCTCATTCATGTAGGACAGTCCTGCGGAGGAGGTGGCGGTGACGGCTCTGCATCCTGCGGCCTCGGCGCCCAGACAGGCGGAGAGGGAGGAGTGCTCGCTCTCCACGCAGATGAACTCAGTATTCACCTTGCCGTCAGCAACGTATTGCGCAAAATACTGCGGGATCTCCGTGGAAGGCGTGATGGGGAACATGGCAAACACATCCGGATCGATCTGCCGCATGGCGGTGGCAATGGCTTCATTGCCGGACATTCTTTCTCTGATACTCATTTGTTAAGACTCCTTCCAGCTGATGGCGTTGAAGGGGCAGGCCTTGATGCAGATGCCGCAGCCCTTGCAATGCTCGTAGTCAAATTCTCCCCGCTTGCCGTCCTTTACGGGGATGGAGGAATCGGGACAAAAAGGGGCGCACAGCAGGCACTGTTTGCATTTTTCCTCGATCCACTCGGGGGTGCGCACTCTCCATTCTCCGGTCTTGGTCAGGCGGCTGGTGCCGGGCTCGTAGATCTCGCAGCCCGTGGTCAGATCCTGCCATGCGATCTTTTCATTGATTTCTTCTGCCCTGGTAATCATGCTTCCTTCACCTCATCCATCGCGATCCGCAGGCACTTAAGGTTTCCCTCGATGACCTGAGGCTTTCTGGCGAATTTGTGGCGGTAGGACTCTTCCATCTCGGACAGGAAGGTCTCCCGCTCGATCATATTGCTGACGGCCACCACTGCGGCCAGCATGGGGGTGTTGGGGAAATAGGCCCCCAGACAGTCCATGGAGATGCTGCGCGCGTCGATGGCACAGACCCTTCCCTTGTAGCCGTTCAAGAGGGGGCGCAGGTCTGCGGGATCCTTGGCGGAATTCACGATGACGGCGCCGTTTTCCTTCAGGCCGGCGGTGACATCCACGCTTTCCAGCAGTGTTTCATCCACCACCACCACATAATCCGGATCGTAAATGTTGGAATGGATGGGGCAACGCTCATCCGAGATCCGGTTGTAGGCGGTGATGGGGGCACCGGAGCGCTCCGGGCCGTATTCCGGGAAGGACTGGACGTATTTTCCCGTCATGAAGGCTGCATCCGCCAGCAGCTGACTGGCGGTTTTGGCACCCTGGCCGCCGCGGCCGTGCCATCTTACTTCGATCATCTTTATTTCCTCCTGCTTTTCCATGCCTTATTTCAGGCTTTCTTTCGCTTTTTCCAGGGCGGCGATGACGCTGTCGCTGAAAGCGTCAAATTCCGGATCTTCCCTGCAGCACTCTTCCTTGTGGGAGAGGATGTACGCCGCAGCAATCCGTGCGCCCTGACTGAAGGGCACATGGGTCCCCATGTCGGGGACGATGCTCTTGAGCTTTGTGTTGTCAAATACCACGGAGACAGCCTTGTCGCCGATGAGACCTCCCTCGAAATCGTAGCCGTATCTCTCGTCGGCCACGGCTGCCAGGAAGTCCGAAGGCACATAGTAGGGCTTGTAGGGAACGCCCAGGGCCTGTGCCACGGTCTCCATGATCTGGTTCCAGGTCAGGACCTCGTCACCGGTGATCTGGAAGGCCTCGCCGATGGCGTGGGGATTTCCCATGAGCCCCGTAAAGCCGATGGCAAAATCCTCGTTGAAGGTCACATGCCAGAGAGAGGTGCCGTCGCCGCAGACGATGACGGGCTTGCCTTCCAGCATGCGCTTGATCACCTGATAGCTGCCGCCTCTGCCGTGTACCGCCACGGGAATGCTGCGCTCATCGTAGGTGTGGCTGGGCCGCACGATGGTCACCGGGAAGCCTTCCTCGCGGTACTTCTTCATGAGGAATTCTTCGCAGGCGATCTTGTTCCGGGAGTATTCCCAGTGGGGATTGGACAGTGTGGTGCCCTCCGTGATCCGGTAGTTCCGGGAAGGCTTGTGGTAGGCGGATGCGGAACTGATGTAGATGTACTGCGATGTCCTGCCGGCAAAGAGACGGTAATCCCGCTCTACCTGCTCCGGCACGAAGCCGATGAACTCACAGACCGTGTCGAAGGTCATTTCCCCGATGGCCTTCAAAACGGCAGCTTCATCGCTGATATCCGCGGAGATGGTGTGGACGTTCTGCGGCAGCACACTGCTGCGATTTCCCCGGTTCAGAACGTAGACCTCCCACTGCGGAAGAAGGGACAGACGCTTTACGATGGCGGTGCTGATGGTTCCGGTTCCCCCGATAAACAATGCTTTCATGAAATTGTACCCCCGTTTTTTTAGTGAAGATTTGCACTGATCTTGGTGATCAGCTCCTCCTTTAAGAAAGGTTTCGGGATGTGGGCGTTCATGCCCGCATCCAGTGCATCCTGGATATCGGATGCAAACGCGTTCGCCGTCATGGCCAGAATGGGAATGTTTCGCAGTTCCGGATCTTCCAGGGCACGGATCCTGCGGGTCGCTTCCAGGCCGCTCATCACGGGCATGGAGACATCCATCAGGATCAGGTCGATGTCACCGGGCGCCGAATTTTTCACGATCTCGATGGCGTCGATGCCGCTGCTGGTCTGACGTACGGTAAAGCCGAATCTGGTGAGGGTATGCTCGGCAAGCTTCAGGTTCATGGGGGTGTCGTCCACCACCAGGATGGTCCTGCCGTCATACCGTCTGTTCATGGCGTCCGCGGTGGCTGCTTCCTGTGCGGAAGGCGCCGCTTCTCCCATGCAGCGCTCCAGCGGGAGCGCCACGGTAAACTCGCTTCCCTCCCCGGGAGCCGTCTCCAGACTGACGGTGCCCTGCATGAGGTTCACGATGTTTTTCACGATGGACATGCCCAGGCCGGTGCCCTGGGTCTCATGGACAGCCTTCACTTCCTCACGGGTGAAGGCATCCCAGATGTGCTCGCTGAATTCTTTGGACATGCCGATGCCGGTGTCCTTTACCCGGATCTCGTAGGTCAGCTTATCGCCGACGCTCAGGAGCCTTCCCTTCAGGGAGACGGTACCGCCGTCCGGGGTGAATTTGTAGGCGTTGGACAGGAGGTTTAAGAGGATCTGGCGGAAACGGAGTTTGTCACAGCACACCGTGTCCTCCCCCAGGGTTGCCAGGTCGGTTTCGAAGTGCAGTCCCTTCTCCTCCATCTTGTCACGGATCATGTCCGCACAGTCATTGCACAGATCCGCGACGCGTGCGGGTTCCTTCGAAAGCTCCATCTTGCCGCTCTCGATGCGGCTCATGTCCAGGATGTCATTGATGAGACTCAGCAGGTGGTCGCCTGCGGTGATGATCTTGTCCAGGTATTCCGCCACCCGTTCCTTATCGTCGATCTCTTCCAGCGCCAGCTTGGAGAAGCCGGTGATGGCGCCCATGGGCGTGCGAATGTCGTGGGACATGTTGGAGAAAAAGACGGTCTTGGCTGCGTTTGCTCTGGTGGCTTCATCCACCGCCTTTTGCAGCATGACCTGCCGCTCCTCCAGCTCGGCTTTCTGTCTGGCGATGAGTCTGTCAGCGTCCATTTTCTGGGAGCGGAGATCGTCGATGACGGACACGGTGATGAGGACTCTGGTGACCTGACGGTCATTGTCCCGTTCCACCACATGGTAGTCCACCCGGATCCAGCGGCCGGTGTCTGCGTCCCTGTAGATGAACTCCCGCTTGTCCGCGTCGGCAAAAAGCTCCGTGCGCAGGTAGGGGATCTCCCGAAGGCGATCCGCCTCCGCTCTGTGCTCCTTCTCGAGCCTGGGAACGATGATCTCCGCCAGATCGTGATAGGTGCTTCCCTCCGGTAGCCGGAGTACGGAATCCTGCTTGGTGATCTTCAGGGAGTCCTTGATGAAATCCTGCAGATAGATGCAATCGTATTCTTCTGCCAGGGAAGCGATGATCTGATTGTCCAGCCGGATCCGTCCCAGCTCCGTCTCGGAGATCAGGGTGGCGGAGCCGAAGGCCTTCACCGGATTCCCGGCCTCGTCAAACTCGGTGGTATAGCGGACACGGAAGGGGACACGGCCCACGGTCAGCGGAATGTCCGCCTCGATCTCCGGGATGCCGTTATCGACCTGCTGCATCATATCCCGGTACATATCCGCGTA
>JAILAF010000059.1 GCA_024681775.1 Lachnospiraceae bacterium
CCATCAGCGGATAGGAAGGGCTGCTGGTCTCATAGATCCGCAGGAACCTGCGAATGCGCTCTTCACTGACACGGTCCGAGCACTGATGCAACAGCGCCGTCTGGGTGGGTGCCGGAAGGGTTTTGTGGGTGCTCTGGATCACCAGGTCCGCTCCCGCCTGCGCCGCACTCTCGGGGAGCGCATCGCTCCATCCCAGATGGGCCCCGTGGGCTTCGTCCACGATCAGGGTCTTCCCCGCAGCATGGACCGCCTCCGCGATCCTGCGGACCTCTGCAAAGCGTCCCTCATAGGTGGGGCTGGTGATCAAAACGGCCGCAGCTTCCGGATGCGCAAACAGCTTCTCCGCCACTTCCTCCGGCGCAGGCGGCTCCGGGATCCCGCAAGATGCCGTCTCCGCTTCCAGATAGACGGGCGTGGTCCGGCGCAGATACATTGCGTGGTACACGGAACGGTGGCAGCATCTGGGCAGGAGGAGCGTCCCGCCGGCAGGTACTGCGGCGCTGATGGCTGCCAGGATCCCCGCGGTGCTGCCTCCCACCAGGAAGAAGGACTCCCGCGCATGGCAAAGCAGGGCCGCTCTGTCTTCCGCGTCCTTCAGGATCCCCGAAGGCTCATGGAGATTGTCGGTTCCTTCCACCTCCGTAAGGTCTATTTTGACAAAATCCTCCGGCAGGT
Source organism: Lachnospiraceae bacterium (assembly GCA_024681775.1). GTDB lineage: Bacteria > Bacillota > Clostridia > Lachnospirales > Lachnospiraceae > AC2028. Next base: position 676 of record JAILAF010000059.1, read on the forward strand.
CGCCGAAGGATTTGCGTTTATGCCCGGGCATATGACAGGGCAGGATATTCGATTCGCTGTATTCGGTCAGTTCTTCAAACAGTGTTTTCATTGCTTCCCGCATTCTTTTTCCAAAATCTCTTTCAGCGTGTGCCATCCCAGCACCGCGCATTTTACTCTGGCGGGCATATGGGAGATGTCCTCCAGAGCGCCGGCCTCCTCCAGGGACTCGATCTCCTCTTCGGTTGCTTCTCCCTTGATCATCCGCAGGAAGCTGTCTGCCATGGACAGAGCCTCCTCCACGGTCTTCCCGAGGATCAGGTCGATCATGATATCCGCGGAAGCCTGGGAAATGGCGCAGCCGTCCCCCACGAAGGAACCGCCCTTGATGACGCCGTCCTCCACCTTCAGCTGGAGACTGATCTCGTCACCGCAGCTGGGGTTGACGCCCTCCAGCACATAATCCGGGTTCTCCAGGTCATGCTTGTGCAGCGGGTGCATATTATGATCGGTCAGGACTTCGTTGTAAAATGTGCTATTTCCCATATCCCATCAGACCTCTCACCTTTCCCAGAGCCCGCAAAAAGGCTTCTGCTTCTTCTTCCGTATTGTAAAATGCAAAGCTGACTCTGCAGGTGGATTTTACTCCCAAAAAGTCCATCAGGGGCTGTGCGCAATGATGCCCCGCCCGGATGGCCACTTTTTCCGTACTCAGGATGGAAGCCACATCGTGGGGATGCACGTCATCCACCATAAAGGTGACGATGCCCTTGTGGTCCTCCGCCTTCTGCGACCCGATGACGGTGATGCCCTCCATCTGCGAAAGGCCGTCCATCACGATCTTCACCAGAGCGCTCTCCTGCGCCTCGATGAAGTCAAATCCCACCTCGTCTCTGATATAGCGGATGGCCGCACCCAGTCCTACGGCGCCGCCGGCGTTCACCGTGCCGGCTTCAAAGCGGGTGGGCACCTGGGCGTAACGAATCCGGTCCCAGTGTACCGTCTCGATCATCTCGCCGCCGGTGAGGAAGGGCGGCATGGCATCCAGCAGCTCGTATTTTCCGTACAGTGCGCCGATGCCCATGGGCGCCATCATCTTGTGGCCGGAAAATACCAGGAAATCCGTATCCAGCTCCCGGACATTCACCTGCATGTGGGGCACGCTCTGTGCTCCGTCCACCACTGTCACGGCGCCGGCCGCGTGGGCCATGTCGATCAGGGGTCTTAAATCGTTTTTCCGTCCCATGACATTGGAAACCTGGGTCATGGCAACGATCTTTGTCCGCTCGGACAGTACTTTCGAAAGGGCTTCCGCGGTCAGCTCTCCTTCGGGCGTGCAGGGAAGCTGGATGAGCTTCGCCCCTGCCCGCTCCGCAGCGGCCTTCCAGGGGAGGAAATTGCTGTGATGTTCCAGGGCGGACACGATGACCTCGTCCCCTTCCTTCAGATGTGCGGACCCGTAACTGTATGCCAGAAGGTTCAGGCTCTCCGTTGCATTTCTGGTAAATACGATCTCTTCGGGTCTGGCTGCGCCCAGGAGCTCCGCGGTTAAGGCTCTCGCCTCCTCGTAACGCTCCGTCGCCAGCTCGCTCAAGGCGTAGACGCCCCGCAGAGGGTTGGCATTCTCCGCTTCATAGTAGTGCTTCACCGCTTCCAGTACCTGCACCGGCTTCTGGGTGGTGGCTGCATTGTCCAGATATGCCAGATCCCATTCGCCCAGCAGGGGAAAATCCGCTCTCAGGCGATCAACTTTCGCTATCCTCGTCTGTGTGTCCATAGATTCCTTCAATCACTTTTTCGGTCCGTTCCCGCAGGTCCGGATCCTTGATATAGGCCAGTGCGCCGTCCACTTTGGCCTTGGCCAGCATGGCGATGGCACGTTCCTTGCCGATGCCTCTGGAAGAGAGGTAAAACAGCGCGTCCTCATCCGCCTTGCCGATGGTGGCACCGTGGCTGCCCGCCACATCCTCCTCCCCGCAAAGGATCAGAGGGATGGTCTGGTTGTGCACCGCATCGCTCATGAGAAGGACATCTTCCTTCTCTGCGCCGGTAGCCGTCTTGCCGCCCTTGATAAAGTCCAGGGTGCCGCGGAAGATCTTCATCGACCGGTCGCTGAGGGCGCCGGCGGAAGTGATGACGGCGTCGCTCCGTTTTCCGCGATGACGCACTACATAATTCATATCAAGTTTCTGCTCGCCCTGCAAGTGGTAACCCACATAGACGTTGCAGCTGCTATCGTCTCCGCGGAGGTCTGCTTCATATCCGGACCAGACTCTTCCGCCTCCCAGATAGAGCTGTACCAGCTCGAATCTGGCCCCTTCTCCGCACCTGACACCGATGTCATTCAGTACATCTAACGTCTGAGCGGTATGTCCGATCTGCACCAGTCGTAACGTAGCGTGGGGTGCCAGCTCAGCCTTGGTCTGAAGGATGGTCAGGCCAGCCGCGTCCGGTGCACTGTCAATGTCCAGATACACCGTCATTTCGGCATTTTCCGCCGCTTCCAGGCAGATGCGGTTCATGGTCTGTCCCGCCGCTGAAACCTGCAGGATCGCCCTGCCTTTTGCACCCGGTTTTGCAGCCTTGATAGCGGTGACACTTGCGTCACTTTCTTCCGCAAGGGCATCCACTGCCCTGCCTGCACCCGTGGGGATCCCGAGGATGCTTTCCGGGGATTTTTTATCCGTTTCCAACTGTCCCTCGGTCTTTATCTCCACCGGGAGAGAGCCGGAGACCTCCACTCCCTCCAGTACGGCCTCGTTCATTTTCAAATGATTCCAGGTCCGCATGGGGAGTTCGTTCAGAATGATCTGTTTTGTTTCCATATGCACTCCGTATGCTGCCGCCCGAAGGCGGTCAACTCTTCAGGCTCATTTAGCCGATGCTGCCCACCATTTCCAGGCGGATCAGGTTGTTCATCTCTACCGCATACTCCAGGGGAAGCTCCTTGGACACCTTGTCCGCGAAGCCGCTGACGATCATGGCCTTGGCTTCCTCCTCGGAAAGGCCTCTGGACATCAGGTAAAAGACGGCATCATCGCTGATGCGGCCGATGCTGGCCTCGTGTCCGATGTCACACTCATCCGTGCGGATGTCCATGGCAGGGATGGTGTCGGAACGGGAGATGTCGTCGATCATTAAGGATTCACAGGACACGCTGGACTTGCTTCCTTTGGCATTGGCATTCACCACGATGCTGCTTCTGGTGGTGGCGCAGCCGCCGCCCTTGGAAATGGAACGGGTATTGACAAAGGAAGTGGTATTCGGTGCATTGTGCACCACCTTCAGGCCCGTATCCAGGTTCTGTCCCTCACCGGCAAAGGTGATGCCGGTGAATTCCGTATGAGAGCCCTCGCCGTTCAGGATGGTCATGGGGTAGAGGTAGGAGACATGGGATCCGAAGGATCCGGAGACCCACTCCACCGTGGCACCCTCGGCGGCGATGGCGCGCTTGGTGTTCAGGTTGTACATGTTCTTGGACCAGTTCTCGATGGTGGAATAGCGCAGTCGCGCATTTTTCCCCACAAAGAGCTCCACACATCCCGCATGGAGGTTGGCCACGTTGTATTTGGGAGCGGAGCACCCCTCGATAAAGTGCAGATCCGCGCCCTCATCCACAATGATCAGGGTGTGTTCGAACTGTCCCGCGCCCTTGGCATTCAGCCGGAAGTAGGACTGCAGAGGGATCTCCACCTTCACCCCGGGGGGTACGTATACGAAAGATCCACCGGACCAGACGGCGCCGTGCAATGCAGCAAACTTGTGATCCGTGGGGGGCACCAGCTTCATGAAATGCTCCCGGACCATCTCCGCATAGGGGCCGATGAGAGCACTCTCAAAGTCGGTGTAGATGACACCCTGCTCCTCCACTTCCTTGCGGACATTGTGGTACACCAGCTCGGAATCGTACTGGGCGCCCACGCCTGCCAGACTCTCCCGCTCTGCCTGGGGAATGCCCAGGCGCTCAAAGGTCTCCTTGATGTCTTCGGGGACCTCTTCCCAACTACCCTTCATATCGGTGTTGGCCCGGACGTAGGTGGCGATATCGTCCATGTTCAGGCCTTCGATGGAGGGGCCCCAGTCGGGAACCTGTATTTCGTTGTAGATCTTCAGGCACTTTAAGCGGAATTCCCGCATCCACTCCGGGTCATGTTTTTCCTCGGAGATCTTCAGCACGATCTCTTCCGTCAGTCCCTGTTTGATGCGATAAGCATCCTTTTCTTCGTCGCGGACATCATAAACACTGCGGTTTATATCATCCACAAAGGTTTTTTCCTTCATGAGATCCTCTCTTTATCTGCCAAACTGCTCAAATCCTTCACTGTTGATGCGGTCGATGAGCTCCGCACCGCCGGTAGCTGCGATCCGGCCGTCCACCAGCACATGGGTGTAATCCACATGCAATGCATCCAGGATACGGGTGCTGTGGGTGATGATCAGCAGCGCGCCGTTCTGGCTCTTCTGATACTCCTCCACGCCGGTGGATACGGTCTTGACCGCGTCCACATCCAGGCCGGAATCGGTCTCATCCAGGATGGCCAGGGCGGGATGCAGCATCAGGAGCTGAAAGATCTCCGCCTTCTTTTTCTCGCCGCCGGAAAATCCCACGTTCAGGTCTCTGTCCAGATATGCGGGGTCCATCTGCAGGACTTCCATCTGCTTTTTTGCTTCTTTCTTAAAGTTCCAAAGGGACAGCTTTACGCCGCAGGACTCCATGGAACTGCGGACAAAATTGCTTAAGGTCACGCCGGGTACTTCGATGGGATTCTGGAAGGAAAGGAAAAGCCCTTCCGAAGCCCGCTCATTGGTTTCCATCTCCAGGAGATCCTTGCCTTTGTAGATCGCGGAACCTTCCGTGACGGCGTATTTGGGATTGCCCATCAGAGCATTTCCCAGGGTAGATTTACCGGCGCCATTAGGGCCCATGAGTACATGGGTTTCTCCCTCCCGGATCACCAGATCCACGCCGTGAAGGATCTCCTTATCGTCCACGCCTACCTTCAGGTTTTTGATCCGCAAAATTTCCTGCGCTTCACTCATGTTACTTCCTCCATGCCGGCATACCGCCGGTGCTTCTATAGAAAACCGGAGTCTCTTTTTGAGAATGCTCCGGCATTGTCAACTCGCTTATTTTATCGTTGAAATCGTTATATTTCAAGGGGTTTGGGGCAATGTGTGGCGTTATTGATATTAAGTCTCATTACTATTAACTCCGGCGTCTTTTTATGGCAGCGAACCAATCCGTTGGATCATGATAACTTCCGGATGTTTGCCAAAAACCAGATGGTGAACACGATGCTGCTGCAGCCCCAGGTCAGGGGATAGCACCAGCTGATGGTGGTAAACTTCGGGATCAGCCGGATGGCCGTGGTCACATAGATGATGCGGACCCCGCACCAGAAGGTCAGCATGGTGACCATGGGAACGATGGATTTTCCCAGTCCCCGCATCACGCCGGCGCAACAATGGGAGTAGGCCAGCAGGCAAAAGAAAAACGCCACCACGGACACATGCATGATGCCGTAGGAAATGGCATCCGGATCCTTGACGAAAAACCGTAAGGTATCCCCTGCCACCAGGTACAGCACCAGGCCGATGAGCTCCGCCAGGACCACACCCGTGATGATCCCGAAGACAGCGCCCTTTTTCACCCGGTCCACGCGCTTCGCGCCGTAGTTCTGGCTGACGAAGGTGGGGATTCCCATGGAAATGCTGGTGATGGGCAGGAAAACGAAGCCCTCCACCTTGGAATAGGCCCCCATGCCGGACATGGCATGGGCGCCGAAGGCGTTGATGTTTTTCTGAACGACGATATTGCCGATAGAGATGACGGAATTCTGCAGTCCCATGGGCAGCCCCTGGAGCAGGATCTGCTTCATCAGATCCCCATGCCACACCGGGATCTCCCGGAGCCGGATCCCCGTCCCGTCCTGCAGCCGCAGGAGCCTGACAATGCACAAAAGCGCCGATACGCCCTGAGAGACCACCGTCGCCACAGCGGCTCCCACCACGCCCCAGGGAAGCACTGCCACAAAAAGCAGATCCAAAACGATGTTCATCAGGGAGGAAAAGAGCAGGTACATCAAAGGATGGTAGCTGTCCCCCACGGAACGCATGATGCTCATGCACACGTTGTACAGGATGATGGTGGAGATGCCGCCGAAATAGATCCGGAAATAGGTGAGGCCATAAGGCAGCACCTCCGGCGGAGTGTCGATAAACCGCATCAGGGCAGGCACGGCGATGAGTCCCACCACCGTGGCAACGACGCAGCAGATCAGGGCAAAGAGCATATTG
>JAILAF010000062.1 GCA_024681775.1 Lachnospiraceae bacterium
GCTCTCTTTGTGGAGGAAAACGAATGAACATCGCTCTCATCGCACATGATGCAAAAAAGAAACTGATGCAGAATTTCTGTGTCGCCTATCGCGGGATCCTTTGCAAGCATGAGATCTATGCCACCGGCACCACCGGAAGACTCGTGGAGGAAGTAACGAACCTGACAGTGCATAAATACCTGGCCGGCCATCTGGGCGGCGAGCAGCAGATCGGCGCACAGATCGAGCAAAATCAGATCGATCTGGTGATTTTTCTGCGGGATCCTCTTTCGCCCAAGTCCCATGAGCCCGATCCCAGCGGTGTCATGCGTCTCTGCGATATGCACAACATTCCCCTGGCTACCAATCTTGCCAGCGCGGAACTTATGATCAAGGCTCTTGACAGAGGAGATTTAGAGTGGCGTGAGATGTATAAATAAGATTTTGGTAATCTGTGTCTGCTGCAGTCTGGTTCTTTCCGGCTGCGGCAGTCTATCCTATTCCTCCCCCTACCTGATCCATTCGGATACCAGCAGTATGAATCTGCTTTCCACCCAGGGGGACAAAAAAGCAGACAGCTTCGCCTCCGGCCTGTGCGTCATCGATACCACGGACCTTTTGGGAGACGGCAGTCTGGATCTGACCACCTCCGAAGGGGCAGCGGTTTTCTCCCTGTCCACAGAGGAAGTTCTCTACGCAAAAAATGCCCACGAAAGACTTTACCCCGCCAGCATCACCAAGATCATGACCGCTCTGGTCGCCATTGAAAACGGATCCATGGATCAGACGTTGACTGCGACGGACAATGTCAAAGTGACCGAGAATGGGGCCCAGCTTCTGGGGCTTCGGACGGGCGATTCCATGACCCTCTATCAGGCGCTTCGGATACTGCTCCTGTACTCCGCAAACGATGTGGCCAATCTTATCGCGGAAAACATCGGCGGGTCCATCGACGGATTTGTCGCCATGATGAACGACAGAGCCGTATCCCTGGGGGCCACCAATACCCATTTCATGAATCCCCACGGCCTCACGGACGAAGAGCATTACACCACCCCTTACGACCTCTACCTCATCTTTAATCAATGCATTAAATACGAGGCTTTCAACGAGATCATTTCCACCCTTACCTATGAAACCACCTACCCCGACAAGAACGGCATCATGAACGAGGTGAAGGTCACCAACAGCAACGGATTTCTCCGGGGCAAATACAATGTTCCCATTGGTGTCACCGTCATCGGCGGCAAAACCGGTACCACCAGCGCTGCCGGGCATTGCCTCATCGTCTATGCCAAGGACGGCAGCGGGAACCCCTATATCGCCGTTGTGCTGAAATCCGAGACCACCGATTCCCTGTACGATGACATGTCGGATGTGCTGGGACTCATCGTTGGATCGTAGAGCCCACTTTTTGATCTTTGACCCTTGTATCAAAATTATGTAAATCTGTGGATTTTTCACGAAAAATCAAGCCGAATTTAAGGTTGTTTTTCCCAGGTCTATCCCATATAATGGATGTAGACGGTCACCCCTTCCGAAAGAGGAGCGACCGACCATAAATCACATATAAGGAGGACGGTCCGATGGTTCAGATGATTGTAGGTCAGAAGGGAAAAGGAAAAACGAAAGAGCTTCTGGATAAGGTGAACCGTGAGATCTTAACCGCATCCGGAAACATTGTCTATCTGGACAAGAGTGCGAAGCACATGTACGAGCTGAACAACAAGGTTCGTATGATCGATGTTTCTCTCTTCCCCATCCATAGCACGGATGCATTTCTTGGATTCGTGTCCGGCATCCTTTCTCAGGATCATGACTTGATGCAGATGTATTTTGACAGTTTTCTTAAGATCGCTTCCGTTGATAATTCCGCGCTGGTTGATACCGTTAACAAGCTCGATGAGCTGAGCAAGGCCTTTCATGTGGACTTCATCCTGAGCGTCAGCCTGGATGCATCCGAGATCCCCGCAGCCATCGAAGATAAGATCATCATCGCGCTGTAGTCTGATTTTTCGGAAAGCCTCGGCACAGGCCGGGGCTTTTCCTTATTTATCGGACCGGACTTTTTCCGGATATTTATTCCGAACATT
>JAILAF010000063.1 GCA_024681775.1 Lachnospiraceae bacterium
CAAAGCTGCAGCCAAAAAGGTTGAGGATAGCATCGATGAAACACTCACTTTTATGGACTTCCCCAGCCAGCATTGGACCAGGATCCGCACCAATAATACGTTGGAACGCCTGAACCGTGAGATTAAGCGCCGTACAAGAGCGATTGGGGCCTTCCCGGATGGGAACAGTGCTCTTATGTTAGTTTGCGCTCGGCTTCGGCATGTAGCCGGAACTGATTGGGGAACCAAGCGTTACATGAACATGGATCATCTTCTTGAACTAGAACTAGAGAAGGAGGAGTCCCTGTCCAGCTAGTACCCGGCAACTGAGCGGCAAAAATGAATTTGCGAAAAAATGTTGACACTATCGGACAGTACTGGATTGGGGCGTGGCGGAAGCGCGATACGAGAAATAAGTGTTTCTTTGCAAGAATCGAGGAGAATGAAGATAAAAGGGCGGTAAAACTGGCCCTTTTATTTTTGGGCTCAAAGATGGTAAAATGGGGGACGGAGGTTTTACCATGTACCAAACAAGTAAGCTGGGCTGGTTGAAGCATCTGGATTTCCTTATTCTGGATCTCATCGTCACCCAATTGGCATATATTGTCAGCTATGTGGTCCGCCATTTTCGAATGGACAATTATAGCTGGCTGAACGTATATCAGGATGATTTGTATAAAGAAGTGGCTGTCATTATTCTCCTTGCCACTCTCATTGCAGATTTTGCGACGGATAATCACCGCAACATTCTGAAGCGCGGTTTCTTAAGTGACCTCAAAAAATGCGTTGAACTATTCAGTGTCATCGCGTTGGCATGTATCGCATACCTGTTCTTTGTCAAAAAATCCGAGCCGTTCTCTCGTAGCGTTATTGGGTATTTGGCAATCTTCGGTTTTTGCATGGTTTTCTTCTCTAGGCGCATCTGGAAGAAACTGATCATTTTCCTGCATAAAGGCGTCCTCACCAGCAACATCCAGACGGTGGTGGTGTGCCCCCGGGATGCGGCAGGGAAGATCTCCGAGCGCATCGAGAAGAATTCCCACGGCGATGTGAAGATCAAGGGTCTGGCCCTACTGGGAGAGGAGGCGGACGGACCGCTGCTGACGGAGCTTGCGGGATACCCGGTGCTGTGCCGGGCGGAGGATCTCTTCGAGTACCTGCAGCACGACTGGGTGGATGAGCTGATCATCTACCAGAGCGGGAATCTGCAGGATGCGGACTGGATCCTGGACCGCTGCGAGGTTATGGGCCTCACGGCGCATCTGTGCCTGGATTTTGAGATGGACCGGCAGACGCAGAAGATCATCGAGAAGTATTGCGGCTACTATGTCCTGACGGAGAGTCCCCGGATCGCTACCCAGCGGCAGATGATGATGAAGCGGCTGATGGACATCGTGGGAGGCCTGGTAGGGCTGCTCCTGACCGCCATCCTCACCATCCTGGTGGGGCCTCTGATCTTTGTCTCGGACCCCGGGCCGATTTTTTACTCCCAGGTGCGGAAGGGCAAGAACGGCCGGGATTTCCGTATGTACAAGTTCCGCAGCATGTATAAGGATGCGGATGCGCGCAAGGCCGAGCTCATGGCGAAAAATGAGATGCAGGGCCTGATGTTTAAGATGGAGAATGACCCCAGAATCCTGGGGAGCGGCCCCGACGGGACGAAGAAGGGCATCGGCTGGTTTATCCGCAAGACTTCCATCGACGAGTTCCCGCAGTTCTGGAACGTATTAAAAGGGGATATGAGCCTGGTGGGGACCCGTCCTCCCACACTGGACGAGTGGAGCAGGTATGAGCTGCACCACCGCGCCCGCCTGTCCATCCGTCCCGGTATCACGGGGCTCTGGCAGGTCAGCGGACGGAGCGACATCACGGATTTTGAGGATGTGGTGAAGCTGGATCTGGAGTATATCAATAACTGGACCGTAGCCGGGGATCTGAAGATCCTGCTGCGGACCGTGGCGGCTGTTTTTCGGGGGAGCGGTGCAAAATAATCGGATAAAGGGGCAGCCTGTCCCCGCCCGGGGCGCAAGCGGAAGGCTTTGGCCCCCGGATCCATCGGTTTTGAGGAGTTAGGTAGGCCGGATGAATTTAGTGCTGATACTCAGGGCGGATATTCTGTCCACTCTGACGGTTCTGTTTTTGATCATATATGAGGTGTACTGTTCCAGGTACCGGAAGGAGCGGAATTATTTCCTGCCCTTCGCTTCCATGTGCCTGGGGCATGATATTTTTGCGCTGATCACGGAGATCACGGTGAACACCCCTTCGGTGCCGAAGTACTTAAACGACGCGGCGCACATCATGTTCTTTTTCTTCTCCCTGGGGTTTTCGCTGCTGTACTTTGAGTATGTGCTGAGTCTGCTGATGCCCAGGCGGGACCAGCGGAAGTACCTGATTCCCACGGTGCTGGTGTGCTGTGTGGCCATGATCGTGATGCTCTTCTCGGACATCGAGTATATCCAGGGGTATGACACCCGCTACAGCGCGGGGCTGGGGCCCACCATCTGCTATGTGACGGGCTTTGTGCTATTTATCGCGGCGGATGTGATGATGGTGATCTACCACAAGCGGATCAACAAATCGGTGCTGTACTTTGCACTGCCGCTGTCGGTGATGATGCTGGGACTCATGGTGGTGCAGATCCTGGTGCCGGAGTTCCTTTTTACGGGCTCTGCGCTGACGCTGACGGTCTTCGGTGTGTTTTTTGCCATCGAAAATCCCGTGGGGCGGATGCAGGAGCGGGCCTTCATCGATCACGATACGAAGGTCTGGAACCGGAACTGCTACGAGCATGACCTGGAGGAGCGCCTGCCGGCGGAGCTGGAAAACGGTACGCGGCTCTATTACGTGCTGGGGGACATCAACGGCCTGAAGGCGGTGAACGACAAGCTGGGGCACCTGCGGGGAGATAAGCTCATCGCGGATTGTGCGAAAATGCTGACGGAGACCATGCATTCTGCCTACCGGATCTACCGCATCGGCGGAGACGAGTTCGCAGTGATCTATCTGAATCCCAGCGAGGAAGAGGTGTACTGTGAGGTAAACGAGGCGAGACGCCGCGGGATGACCATGAAGGTGGAGGAAGACCTGCCGGTGGGCATGAGCTTCGGTATCGCGAAGCGGGAGCCGGGAGAGGCGCTGGCGCTGACCATCCGCCGGGCGGACCTGCAGATGTACCGGGAGAAGGCCGCTTACTACGAGGAGAACGGGATCGAAAGAAGGACGAATTGATCGTGAGATAGTTAAAAGGACCGGGTCGCTTTTGCGGCCCGGTCCTTTTTGAACCATTTGATCTTTTCTATGCTTTCCGATTTACTGCTCCTCGCTCAGGATGCTCTCCACAACCGCCAGGAACTCCTCGGATGCTGTGAAGTCTGCGATGGCCTGTGCACGGGTCTTCCCGGAAGAGAGGTACTCCAGCCAGGCTGCCATGCCGGGAGCGTCAGGCTCACGGAGCAGTGCTACGGCGTAGAGATCTGTCAGGAACTCTTCATCTGTAGTGTTCAGCGCCTGATACTCGGGAGAGTTCAGGACGTGCATGGGCAGGTCTGCCAGAGAGAGCTCTCCGGAGTTGATCATGTATGCCCATACTTCGACGCCGGAAAACTCACCCAGTCGCTTCAGACCGGTCAGGTAAGCGTTCTGAATGAAGTAGTAGATGTTCTTGTTATACAGGACGTCGCCGTTCTCCGTCACCCAGCCACGGGATGCATTGATGCGCTGGCAGCGGAGCAGGAACTCGTCTGACATGATGAAGGCTCTCACCAGATCGTCCCAGGAAGCGCCTCCGCTGAGCTTTTCCATCCAGGCGTCCACTTCTGCGTCGCCGGGCTCTCTGCCCAGGATGCCGCTGTAGAGGATGTGGATGAACTCTTCGTCGGTGATCTTCTCATCCGGGTCGCGGCCATCCAGAAGGGTTTGGGAGTCGGACACGGATTTCGGGGCAGGAGTGCCTGATTCATCTCTCAGCCTGCTACCGCCGAATTCTGCACCGAAATAAACGCCATGGACGAGCCCTGCAAGGCTCATCGCGCCGCTTGTGATCTGGCCTTCCCAAGCGCATCCCGGCTCGGGATTTCTGCCAAGAAACGCGTTGTAGACACCTAGAACCATGTTATGAGTTTCTTGCGGGTCCACTTTCCTCGGATCTGCCGGTTCGGG
>JAILAF010000089.1 GCA_024681775.1 Lachnospiraceae bacterium
TTTGGGCGCACATACGAAAGGAGAGGGTATGGGAGAACTGCAATACAGAACGTATCTGGGGAAAAAGCCGGGCGGGCTGGTAAGAGTACTGTATTTTGCATCGGAACAGGATTTTGATGTTTTTCTGGAGCCCATCACGGATCAGATCATGAAACTGTTTCCGGATGTTGCATTCTATTATTCCAAAGATCCGGCGGACATCACGGACGAAGTGCTGGATTCCGTGCGGCTGGCGGTATGTCCCGTCACCCTGTCCTTCCTGCATGACGATTGCGCCCAGCGAAAGGCGATCTTCTACCGGGTGCAGGAAAAACACATCGCTCTGCTTCCCATTCTGGAGGAGCCGGACATTGCCTCCGTTTTCAGTGCAGTCTGCGGCAAGATCCAGTACCTCAATGCCGTAAAACACGATGAGACGGCCCTTTCTTTCGAGCATAAGCTCGTCGCTTTTCTGGATGACATCCTGCTGGATGAGAAGATCTCTGACAGGATCCGGGATGCTTTTGATGCATACATTTTCCTGAGCTACCGCAAGAAGGACAGGCAGTACGCCAACCGGATCATGCGACTCATTCACAACAACGAGTTCATGCGGGATGTGGCCATCTGGTACGATGAGTATCTGGTGCCGGGAGAAAACTACAACGACGCCATCGGGGACGCCATCCTGAAGTCAAAGCTGGTGACCCTGGTGGTGACCCCCAACCTGGTGAATGAGGACAATTACATCAGGCGCACGGAATATCCCATGGTGCGGGAACAGGGAAAGGCAGTGCTTCCCATCCAGGCGGTGGACACTGACCGGGAGGCGTTGAGAAACGGGTACGAAGCCCTGCCGGATCCCGTGGATGTCAATCGTGAGGACGAGGTCACCGAGGCGCTGCTCCGACAGTTTCAGGTGGAAGGGATGAAGGAAAACGACGATCCCGATCATCTCTTTTTCATCGCGCTGGCGTACCTCTACGGCATCGATGTGGAGACGGATACGGAGAGAGCCGTGAAGCTCCTTACCAGATCCTCGGAAGGGGGCTGTCTGGAAGCGTCCAGGCGTCTGGTGAACATCTACCTGGAAGGCCGCTATGTGGAGGCGGATTATCTGAAGGCTGCGGTAGTCCAGCAGCGGATGGTGGCCCAGACGGAGGAGCGGAAGGAATCCTGGCAGCGGGAGGACTACCTGGAGATCATCGATTACGAGAGAAATCTGGCGAAGATCCTTTTTGACTGCAATCAGAATGTGAAGGCAGGGGAAGTCATAAGGCAGGCCTACGGCCATGTGATGGAGATGAAAAAACGCTTCCCCGACGAATGGGAAGAGGTGCTCCGCGCTAAGGTGCTTATTCAGTATGCCGAGGTGCTCCGAAATGCCAATATTCCGGAAGCGGAACAGCCCCAGATGAACAAGCTCATCATGGACGTCTACGAAGATATCTGCGGGACCTACATGGAGCTTTTCGAGAGAGAGGAAGTATACGATCCCGATTGGGATATCCTGCCCATGCTGCGTCCCATGACGGAGGTCAGCGGCGAGGACAATTTCATGCTGGGACTCTATGCGGACGAAGGTCTGGGAGCTATGTATTTTGCGTCCCTGCGGGGCAAGGAGCGGAACGAGGACGGCACCTTTGACAGACGGTTCCTGGCTCTTTCCTATTCCTTCTCGAAGCTGATCTGTGATTTCTGCGAGGTATCTGCCCAGGCACTGCCCCATCTGAAAAAACGGGATGCACTGCGGCAGGTGGATCATCTGAAAGAGTATGAGCCCACGGTCAAGGCAGGCAGCGTGCTGCTCTTCCAGAACGGCTGGACCGGAGAAGGGCTGGAGATCGGAGAGCGCTATTACCGTGCCTTCGGAGTGATGTACCGGATCCTGGGAGAGTACGAAAAAGCAAAGGAAATGCTGGAAATGGCCTTTGCCCTGCTCGTCCAGCGGGAGGAGCGGCCGGATTACCTCTTTACCCAGGTGGAAAACTGCAGACTCCTGATCGAGCTTGCGGAGGAGATGGAAAAAGGCCGGAAAAAGGACAAGGAGATCCGCTACGCGTACTTTGCCTTAAGCGAGTACCTGGAGAAACTGGCAAATGCCACGGGATCCGAAGTCTTCCGGAAGCAGCTGGAAGAAAACGAAGCGGAGATTGAGAGAAGAGGCCTGGAACCTTAGATGCTCTTTAAGATCGCTACGATCTCGGGCGTCAGCTTCAGGCTGTCTTTTGCTTTGGTCTCCTCGTCCAGTTCCTCGAAGGGCACCAGATCGGAGTGGGCTTTGGCCAGATCCCGGTTGGGGCGCTCCAGTTTACCTACCGCATCCTTCAGAGGCTGCTCCGTCAGGACGTAGCCCAGAGTTCTGGTGTAGACATCCCAGCGCATGTGCTCGTAGATCTTCCAGGTCCGGTCCGTGGAGGTGATGCTGTAGTCACTGCCGTAGAACTCGTCGATGATGGCCACCTTGTACTTAAAACTTAAGGTACGGGCATAGACGGAATGGCGGTTGTACTCGTCGTTGCAATACTGGGTCCAGGTCTTATTGGGT
>JAILAF010000075.1 GCA_024681775.1 Lachnospiraceae bacterium
AGGGTTTGCCTACAGCTTCCTTCAGATTCCACCTCACGATGGACACCCTTGCTGTTCAGCTATGTACTTCGTCGTTGCCTACGCGTACTCGGGACTTTCACCCGTTAGAGCGCGCCCATGGCGCGCAAACACAAAAAAGGCAGCCATAGGGCTGCCTTTTTTCATTTACTTTAACAACATCATTTTCCGATCAGTCTGCCACAAAGCTCCAGATACTCTGCGAAGAAGGCTTCGCTGTCCTCCTTCAGGAAGTCCGTATTCCCTTCCCTGGCGGCGAACTCATGCTGCTTTGCATGCTCACTGGCAGCCGTCAGGCCCACCGTAGCCAGCATGCCCTTCACTGCATGGGCCTGGATCCGATACTGCTCCAGATCCCCTTCGGCAAGGGCCCCTCGCATGATCTCCACATTCTCTTCGCACCCGTCCACGATGGTTCCCACCACCTCTTCCAACAGGTCTTCGTCCTCTCCCGCATAAGCCAGGGCCGTCTCATAGTCCAGTCCTTCGATGGCGGTGAGCCGCTCCTTAACGGACTGCTTTGGCGGCACCTCCTCTGTCTTTTCTTCCGGTACCGGCAGCACTTTTTTCTCCGGCAGATATTTTTTCACCGTCTGCTCCAGCAAAACGGAATCCAGGGGTTTCGTCAGATAGTCCGCAAATCCCTCGTCCAGGTACAGCTGCCTGCTTCCCGCCACTGCATTTGCGGTAAGGACGATGACCGGAACCGCCTTATTGCGGGAGTTGGGATCGGTACGGATGAGATGCAGCACGTCCACGCCGTCCAGCTCCGGCATCATGTGGTCCAGCAGGATCAAGTCATAACGCACGATCGTACATTTTTCCACGGCCTTCCTGCCGGTGTCGCAGATGTCGGGCACGATGCCGGCCCGCTTCAGGAAGAGCTTCACCAGTTTCAGGTTCGCGTAATTGTCATCCACCGCCAGGACCTTCGCATCCGGCGCATAGTAATCGCAACGCTCGATGCCCGGCTCCACATCCGGTGCCTGCTCCATAAAGTCGCCTCGCAGGGGCTCCTGGTCCATCACGCCCACAGGGATCTTGAAGCGGAACTCGGAGCCGTCCCCTTCCTTACTTACGACATCAATGTCACCTCCCATGGAGTCCAGGATGTTCTTCACGATGGCCAGGCCCAGTCCGGTGCCCTCGATGCTGCGGTTTTTCTTCAGATCCGCCCTGGAGAATGCCTCGAAGAGGTGCTTCTGTCCCTCGTCGCTGATACCGCGCCCGGTATCCTTAACGCAGATCTTCAGCATAAACCTGTCTCTTGCCACATACTCACCGCTGACGATCAGCGCCACATATCCACTGTCGGTGTACTTGATGGCATTGTTCCCCAGGTTGATGAGGATCTGGCGGATCCGGAATTCATCGGAGATCTGACCGTCCGGCACATCGCCCTTGATCAGTGTTTTGATGGACAGGCCCTTTTCATCCGCCCGCTCCTTCAGCATGGGCATAATGCTCCGCAATACTGCGGACAGCCTGTAAGGTGCCTCGTTGATCTCCAGCTTTCCCGCCTCGATCTTGGAAAAGTCCAGGACGTCGTTCACCAGCATCACCAGCATCTGACCGGAGCTCTTTACACTCTGCGCATACTCCTCGATAACGGGATCCTTGTTCTCCCGGAGGATCATCTCGTTCATGCCCAGGACCGCGTTGATGGGGGTGCGGATCTCGTGGGACATACTGGCCAGGAACCGGGTCTTGGCTTCGGAGAGGTCCACCGCTTTCTGACCATCCTCACGCACCTTCTTCAGATCCGAGATCTGCTGCAGCACTGCCATGATCAGCAAAAAGGCCAGACCGATGAGCATGGGCACATCATCCTGCATGATGGGCAGGAAATTCAGCGTAATGATCTCAAAAATGCACAGTATCAAAAAACCGGCAAAGCCGATGGCGGTAAACTTATACTCCCGCACATTGCCCAGGATCGCCTCATAGGTCAGCAGGAGCAGGAAGAGCAGAACCTGGATCCCGAGAACGATGTCGATATAAAGCAGGGCGTGAGGGAAGGAAAAAAGTCCGGTAAAATGCAGGAAGGTCCACAGGACGCAGTTCAGCGTGCTGATGCTCTGCGCGATGACGACCATCTTCCGGTAACGTCCCTTCATCAGGGCGTCCATGTAGAAGGCAAGATTAAAGGGCATCATCAGACAGAACAGATAATTCATGATCCCGTCGATGTGGTAGTGCCCATAGATAAAAGGAAACAGGTAGGAATTGGTCGTCAGCCACACGGAAATAACGAGGATCGCCATAGAGCCGTACAGCATCTCGATCTTGCGCTTGTACATAAAGCTCATGGCCACACTGACGACCACGGTCACCAGAGAAAACAGCAGCAGGATCTCGGACAGCATAAAGGACAGTCCGAAATGATCCATCATATAGGAATAGAAACCGTTGGGGGATGCCACAAAGGTCTGCTGATAGACATAGCCGCTGCGGTTCGTGCCGGTCCGGATCACCCGTACCTCTGCCCCGGCATCTTCCGCTTTCAGCTGGGTGAGAAAATAAAAGCGCTTCACCACGGCGCCGGGGATGGGAAACTCCTCGGAGGAGATGAATTTCTTCCGCAGCTCTCCCCCCACATAGATCTCCACATCGCCGCCCACGACCATGGCCAGGACGTCACGGTCTCCCAGTTCCCCGGGAAGACGTGTCGTCATGACAAAGGTACCGTCACTGGCCTCATCATAGCGATAGGAGCTGCCTGCGGTAAACACATTCCCCTCCGGATCCGTCACGGTCCAGTCCTCCAGAAAAGTCTGGCCCTCCGGCCGGATGGGCGAGCTGTGATCCAATGCGCAGAACACCGCAAAAAGCAGCATGGTTGCTGTCAGAAAACACCAGAAAAAACGCTTGATCCACCGAATGTATTTTTCAGATTGTTCCATCCCTTTTCCCTCTTTTTGCGAAAACAGAAAAAGACATTTATAGTATACCAAAAAATCCGTGGAAACAACCGAAAAACGGGAAAAAGATACAAAAAAAGTACCCGTCTTTGATCGCCCGATCAAAAACGGATACTGATTATCTGCGTGAGACACGCGGGAATCGAACCCGCGACAACTTGATTAAAAGTCAAGTGCTCTACCGACTGAGCTAGTGTCCCAAAAAAAATGACCGCTGTCATCCCATGAAAGAAGCAGGGCTAGCTGGATTCGAACCAGCGTATGCAGCAGTCAAAGTGCTGTGCCTTACCGCTTGGCGATAGCCCTATAAGGCCAGTCCCGACAAAAAAAGAGAAAAGGGTGGGTAGAGGGACTCGAACCCTCGACCTTCAGAACCACAATCTGACGCGCTAACCAACTGTGCTATACCCACCATATATATTTGGAACAAATGTGCCCGAAGGGATTCGAACCCCCGACCCACGGCTTAGAAGGCCGTTGCTCTATCCAGCTGAGCTACGGACACGCACATACGTCAAAACCGACAACGATTATTTTATCGAAACTTCTGTCCGATGTCAACCAAAATTTACAGGCCGGATCAGGAAATCCGAATCCGGCCTGTTGAAACGCTACAGCATCATCTTTCCCTGGATCTCGTCATAGTCGATCCGAATCTGTCTGCCGTCCTTCATTTCCAGGATCACCGGGCCACTTCCCCCGGTTCCCATGGGATCCGCATACCGCACCGCTTCTACGGGAAACAACTCTTCTTCCGAAAAACCATTGTCTCCCTCCGCCGTGATCACCTGTGACAGCATCACATAAGGCTCCGTGCTGTCGTAGAGTCTGCGGAAAACGCAGCTCGCCACGACCATCAGGGACCTGGGCGAATCCGGGTTCGTTCCTTCCTTTTGCCGCACCTGCAGATCAAAGTGCCTTCCGTATACCGTCATTGCCATACTGCGGCGCACGCCCTGTGCGTCTCTTCCTTTCAGGATCACACAGGCAGCCTCTCCGGAAGAAAGACGGGTCACCTCCGTCCCATTGTCCGGGAATCCGTAAGAGCCCAGTGTGAGGGTCACGGGCTTTTTCAACAGGCGCAGCCGGTCCGCCCGGAAAAGCCCCTTTGCCACCGCAAAATCCGCCAGATCCACCGCCTGGTTCCAATGGGTCTCCGTCTCGGGGCAATATCCAAAATACTGTCTCCTGTAAAGGACTCCGTCCAGCTCTCCCGTCCAGAAGGTCACATTGGCCCGTTCCTTTTCGCCGCCGGGATACAGGAGCATGTACTGCTGCGATTCCGCATCGTCCCCCGGTGCAGAAGCCTCCCAGGGAAGGCGGCTGTGATAGGACAGTTTGGAATAGTTCCACATCCCATGGATGTCATCTTTGTGCTTCCGCACCTTGCCCGTCCGTAGTGTTACGCTGCCGTTCGCCTCATGATCCGTAAAGCACAGCGCCGGGCCGTCCAGCACCGTGGTTAGCGTCTGACCGGGAGACAGACGCCCCCAGTCTCCGTTCGTCTCCTGTGCCGTCCAAAAAGGGTGATCCTCCGGAATCTCCAGGCATAAGAAAACCTTCCCCAGCCACAGCGGAGATTCGGTGCAGGAATAGCCCTGTACCAGAGGAGCGAACTGTCCATAGAAGCCCATGGAGGGCACCCCGTCCTTTGCAAAATCCTCCCGGGAGAAAAACTGCATCAGGGAGCCTGAACAGATTCGCCTCAGATTACCGAAATCGAAGGCGGGGTCGGATGCATCATCCCGGATCCCTCTGCGTGCGCAGAGCATGGCCCAGGCAGCAAAAGGGCTGACGGAAGCACAGCGGTAGATATTGCTCCTGCCCCACATCTGTGTACGCCCCTCTGCATCAAAGAAGTCCGGATAGGTCTGCATCAGCTGATGGAGCTGTTCCTCAAAGCGGGCTGCGATCCCGGGCGCCTTTTCATATCCGTACCACAGATTCCACAGAGGCGCATATACGTTAAAAGCCCAACAGGAATAATAGTCAAAGCTCTGTCCGTCCCGGTACCAGCCGTCTCCCACGGAATAATTCAAAATCGCCTGGGCGTGATCCATCATCACGGCATGATCGATCTCATAGCCGCAATTATCCAGGAAGGCCAGGTCCAGCATATTGAAGAGCCGCCAGTTCTGCGGCACCGTAGGGCTGCAGGCATAGGCCTCCAGGAAACGGGCAACGGTATCCTTCTCCTCCCGTGTCATTTTTTCCCACAGTGCCTCCCTGGCCGTCCACAGGCCGATGACCAGGGCACAGGTCTCCACCGTCTGCTGAAAACACCGAAAAGGATCCTCACACCCGGTTTCCGCATACAGCTCCTGATAGGTTCCCACGTAAAGCGGATCCCCCTGGGTGCAGCTGTGGAGGATCTGGGAACGGTAATACTCCGCCATCTTCTTCCCGCAGACTGTCAGCTCCGGATCGATGGCAAGGAGCGGGGCAGCGATAAAGAGGGATCTGGTGAGTCCCTCAAAGATCTCCGCTCTGCGCTCCACCTGCTGCCATACCGGGGAAGATCCCGCATGAGGATAAGTGATCTCCCGCTCCGATCTGGGCAAAATGACAGGATCGTCAAAATTTTTGATATGGTGAAAAATCCCTTCCAGCATCCAGGTGGCAGCCTCGATCCAGGTCTGTCTGGTAAAGCCCGTATAAGGACTTAGTTCTTTGTCCAGCGTTTTGGGAATAAATGCCATGTTCCTTCTCCTTTTTTCGCGCATCATCAGAAAATTTCACATACACCGGAGAATCACCATAAAAAGGCAGCCTGCCCTGTCAGTCGCAGGATTGCCTCCATGTAGAAATAGTCTCCGTAAACCAGAGGGATGTTATGAGCCTCTCCATGGTAGTCCACGCTGCAGCTCCGCAGGATCTCATCATGCTCCGGATCGTAATCGGCATCCAGCGTATCCAGCAAGGAAAGCATGGCTTCGGCCGCAGCAAGGTACCTGTCGCTGCGGACAGAATCTTCTTTCAGGAGCTCCGCGAGCTCGATCAGTCCACAGGATGCGATGGCCGCGGCGGAGGAATCATAAGGGCCGTCGCCTTCCGGCTGATCAAAATCCACGGGGAGCAGCTTTCCTTCAGGCATCCTGTCGATCCACCTGTCGGCGATGCGCTTCGCTGTCTCCAGGTGGGCAGGGTCTCCGGAATGCCGGTAGCAAAGCGAAAATCCGTAGAGTGCCCATGCCTGACCCCTGGTCCAGGAAGTGCCTTCGCCCATGCCCTGTCCTCCCAGTTCCCGGAGAAAACCTCCGGTCACAGGATCAAATGCCACGATGTGCCTGGCAGATCCATCCTCCCGGATAAAATACCTGCCCGCCGTATCCGCATGTGCCATCGCAATCTGCGCAAACCGTGGATCTGCCAGATATTCCGATGCCCAGAACAGGAGAGGCAGATTCATCATGCAGTCGATAATGGCCCAGCCTGCCGTCCGGTCATTCCCGGGGGGATCGTTCCAGGCACGGATCCACCGTCCCTTCGGATGAAAACGCCCTGCAAGATTGGTGGCTGCCAGGATGCCCTTTCCTGCGGAATCGGCATTCCCCGTGAGCCGGTAATCCGCCACGAATGTCAGCAGAAATCGAAATCCGCTGTCGTGATCCATGGATCCAGCATCCAGCAGCACGGATTCCACACGGTGCTGCACACGCACCGCTTCATCCCGGAAGGTATCTTCTCCCGTCGCAGCATAGAGCTGCCAGAGGATACCGCCCCAGAAGCCGTTGGTCCACCACCCGATCCGGTCGGGAGCGGAATAATCATTGAACCGATGGGGGGCCTCCGTAGTATAAGGGATCCTGTCCCTGTTTCTGCGAGCCGTTTCTCTTTCCTTGCGGATGATACGATCTGCGATCTCCTGCCAGTTCTTCATGCGCACTCCTTTCCGGACAAATGATTCTTGAAATTATTGTAATCAAATACCGAAAAAAAGGAAATGAATAATCCGATGAAAAAAACTGACATATCCTGTGATTAATAGTAAAATACATTTGGGATCCGCACGGAGGTCGTGCAGGATGATCAAGATCGTAGAAAAAGATATGAACCATAAAACGAACGTAATATGAGGAGGTACGCTGTATGTATGTGATCAAGGGAGGTTGCGGGACCAGGCAGTTGCCGGGCTTCCATATGTCCAGACCGGATGGACTGAACAATCCTGTCCTGCTCATCGTCAGGACCCACGGAGACTATACGGTGGGCGGAGTGGAATTCCCGATGGAGCCGGGAGATGCCATTGTGATCCGGGAAAACACGCCCTACCAATACCACAATCCTCAGGGCGAATACATTGACGACTGGATGCACATCGGTCTGGAACCGGGGGAACGGCTTCCGAGGGCCCTTTCCTTAAACGTGCCGATCCATCTGACAGACCGGGAATCCTGCACCGGTCTGATGCGTATGCTGTTATGGGAAGCATCCTTTACCGACGAAACATACAAAAGTCAAAACATAAATGCACTCTTTACGGTGCTGCTGAACCATCTCATCGCAGCATCAAACCGGGAGGATCAGTTCGATGAAGGGGCTCCCTACAGGGAATCTCTGAACAATATCCGGTTTCAGATGCAGCACTTTCTCTCGGAAGAGCAAAGCATCCGGATCCACGCCGGGGAACTCGGGATCAGCGAATCCCATTTTCAGCATCTCTATACGGCCCAGTTCGGGATTTCCTTTCAGCAGGATCTCATCCGGATGCGGATTGCCAATGCGGAGTTCGCTTTACAGGCCACAGAGCTGTCCATGGCACAGATCGCAGAGATGTGCGGTTACAAGAGCGAGACCCATTTTTTCAGGCAGTTTAAACAGATAACGGGGATCACGCCTGCCAAATACCGCAAGCAGCAATACGCCGTCACAAAGCACTGATCTTACCTGCGAAGGTACGCGATGGTATAGTGCCAGTCCCCCTTCCGGTCGTCTTCCATGATAATATAGGAAGGCTCTCTCCCCTCCTGTCTGGGATAGGACAGGGACCCGGGATTCAGGATGACCAGCCCCCCTCTGTTTTCCACGCAGGGCTTATGGGTATGACCGAACATAGCCACATCCACTTCCCGGGCCATGGCCTCCTGGGCGATGTACTCCGAGGACATGGACACATAGTAATGATGGCCGTGGGTGACCCAGATCTTCTGACCGCCGGCGGTGAACTCCACCTCACCGGGCAGGTCGGAAAAATAATCGTTGTTCCCCGCCACCATACGGACGGGACAGCCGGCGATCTCGATGATCTCCGCTTCCTGCCCCTCGATGTCTCCGCAATGGATCAGCAGGTCGGGCTTATGCATTTCCATCACCCGCCGGAAATTGTCCAGCCTTCCGTGGGTATCGCTGACGACCAGGATCTTCATACTTCTATACTTCTTCCTTTTCCAGTTCCGCTTTCATCATCTCCAGCGCTCTGCCCCGATGGCTGATCTTATTTTTCTCGGTCTCGGGGATCTCGCCGGTGGTGCAGCCCAGCTCCGGTACGTAGAATATGGGATCGTAGCCAAAACCGTAGGTGCCACGCTGCTCGTGGGCAATGACGCCCTCCAGAGTGCCCTCCGTCAGCAGTTCCTTTCCGCCTGGGAGGATGGCAGCGATGGCGCAGACATAACGGGCCGTCCTCTGATCCTCGGGGAAGGCGTCCACTCTGCGGATCAGCTCCGCATTTTTCTCACTGTAAGGCGTCTCCCTGCCCATGTACCGGGCAGAATAGATCCCGGGTTCTCCGTTTAACACGTCGATGACGAGACCGGAATCATCCGCCATCACGATATCCTCCGGCAGGATCTCCGCCAGTGCCCTTGCCTTGATCAGTGCATTTTCTCCAAAGGTACTGCCGTTCTCCTCGGGATCCACCACGGCTCCCGCCTCCTTCATGGACAGGATCTCATACCCGCTTCCCTCCATGATCTCCCGGATCTCTCTCATTTTTCCCTCATTGCCGGTGGCAAAAACAAGTCTTGCTGCTTTCATCGTAATCTTATTCCTCCTTCGCCTCCCGGATGGCTTCTGCGATCCCCTGGGCCAGGCGTTTTTGATATTCTTCCATCAGGAGCAGCTCATGCTCCTTCTCGTTGGTGACAGCTCCCAGATACAGCCTTGCAGCGGGCAGCTCCAAAGAAGAAAGCAGGCCGCCTTCTGTCTCTTTCTCGATCCCGCGGCCTCTGTTCACGGTCCGCAGCGCGGTGTGCCGCACCAGTGCATCCGCCAGCTGCGGGTTCCCGAAGCCGGGGGTAAACCAGGTCTCATTGATCCGGGCGGAAATGCCATAGCTTGACACGTCATCAAAGGAAGACAGATCCAGCGCGATATAGAGATCTGCCTTCGCATCCCTGACAAACTCCCGCATTGCCTCGTCACCGATCCGTGCCTCGCCTGTTTCGTTCAGATAGACACGGGTGTCATTTTCCAGAAAAAGAGCCACCTGGGATGCCACCGCGTAGCAGATGCCCTCCGGATCCGTTCCGGGATCCAGCACCACCAGGGTGTCATATGCCTCCTTCGGATCCAGCATGGAGATCTCCAGGGTATTGCCATTCATCACGGTGCGGTACTCCCTGACAGCGCCGAAGGTCAGCGTCAGAGTCAGGTCCCCGCCCATCTCCGTTCCGCCGGAATCCTTCACATCGGAAAGGTCACCGTAAAGGGGATGAACGCCGTAATACTCCCGGTCCACGCCCCGGATATGGATGTCGAGGCTCCTGCTTAAGTAACGGTTCTCCACATAGATCTGGTCGGCCTTACTTCCCTCGGGAAGAGGCACATACAGCATGCCTGCATCATCGGACGCCAGCAGTTTTAAGGGGATGGGCATGGCGATCATAGACTCCGTCCCGGAGCTCTCCGCCTGCGTTCCTTCCGCGATGACCACGGTCTTGTGAGAAGCGGCATTTAAGAGGATCACGGTCCAGACGAGGAGAAAAATCCCCCAGATACCGGCAGTCCATATGGGATTGTAAGGACGAAGGTCCTGCGTGTCTTCCATAGATTCCATGCAGGCAGGCGCTTCACGGATCCTGCGCATGCCTCTCCCGTCTCCTGATTTAATCGTTGCTGCGATCCGCATCCCGGTTCCCGTCTCTCCTGGCAGGAGGCTTGGGCCCCAGGAACTGGTAAAAGTAGGTCTTCATCATGCCATTGTAGATCTTGCGGTTTCTATCTGCTTTTCTGCCGATGGCGTTTTCCGCATGCTCGTAAGAGGTGATGAGATAGAGGCTCCAGCTGTCCAGCGCCCGGTAGCGCTCTCCCAGCACCTTATACAGTGCCTCCACGCTCTCCTTGTCGGAAAGCCGCTCGCCGTAGGGCGGGTTGGTGATGAGGAAGCCGTATTTTTTCGCATGGCTTAAGTCTGCCACATCCCGCTTCTGGAAGTGAATGAGGTTCTCCACGCCGGCTGCTTTTGCATTTTCCCGGGAGATCCGCACCATCTCTTCGTCCAGATCGTATCCCTGAATGTCGGTTTCCGTGGGGATCCTGATCAGGTCCTCCGCCTCGGTGACGGACTCGTACCAGAGTTTTTTCGGAACGATGCCGGTCCAGTTCTCCGCCAGGAAGGAACGGTTCCTTCCGGGGGCCATGTTGGCGGCCATCATGGCAGCCTCAATGGGAATGGTCCCGCTGCCGCAAAACGGATCCACCAGGATCCGGTCCCCATGCCAGGGGGTCAGCATGATGAGTCCCGCTGCCAGATTCTCCGCAATGGGAGCCTTGGCAGTGAGCTTCCGGTAGCCACGCTTATGGAGGGATTCACCGGTGGTGTCCATGCCGATGGTGACTTCATCCTTCATGAGAAAGACCCGCAGCGGATAGGATGCCCCGTCCTCGGGGAAAGTGGAGATCCCATAGACCTGACGCATGCTCTCCACCATGGCTTTTTTCATGATGGACTGGATGTCGGAGGGGCTGAAGAGTTTGGACTTCACACTGGCGGCCTTCGCCACCCAGAATCTGGCATCCTGCGGCAGGTAATCTGCCCAGGGGATGGCTTTGGTACCCTGGAAGAGCTCCTCAAAGGTCTCGGCGTGAAAGCTTCCCACCTTCATCAGGATCCGCTCTGCGGAGCGCAGGAAGATGTTGGCCCGGGCGATGGCGTCCGGGTCCCCCAGGAAACTGACTCTGCCGTCATTTACCTCGGTGATGTCATAACCCAGATCGATGATCTCTTTTTTTAAGACTGCCTCCATGCCGAAGTGACAGGGAGCGATGAGTTCAAAAGTTTTCATAGATACTCGTTTCTAAGCAAAATCGTAAGCCCTAACATTACAATTATAATGGCAGGTGGGGATTATCTCAATGCTCCTTTTGCGGATTTTCTCATTGGATGGGGCGGCCCTTCCGCAGGTTCCTTCCACCGATAAATTGTATAACTATTTTCGCATTTTGCCGATCGTCTTCAGAAAATATGCTATAATAAATCATAGAGTTTGATATCGGAGGGGGGCACAGCTGGAGAAGGAGGTGTTCCTATGTATGAGTATGTGACCTTTGAGAGACAGTACGGCAGCGGCGGTCAGGAGATTGCTACGAAGCTCGCCAAACGCCTGGGGTATCAGCTGTACGACCGCGGCGTCCTGGTGGAGACCTGCAAGCGGATGGATGTGGACTATGCCTACATTTCCAAGCTGGATGAGACCGCGCCCTCCAAGCTGTTCTTCCGTTCTCCCGGGAGCACCCTGTCGCTGGAGGAGCAGATCTTTGAAACGGAAAAGGTGATCATCCGGGAAGCTGCGGAGAAGCCGGGCTGCATCTTCGTCGGCCGCTGTGCAGGCGAAGTGCTGAAGGATAAAAAGGTGCTCCGGGTCTTTGTGACCGCAGAGGATGAATATCGTCTCGAGCGTGCCGTAAGCGTGGAGAACGTATCCCCTGACGATGCGGAAGGCCAGATGCGCAAGATCGACAAGCGCCGTGAGAAATTTTTCAACGCCCACGCCGGCAACAACTGGCGTTCCCCGGAATTTTTCGATATCATCCTGAACTCCGGGCGGCTGGGGATTGATGCCTGCGTGGACCTTCTGGAGGACATCATCCGCGATAAAGAAGCATAATACGATAGACTGATCTGGGTAGCGGATCACATAACAAAGGCAGGGCCCTATCGGCTCTGCCTTTTTCGGTTCCCGCCTGATCTCTGACCGGGCGGCGATCCGGTCATGCGTTTAAAAAGCGCTCCGTGTCATCTCAGCGACT
The DNA here is from genome assembly GCA_024681775.1 of Lachnospiraceae bacterium. GTDB lineage: Bacteria > Bacillota > Clostridia > Lachnospirales > Lachnospiraceae > AC2028. Next base: position 12,129 of record JAILAF010000075.1, read on the forward strand.
CTCAGCATCCGCTGAGGATCGCTTCCACCTGCTCACGCTTCTCGTATAAAACGCATCCGCCGTTGTGGTCGTCGGACAGCAGATCTCCGGAGCGGAGCACGGTAAACAGCCTGGAATGCATGGCCTCCTTCAGCCCCTTGTCCCGGATGTTGATATCGGAATAGGGGGAGAAAGGACAGGGCTCTGCACCGCCGTGGGAATTGATATGGAAAAAACCTCTCCCGGCCGCCAGGCATCCGCCGGAGCTCTTCTCATCTCCGGGGAAGGAGATGAATACCATCTCCGGATAGTCTCTGCGCAACCGATCGATCTCACCTGCGAGGTATTCCCTCTCCGGATCGCCGGGGGCAAGCTCGGTGCTCTCCTCCGTCACCGGCACGAACTCCACAAAGATCACCGCTTTGCAGCCTCTGGATGCAAGGCTCTCGATAAAGGAATCGGAGGAAACCTCTTTGAGGTTCTCCGTGGTGACCGTCACGGAGGAGCCGAAGATCAGGCCCCTTCTCTGAAACGCATCCATACCGGAGATCAGGCGATCGTACACACCCTTGCCTCTCCTGGCGTCCGTCACCTCCCGGTTCCCCTCGATACTCATGATGGGGATCAGATTGCGGCAACGGTCAAAGAGTTCTAAGTATCTGTCATCGATGAAGGTGCCGTTGGTAAAGATGGGAAAGAGGATGTTCTGACGCTGTCCGGCTGCTTCGATGATATCACGCCGCAGCATGGGCTCTCCGCCCGCAAGCAGGATAAAACTGACACCCAGGTCATCTGCCTCGCTGAAAATCCGCAGCCACTCCTCGCCGGTCAGCTGCGCTACCGGCTCTGCATCCACCGTCGCGTGATTGCAGCGGGAATAGCAGCCTGCACAGTGAAGGTTGCACTTACTGGTGATGCTGGCGATCAAAAACGGCGGGATATGCTCTCCCATCTTCTCCGCTTCCGCTCTCTTTTTGGAGGCAGACTTGCTGGCTGCAGCAAAGCGGAGCATGAACGCACTCTCCTTCGGATTCTTCACGGTGGCTTTGAGTGCATCCGTCACAACCTTCTCCACGCCCCGGGTCATATATGCCTGTATATCAAAATTCTGATCCATCTGAAAACCTCCGAAACTCTGATTCTGTTGTTTGATTTTATCAAATATTATTTTGTGAAATGTATAAGAAGATTATAATCTTATCCGGTGGAAAATGCAAGGGGAATATAGAAGCGACGCACGCGAAGATTCGAACCGAAAATTTTTAGAAACCCAGTAGAATCAATAGATAATATGTTATATCAATCAACCATCCGGTCACGTTCACAATTTCACAACTTCCCTCAGAGGACACTCGAAAGCCATACCCTGACCGAAGCGAGTGTCCGTTCGCCACTTTAAATCACCACAGGTGACACTCGAATTAAGAGTAATACGGTCTTCGAGTGTCTATTTTATGAAAAATCCAGGTTCCCCTGACAATTATGACACTCGTCAGGCACTTTCACATATTTACGAGTGTCAGTAAGCATCCCCCTGCCACATTTCTACCCACATCTTGACACTACTACAGTAATCTGCGCTTCAACCTAGTGTCATTTCATCGAAAAGCAGCCCCAGATCACTATAAAAGTTATCCTGCCTAATAACTCCGATTGGGTCTATAAACCGGAATAAAAAAAGGTGTGGGACACCCACACCTTTTCGTAGGACCCGGGGCTTTCGACCAGCCCGCCGGTAGCGCAAGCACTACCTTGTACATGCGTAATATCATGTATGCCTTTTTTATCTATCATGTATCATATCCATCAATTCCCAACAGGATAACTGCGGTAAAGCATCTCTCATAGCCCATTTTGAGATAAACCGGGCAATTTCATTTGGATCCTCTTTTCTGAGGTTTTCATACTCCTTATATGAATCAGGATCGGTTTCTTTCATCTTTGTAAGGATTTCTTCACCCGATTTGGCATTTGGTACGCTTTTAAGCTGCTCTTTGGTCAAAGGAGTGCGCTGCAGCTTTACAATCGCACCTTCAGGCATATGTCCGTTATGTTCCGACATCTCAAGGCCTACCCCGGAAATATCAACTTTAACTGCAGGGCCATCTCCTAAAGCGCCGGAAAACAAACTGCCGTGTTCGTCCTTTGAGCTGATCACATCCTTGAATCTGGTCTGTAAATTGTTCTGATATTCTGCTGTTTTGTCCGTATTTACCGGATTAATATTCATAGGTTTTGTCCTCCATGACTACCTAAACAGGATCATTTCAGTTCATCAATTGCGGCACCCTTAATCTCTTCTTCGATGAGTCCCAGCTTATTCAGCATATTTTTGACCTGATCCTGGGCTTCTGTAACAGTCATACCAGATACTTTCTCGGATGTAGTAGACTCCAGGATTTCCTCAGTAAGTTCCTCGCGTTCTTCCTTCTTCTCCTTGGCCTTCTCAATCCTTTCTTCGAGTTCTTCCTTCTCCTCTTTGAATTTTTCTGCCTGTTCCTGCTTCTCTTCCAGATCTTCCTGGATATGATCCATGGCATCCGAAGCAGCTTCCCCAAGCACGGCTTCTCCGGCTGCTTCCATGATCTTGTCCGCCTGGTCAAACGCATCACCGACAGGATCCGACTTCAGCCGCTCGATCCTAGAGCTCCGTAATGCCTGGTCTATCCCCTGCATTTCCGCTTTGGCGTCCTTCACCTGCTTTCGGTATTCCTTGAGGGAATCGTTGTATGCATCCCGCTCTTCTTCCGTCGCCTCTTCCGGAAGCGGATGTTCTTCCATACTCCTGATCTGGCTGCTCAGCTCACTGACCTTGTCGGACAGTTCCTTAAAACGGCCCCGCTGATCATCCATCATCTTATCGGCTTCCTTTACCCCGCTAAATGCATCAGAGACGAGCTTCATCGCTTTCTTTCGGGCTTCCTGTGTCTTCTCCTCAAGAGGGGTTAATGCCGTTTTTCCGCCGAATCTGCTTCCTCCAAAGCTTATGGCTCCTTTTCTGTTTCCGAAAAGGATCGAATCTACGGCTCCGGTGTTTCGCGGATGAATACCGCCGGTATTGGTTGTGTTTCCTATCTTCATATGTCGGCACCTCCGTGTGCGCTACACTGTTATTCTATCACACATTTTCTTTTGATCTGTAGTAATCCTCGAAAAGATTGTTGGCAGCATTTATGGTATCACTACAGATACTCGGCAATTCCTTTCCCCACGCCTTCGTTGCCATCTGAAAGCCTTTTTTCATGGCCTTCTGCATTTCTTTCATTTTATCAACATCATCCCCTGCAAGTGCACACGCAAAATCGAACAGTCTCTGTGATGTCTGTTTTACACCCCAGTATCCGTCCTCACTGATATCATTCTGTGCCTGCGCCCTGGTTGCCGCATCAACCGTGAAGTCCCCGCCTGCAAGCGTCTTCCATATATCCTTGCCACCTGCTTTGCCATAGGCACCCGCCTGACCGGAGAGCGTCTTTTGAACAAGACTGATCAGTTGATTCTGACGCTGCTCAGCCGCCGCTTTGAGCTGGCTGACGATGGAAGCGCGATCCCCTGCGCTCATCTTTGTTACGGAATATGTGGAATTATCGACTTTTTCGCCGGATCTGTCATAAATCACTCCGTCTTCCGTATTTACTTTTCCAGGCTTTTCGCCTGCAGCTTCCGGTTTTGCTTTGGCCTGAGATGTGTTTGCCGCCTTGGGGTAACTTGTTGCGAAATTCGAATAATTTGTTCCTACATTCATAGACATATTCTTAATCCTCCTTGATTCTAAAAATGTCCTTTTCTAAGCTTTCCTTTTCAGAACCATCCGTCAAAGCCGGATCCCGTACTGCCGTAATAACCGTAGCCGATGCCATTTCTTCCGTACAATCCCGTGCTGTATGCCTGCTGACGGTTCTGCTGCTCCGCAGTCGATTCCAGTCTCTGTGCGGAGGAACCGATGATCCTTGCAAAAGAACCATTCGTTCCGAGCACGTTTTTTACCTTGTCGAAATCGGCGTTTTTGAAAACATCCTCGTTGACGGACAACTTCCCGCTTTTTTCTACCGTCACACCGATACTGCCGAGACTCTTGGTCATGATCCCGGTCATTCTGATCATACTGTCTGCAGACCTTCTGACGTTGGCATTTGTGGTTTCGCCGACTGCATCAAGCGTCTCGTTGTAGCCGGAGACAAATGCCTTTACCGCCTTCAAAGCTGCATCGGGATCATAGGTGTCCTTGCTGTTAAACAGATTTTCTTTCCCTGCATCCGACAACTTCTTTGAAGCCGCGACCAGTTCAGCGCTTTCCTTGGAAACTTTGGTTAGCTCACTGTTTGCGGTATACAGATAACTGCTCTGCCGGCCTGCGGTGTTCTTCTTAGCGGTATCTTCGGGTTTGTTTTTTTCATAATAAGCCTTCAGCGCTTTGGCGTATGCACCGGATCTGATACTGGAAAGCTGCGAAAGATTATTGTACAGTGAGTTGTTTAAACCGGAACTTCCGCCTCCGAAGAAAAGACTGGGATTAAAGTTACTGTACCTGATCATAGAATCATCCTCCTTTCATAAAGGTTTCTGACCTGATTATCGGATAAATAACCTTTCAAACAAGTCTTTACGCGCGAACCGCACTTTTGTTGTTGCAAACGGCATTTTCTCATCCTACCAGCATGATATTCAGGGTAAAGAACAGTTCCCCGTTTACTTCTTCCTGGTGGATTTCTATGTCGCCTTTATACTTTCCGGCAATGCTTCGGATGTTTTTTAAGCCGTATCCGTGTCCACTCTGTTTTTTCGTAGAATCGATGAGACCGTCATCATTTTGCTTGCGCCTTTCGGAAATCTTGTTCCTGATACTGATCAGAAATACCCGGTCTTTGATCAGGGATTTTATGGATACTGCCGCTTCCGGGACGCCCCCGGAGCCATCGATCGCATTCATTAATGCATTGTTCAGAATCACACTCAGGTCAAATGCATTAATATCCAAGCCCTCCGGATATTGAAAAGAACCGGAAAAAGAAATCTGTTCCTTTTGACACAGATCCGCCATCTCCGAAAGCACCACATCCGTGATGGCATTCCCGGTGATGATGGATGGCTGCAGTTCGCCAAAACGGGTTTGCAGCTCTCCGACGTAATCCGCCAATTCTTCCGTTTTTCCGTTTTCGGCAAGCCCCCTGATCACAGTAAGATGGTTTCCGATGTCATGCCGGAAGGCCCGCATCTTTTCATACATGTCATCGATATGCGATGTGTACCTTTCGGCATCTTCGATCTGCCTGCTGACAGATTCATGAATGAGCTCCTCTTCCTGTTTCTCTTTCAGATTCTGCATCAATACGATAATGATGATCACGGGGAACAGAGCAAAGATGCAAAATGCGACACGATAAATATTTGCCGGAATGTTGTCCGTTATGCTCCCGTTTCCGATCCCGTCCATCCAAAGAAGAAAATAGGATGATATGATCGGCTTCACCAAAAGAAGCGTGCATGCGGGGATCAGCAGTATGACAAGCTCCAGCCATGTCAGTTCTTCTTTTTTATGCCTGTATATCCTGTGAAGGATCCTGATCACCGCATACAAAAGGAGCAGCGACAAAACATAAAAGATCAGATTCCATACGATAAATTCTATGATGATTGCTTCCGTGCTGGAGTTGTACCAGTCGAATCCGAAGATGAAATCTCTTTCAAAAAAGCCTATTTCCGACAACAATTCGATCGAAAGCCAGCTGATCAGTCTGAACAGCACACATAAGAAGATCTTCTGGACAGGATTCCGTTTTTCATCGAGCACCCACAGGATCAGTACAGACAGTGCAAGGATGCAGACCGCAATCATACGGTCTGCTTCCTTGCTGGTTCCGGTATGATTGTTGATGGTAGACAAGATCCAGTAAACGAGAGCCGTCAGGCAGGGCGCTTTCAGGTTTGCCGAAAATGGTCTGAGCCAATAGGCAAATAAGCACACAACGAGCAGCAGGTACACTTCTATCATCACCAGACTGTAGGTTTCGGCGAATGACTGAAAATGCAATGTCAGATAGTCCATCATAGTCCTTCCCTCCTGGTATGATAGGACAGATATGCTTTGATCAGTTCCGGATACTTCCCTCTGGCTACCGGAATATCCGCATCTGTCATATGAACATATTTGGAATCATAGGATTTCACTGCGCCGAGATTGACCAGATACGCTCTGTGAATCCGGAAAAAGTCTTTTCCGCAGAGATTCTCAAGGTCCGAAATCCTTCCGTAATACTCAATATCACCACTGCTTTCCATGTGAAGAACAATCCTTCTGTCATAGATTTCAGCGTATTGCACTTCGGAAAGGAGGACTCTGGTATTTGTTCCGCCGCTTTTTACAGTAATCGTACGACCGGTTTCCTCCTGTTCGGAAAGTGCAGCCTCCATAAGCCTTTGATCCTCTGCCTGCCCGGCGGCTTTCAGATAGATCTCCTTTATCCTGGCTTTCGTGAATGGCTTTACAATATAGTGAAACGCACCTACATCAAATGCACGAAAAACCTGGTCTTCCAAAGCCGTCACAAAGACGATCACGGTTCTCTTGCCGGATGATCTCAGCATCCTTGCCGCATTCATCCCGTCGATCCCGGGCATCTGGATATCCAGAAACAGAATATCGGAATCAAAGTTTGCAGAGAGTATCCCCTTTGCATCCTCATACAATACGATTTCAATCTTTTCGGAGACTTCTTTTACCGATTCCGCAATAAGATCCCGTATTCTTTTATCATCATCACATATAGCCAGTTTCATATGAAATCCTCTCAGACAGGCATACTATATTCATTTTATCGGTACCTGGTGAAAGAAAGAAAATAACCTGGCGCGAATCGCACTTTTTTTGTTGTGAAATGCAGTTGTAAAGGCCTTGGGAAAACGTGCGCCGACCGGCGGGTGAAAAAGATGAAGGGGAAGATAAAAAACCGGGAAGCAGTGCGCTGTCTGAGCGTAAACGCTCAGACGACGCACGTAAAAATAAGAGCCCGTACACACTCGGAGCATCAGCTCCTTCGCGTACGGGCTCTAATGTTTACGTGCGCGAGAAGATTCGAACTCCCGACCTTCTGATCCGTAGTCAGACGCTCTATCCAGCTGAGCTACGCGCACTTATCTTTGCTGCAGTGAACCACAGCAAAAGATATTATATATCCATGTCCTCTGATATGTCAAGGAAAAAATCCATCAGTTTTTATCCGCGTGGGACTTCAGCAGATAGCACTGCTCCCAGGGTCTGACGGTTCCTTTCCGATCACTTCCCATCCTCGATGGCATCGATCATGACCTTGATCACCTTCTCCTCATCCAGCGGCTTGGTGATAAAATCATAGGCACCGCGGCGGATGGCCTCCACCATCTTCTCTTTCTGGCCGGCGGCTGTGATCATGATCACCTTCGCATGGGCATCGTCCCTGTGGATGAGGCTCAGGGCCTCGATGCCGTCCATCTTGGGCATGGTAATATCCATGGTGATGATGTCGGGATTCAGCTTTCGGAACTGCAGCCAGCCTTCTTCCCCGTTTTCCGCTTCACCCAGAACTTCGAAGTTATGCTTTTCCAGTATATTACGCAGGAGTCTGCGCGATGTTTTGGAATCATCCACGATCAATACCGTACCGATGGGCATATGATCCCCTCCTTCCGATCACGGCATATGGCCTTTCCTATGCCAGTCCCGCTACCGTAAAAAACAGATTTCTGCCTCTGGCCTTCACCATCATCTTGCAGATGGCATTTTCCACCAGAGGCTCCTCCAGAGGCTCCGCTTCCGGAGGCAGGAGCTCCAGAAAGGTGCCCTGCTTGCTGAGCTCGGACACAAACATTCCGTTGGAACAGTTCAGAAACTCTCCCACAGCGTCCAGCGCATCCTCGTTCAGCACCAGCATGTCGGTGCATCCGTATCCGTTGGCGACCTCCAACAGTCCTCCGTCACATTCCGACAGACAGGTCACCAGGCCGTCCTCCCAGACCATGACCTGAGTCACCTGATCCCCTTTGGGAAGTGCATCCACCATGTCTACCTTCATCACGGATACATCCGGATCCACATAACGGATCATGGTCTCAAAAAATGCATTGTAGACGGGGATGAAACGCGCCACCTCCGGGGGGATCAGCTCTTCGAGCTTCGATTTGATCTTTCCTACCTGAAAAAAGGAATCAGCCATGCCTACTCTCCAACCAGGATTTGATCCTGTTTTCCGTTCCCAGAATCCCTTCGGTATCCAGCTCCGTCACCATGCCGCGCAGGGCCGAAACCTCGGATTTGAGTTCTCCGGGAAGCTCCATTTGTTCCATTTTTTCCATCCGGTCGTCCATGACATCCACATTCAGCTCGCCGGTAGCCAGCAACAGATCCTCGTACAGCTCACCGAAAAGGTCCGCATCGAAGGCTTCCCTGGCTTCATTTTCCGTTCCGGCAAAAGGTGCCAGCTGTGCATGATAGCTGCGCCAGCAGCGCAGGAATGCGGGAGTCACCTCCCGAACCGTATCCACATCCTTTCCGGCAGCTGCGTTCTCCAGGAGCTTTGCAGTGCCGGCCAAAGGTACGATACCCACCAGGGCTGCAGAGCTCTTCATGGCGTGAACCGTAACGCGGTAATCATTCAGGGCATTCCCATCAGGCAGCGCCTTGTACAGGGACTCCAGCTTGTCCGCACTGCCGTCAATGGTATGGGCAAACTCCTCCAGCGCTTCCATCATCATCTCCCGGTTCAGGAAATGAAGTCTCGCAAGATTCCAGTCCAGACCGTCCACCTCCGGCAGGGGCTCTCCGTCCATGTCGTCCGGCACTGCGGCGGCACTGCGCGCATTTGCCTGGATCGCATTTTCATCCGGCTCCTCCTGCAGATCTTCCGGCAGGTAATCCCGCATGGCGAGCTCCAGACGATCGGGCATGATGGGCTTGGAAAGGAAATCCGTAAAGCCCTCCTCCAGGTAGAACTCCCGGGCACCGTTTACGGTATTGGCGGTGAGCACCAGGACGGGCACATTTTTGCTGGGGCCGTTTCCGTTCCGGATCCGATGGAAGGCTTCCACGCCGTCCATCTCCGGCATCATATGGTCCATGAAGATGATGTCGTAATGGTTCTCCTCCGCCATCTTCACACCTTCTTTTCCGCCGGATGCCTGATCCACCTCCACGCCGGTGCGCTTTAAGAGGCTGCGGAACACTTTCCGGTTCATGGCATTGTCATCCACCACCAGGACTCTGGCTTTCGGCGCATAGACCAGGGGCACCAGATGGCTCTTTTCCGTCTCCTCCACCCGCTGGCGATGGAACTCGCCGATAGACGTCTTGTCGATGATCTCCTGCTTGATGGTGAAGTAGAAATTGGAACCGATCCCCTTCTGGCTCTTCACATCCAGATGGCTTCCCATGAGCTCCAGAAGGTTGCTGGAAATGTTCAGTCCCAGGCCGCTCCCTTCCGTATTGACCGTATCCAGGGAGTAGAGACGATGGAAGGTTTCGAAGATCCTGGGCAGTTCTTCCTCGCTGATGCCGATACCGGTGTCCTCCACCTCAAAATGCAGGAATGCAAGGTTTTTCACCTTACGGCCGGTGACGCGGAAGGTGATACTCCCTTCCTTGGTGTATTTGATGGCATTGTTCAGGAGGTTCGTCAGGACCTGACGGATCCGCATCTCATCGCCGCGCAGATAGTTGGGCAGGGTGGGATCCACCTCCAGGATCAGTTCCAGCCCCTTTTCCTTGGCTCGCTGCTCCAGCAGCACCAGCACATCGTTCAGCATAGAATTCAGGTAGTAATCCACCGGGAACAGCTCCATGCGGCCGGACTCGATCTTGGAGAAGTCCAGCACATCCTCGATCAGGGTCAACAGCAGGTTGCCGGATTTTTCAATATTATGGGCATACTCGGCGATCTCCTTGTCCGGCTGCTCCCGCAGGATCAGCTCATTCATACCGAGAATGGAATTGATGGGGGTGCGGATCTCATGAGACATGTTGGACAGGAACAAAGACTTGCTCTGGTTCGCCCGTCTGGCATCCCGGCGCTTAGCCTCCACCACTTTCAGCATATCGGAGAGGCCGCGCTCCTGCTCCTCCGTGATGGCAATCTGCCGGACCGCGAATTTGCTTTTGGTACGGCAGATCCACTGACCGAACAAAAGGATCAGAAATCCAAAGAGCATACGGAAATCAAAATGGTTCACATCCCCGAACATGAACCAGTAAAAGAGCATCGCCGCCCCCGACAGCAGGATTCCCAGGACCTGCACCTTAAAGATGGAAGGATCCACAAAGGAAAAGAGCACAAAGGTCTCCAGGAACATGAGATACAGGAAATACAGCACATTCTCCATGCAGACCATAAACACGAAGGAATTCATCATCCAGACGATGCTGAGGAAATTCTGAAAGGCCGTGGGAGAAAGCACCTTGTTGTGGTCAAAGACCAGGATCAGGATATAGGTAACGATCAGATAAAGAGCAAAGGTAAGTCCCACCCATTGAGGTCTCACGGAGAAAAAGAGAATGCTCACGGACTCAATGGTCCCGATCAGCACATAAAAGATCAGGAAGATTCTACGCCAGAAGGCTACATTTTTCTGATTCGTCATAAGATCACCCCCCTGGGAAGTACAAAGCGGAGGCCTTCCCTGACCATCCGGATTTCCCACTGGGAATCCTCGGCGACAGGAATGCCGTCCAGATACCCCGTGATCTTCTTATTGCGCTTGACTGCCACCTTCATGGAGGTAGCAAGGAAGGAATTGGTGTCCTTCTTCAGCTCCGCAAAATCCTTATTCCGCAGGTGTATATAGTACCGCAGACTCTTCACAAGGCCCTCAGACTTGCGATAGCCAACGGTGCCGCGCCCGTCGATGATGACAGGCTCTTCTTCGAAAAACAGGTTCCCGCCCTGGGAACAGCCGTTGCCGAAATAGATGCTGGAAACATTTCCGTCCATGTGATGGGTGTCGGCAATGATCTGTGCGCCGAAACGGGTAGCTCCCAGCATACGGGAAAGCAGAAATACTGCCCGGCTGAAAAGCAGATCGATGGATTTGTGGCGGGAAAGAAACGAGCCGGAATAGAACCCCAGAGTATACCCCAGAGAAACGATGTTCATGGCTCTGCCGTGATTGGTCTCGATATAGTCGATGGGAACCGCATTTCCGTGGATCATGCGGTCAAAATCGGTGAAATAGGAATACTTCTCCCCGAAGATCTGGAGGAAGCTGTCGTTGGACGACGCAGGAATATAAGCAATCTCCACCTGGGAAAGGTCGGAAACCGCATTGATGAAACTGTTCAGAGTGTCGGAACTGCCGCAGACGTAAAAGCGGATCTGATCCTCGTCAAAGATCTCCTGGATCCTGGAAATGTAATCGGAACGGACCCAGTCGGAGATCAGGGTAAAGACATAATACTCGATATCATCCACGCCGGACAGAACGGAGCGCAGACGCGCTGTATTGAATTCGCTCCCCGTGTAGGGATCCAGCAGAAAAATATGAACCATATAGCCCCCGTATATCACTCCGCACACAATGAGCCGCAAGGGCACTCCCCGGGTATGCAGAAGAAAGTCGTAAATCGGTTTCCCTCAAGGAAAATGAGAACTTCCAAAAAGGGAGTGTATTAAGATTATAGCATAAAATCAGAACAAAAAGGAAACCGTTTGCCGGGTTGATGTAACAAAAAAACAGACCGGAAAAATCCGATCTGTTCCGCGACCCGAAAGGGACTTGAACCCTTGACCTCCGCCGTGACAGGGCGGCGCTCTAACCAACTGAGCCACCGGGCCTTGTTTTTGACATTTTGTAATCGCTCGCAGCAGAGGCTGCTTCGCGAACAAAATCTGCAAAAACGGCGATTCGCCTTCGGCGAAGTCGCCAAGAACTTTGACATTTTGTAATCGCTCGCAGCAGAGGCTGCTTCGCAAGGATTTTCTAAGTGAACGCATGTTGCCTTCGGCAAGCATGCATTATTGATACTAAGATTACATCTACATAAACCGATTGGAATTCTCTTTTCGGTTTCGTGGATCTTCGGGGACTCGAACCCAGGACCCGCCGGTTATGAGCCGGCTGCTCTAACCAACTGAGCTAAAGATCCAAATTCCCAATAAGAATGGTAATGCCCTTTGCGAAGCGTCAGCTTCGATCGTTTTTGTGCGTTTTGTTCGCGAAGCATCCATTGATGCGAGCGATTACAAAACTCCAAAAACATGACTCCGACGGGAATTGAACCCGTGTTACCGCCGTGAAAGGGCGATGTCTTAACCTCTTGACCACGGAGCCTTATCCCATTGGGGACAAACTTGTCGATATCGCCCAACGGGCGATCCGTGTCGACATCGCACGGAGTGCGATTCGACTTTCGACTAGAGTCCGTTCGCGAAGCATCCATTGATGCGAGCGATTACGGAGTCTTATCGAAAACCTCCCCGAGTAGGGCTCGAACCTACAACAACTCGGTTAACAGCCGAGTGCTCTACCATTGAGCTATCGAGGAAAGTTTTTTAGATTTTCTATTTGCCCGCAGCAGAGGCTGCTTCGCAAAGAAAATCTACAAAAACAGCGATTCGCCTTCGGCGAAGTCGCAAGCCATTGCTACTTCGTTCTCGCAACGACAACGATTATATTATCAAAATGAGTACTCGATGTCAAATACTTTTTTCAGACGAGGGCGAAGCCCCACATTCCTTACTTTCCCTGCAGGGCTTCGACGATGGCCATGTAATCGAAATTGCGATAGGCGGTGAGGACTGTATTCCACAGGTCCTGCTCCTCCGATGGAACGGCGTACTCCTCCATGTCTTCGAAGAGGGTATCCATCTGGTCGATGTCCATGCCCTCTGCGGCGCGGCGGATCTCGTGGTACACCTCCAGGAGCATCTCCGCATCGATGGGTGTTTTATCCTCAGCATCCTGCGATGTTGCAAACACGGGAGCAAGGACCTCCAGGAGGTCGAAATACTCCTGCAGGAAGGCATCATTCTGAGAACGAATGTAGTCGATATCTCCGCTCTTTCCCGCATTTTCCAACTGCTGCGCCTCTTCGCCCAGGGCGGCGGCGCCAACGATCCGGGCAGCACTTTTCAAAGCATGCACCTTGATGGTGTATGCGCCGAAATCTTCCTCTTCATAGCAACGGTTCAGTTCCTCACTCTGTGCCTCGATGGAATCATAGAAGGTTCGGAGCACCGTCAGATAGGTTCCCACATCTCCGTTGTTTTTCACACCTGCTGCCACATCGACGGCGGTGCCCTTCAGAAGCTCCAGCTCCGGCGGAAGCTCTTCGCTATTGGGAGTCGCGTTTTCTTCCTCTTCCGGTGCGTCCACGATCAGTTCTACGGGCAGATAGTGCAGGAGCATGGCTTCCAACTGATCCGAATCGATGGGCTTAGTCAGGTAATCATCAAATCCCGCTTCCAGATAGGTTTCCCTTGCTCCCAGGATGGCATTGGCGGTAAGGCACACAAAGATCCCGTCCCGGTTGGGATTTTTCTCATCGGCGTGGATCTCCTGCAGGGTCTCGATGCCGTCCTTTACGGGCATCATATGGTCCAGGAAGATCATGTCGTATTTCTGATTCCGGGTAAGAGCGATGCCCGCATCTCCACTCTCCGCGCAGTCCGTCCGGATCTGCGTACGACTCAGAAGATTTTGGAAGACGGTGAGGTTCAGGGGATAGTCATCCACCACCAGCACACGTGCTTCGGGAGCGATAAATCGTCTGACGGATCCGCTGTTCATCCCGGCGGCATGCCTGCCGGCCTCCTCGTAATTCCCCATGGGTTCAGGGGATACGATCTGTTGCCCAACCAGGAAGGAGAATTCCGATCCTTCTCCGTATACGCTGGAAACCTCCAGCCGGGATCCCATCAGCTCCAGCAGACTCTTGGTGATGTTCAGTCCCAGACCCGTTCCTTCGATATTGCGGTTGCGTTTTTCCTCGATGCGCTCGAACTCCGAGAAGAGCCGTTCCATATCCTCGGGCTTGATGCCGATGCCGGTATCCTTGACGGTGATCCGCAGGAACACCGTATCCTTCACGTTTTCGTCAGGCTCACTGTGCACGGAGAAGGTGACGCTTCCGCGGTTCGTATATTTGACGGCATTTGTCAGGATGTTGACCATCACCTGACGGATCCTGACCTCATCGCCCCTGAGACGGCCGGGCACAGACTCGTCGAAATCCAGATGCAGCTCCAGTGCCTTCTCCTCCGCAACGGGGCGGATCACATTGACCACATCAAACAGAAGGGAACCGAGCTCGTACTCGCTCTCCTCCAGCTGGATCTTTCCCGCTTCGATCTTGGAAAAATCGAGGATGTTGTTGATCAGCCCAAGCAGGGACTTTCCTGCGCTCTTGATGTTCTTGGAGTACTCGGTGATCTTCTCGTCACTGCACTCCCGCAGGATCATTTCGTTCATGCCCAGAACCGCATTGATGGGAGTGCGGATCTCGTGGGACATGTTGGCAAGGAAGGAACTCTTGGCCTTGGAAGCCTCCTCCGCCACGGCCTTTTCGAAGCCCAGCTCCTGGACCATTGCCTTCTCGTAGTAGATACAGTTCTCTTTACGGTTGAAGCCGTTGTAAATAGCCATGGCCATCTGCCGGCAGCTCTCGTAGCCACAGCAGGTACAGTCGATATGCCTGGAGGCTTCGTCCTTCTTGTTCATGCTCAGGAAGATTTCTTCCAGCGCTTTTTCATCGGCCTCTTTATATCTGCAGCTCTCGGATCTGTCGGTATAGCCTCTGAGGTAGTCCTCCAGATGCAGATGAGTAAACTGCGCGTTGTAATTTTTCAGGCGCTCCTCCGGCGTATCCGGTCTGGACCAGGCGTCCCCCGCAGTAGCCTTCTTCGATTTTTCCCGAATATCCAGCAGGGCATAGAGGGCATCATCCGTCTCCGCCTTGTCGGGATTGACGGCGGTTCCGCAGATACAGCCGTTCTTACAGTTCAGGGCATCGATCACCAGGAAGGGCGTCTTTCGGTCACGGATCCGCTCCTCATTTTTATGGAGCCATTCGTACAGATGCTTTTCCCCTTCCATCTGGCGGATGTAGACTTCGTCCCCCAGGAACCATTTGATGTTCTCTGCCAGGCCGCCGGGGGTGGGATAGAAGGAACCCAGACCGTACTCGATCTCACTGTGGACGGAAGGGCCGGAGATCCCGTGCTCCCGCACATAGCGCATGAGATGGTCAAAAGTCACATTGTACTGCACCAGTCCCGCATTGTGAGGATCCTCGATCTCGATCTTTTTGGCGATACAGGGGCTGATGAAGGCAAATTTATCCTTGATCCCCATTTCCTTCCGGGCATAGATCGCAGCGCACATAAGAGGACTCTGCACGGGGAAAAGCCGGTCCAGCAACGAGGGTAGATACCGCTCGATGTAGGAGACCAGGGCAGGGCAGGGCTGGGAGATCCCGCCCACAAAATCGTGCTCACGGATGTAGTTCAGATATCCCCAGGTGGTGATATCCGCGCCGAAAGAAACGCTGATGATATGGCGAACGCCCATCTGCTTTAATCCGCCCAGCACGCTTTCATACTCCTCGGGATAGTTCGCACGGAATGCGGGCGCCAGAAGCAGGGAGATCTCCTCTCCCTTTGCCAGATCTGCAAAAAAGCGCTCCGTGTCATCGTGGAATTCCCGGGCACCGTGCTGGCAGGCATCGATACAGCTGCCGCAGGCAACACAGCGGTTACCGTCCACATCGATCCTGGGCTTTCCGTCTTTTTCCACGGAAACACAGGCACCGATGGCACTGCAGACCTTGATGCACTTATTACAGCCTATACATTTGTCATTCGTGTAAATGACACTGTCACTCATATCAGGATCGCCTCTTTTTCAGCAAATTTATTCCAGTCCTTTTTTCAAAGCATTTGCGGCCTCCTTCTGAAGGCCGGAATCATAGGAAAGCATCGGTTTTACATCTTTCCCCCGGATCCTGCGGTCCGCATAATTGCGGGTCAGCTTCAGGACCAGAGGCATCAGCGCCAAAACGCCGATGAGATTCGGAATCATCATGAGACCATTGAAGGTATCCGACACATCCCAGACCAGGGTGGAATCCATCAGGGCACCGCCCATGATCAGCAGCACAAAAACGCTGCGATAGACCTTTGACCAGTAGATTCCTCCCAGGTACTCCACCGCCTTTCCGCCGTAATAGGACCAGCCCATAACGGTGGAAAAAGCAAACAGGGCGATGATCAGTACCACAAAGACTTCGCCGGGTCTCCCCAGACATTTTCCGAAGGCGGTTGCCACCAGGGTCACATCATCCACTCCCTCAGCCACCAGTCCCGTGGTCAGGTCGATGGCACCGGAACCCAGCACCACCAGAGCGGTCATGGTACAGATCACGATGGTGTCCACAAATACCTCGGCGATGCCCCACATTCCCTGTTTTACGGGCTCTCTGGCACAGGTATTGACATGGGCCATGACGGAGGATCCCAGACCTGCTTCATTGGAGAACACGCCGCGCTTACAGCCGCTTCGAATGGTATTTAGCGCCACCTGCACCGCCGTTCCGGCAATGCCGCCCTTCAGCGCATCCTGCCCCAAAGCGAACCGGAAAATGGAAGCAAAAATAGCCGGCAGCGTGGTGATATGGATCAGGACCACAATGAGACATCCCAGCACATACAGGATCGTCATGAAGGGGATCAGCCACTCCGCGACGTAAGCCAGTCTGCGGAATCCGCCGGTGAGAATGATGGCCCCGGCCAGGGTAAGGGCTCCGCCGATCCACCAGTTGACCGCAGGTAATCCCAGAAAGGTACCGAAATCCATATCCTTCAGGAAGGTGGCACGGGTGTTCAGGGTGATCTTGTTGATCTGTCCCATGTTGCCGATGCCGAAGGATGCAAGAACGGTAAAAATACAGAATGCCACTGCCAGCGCTCTTCCGAGCCCTTTGCAGTTCCTAAAGGATCCCACACCGTCCCGCAGATAGTACATGGGACCGCCGGACCAGGCGCCGTCCGAATTTCTGCGCCGGAAATATACACCCAGCACATTCTCGGAAAACTTGGTGGCCATTCCCAGCACGGCAGCGATCCACATCCAGAACACGGCACCCGGGCCTCCGACGCAGATAGCGGTGGAGACTCCGGCGATATTGCCCGTTCCCACGGTGGACATGAGTGCCATGCAGAAGGTCCTGAACTGGGACAGGGCGCCCGCGTCGTTGACGATACGTCCTTCCTTCCGGATAGAGCCGAAGGTTCCCTTACACCAGGATTTCAGATGAGAAAACTGAAAAGCCCCCGTCACAAGGGTACAGATCAGTCCGGCCCCCAACAGAAGCGGCATTCCGAAGGTTCCCCACACAAGGGAATTCACCGCGTCATTGATACGTACAACTGTTTCCATACCGCAGCGTTACCCCTTCCCCAAAAGCTGCAGGATTCCGTCGTATTCGAAATTCGCAGCCATTTTTCTGATCTTCGCGATCTTCTCACGATCCGCTTCCGGGATACTGTAACCGGACAGCTCTCCGATGGCTTCCTCGATCATATCGCAGTCCATCATGCCTGCCGCATCCGCGATGGCATCATACGCACTCTCCAGCAGATAGGAATCGATGGGAGGGCCGCTTTCCGTCTCCGACTCCTGCACTTCTTCCTCTCCGCACAGCGGTGCCAGCACCTCACGGAACCGTGCATACTGCTCCATAAATGCGGTGTGATGCTCCTGGAGAAAGGCTTCGTCTCCGCTTTTTCCCGCCAGCTCCAGTGCCTGTGCCGCTTCGGAAAGTTCCATGGCACCGATGAGTTTTGCGGAAGATTTCAGGGCGTGGATCTTGATGGTATAGTTTGCCCAGTCTCCCGCACCGAAGAAGCCTTCCAATTCTCCGGTCTTGGCCGGTGCGGAATCGTAGAAGATTTTGATGACCGTACGGAGGGAGTCCTCGGATCCGCTGTTTTTCAGCGCCAGCGCTCCGTCGATCCCTTCGATATTCTCGTACCATTTTGCCTCAGCTTTTGCAGGCTCTTCCTTTGCAGGATGTTCCTCCGCATGCCCTGCTTCGGCAGGGAGCTCCTCCTCTTTCCTGTTCTGAGCAGGCGCAAGGCCCGGGATCAGGGACGAGATATTGTAGGTCTGATTGCCTCTGACAAAATACAAAACGCCGAAGCAGCCCGGTCCACAGTTGGAGGTGATGGCAGCGGAGGCTTTCTGGAAGATCACATTCTCAAAGTACGCATATCTGGAAATCTCATCCCGGATCCACAACAGGGTTTCCTCCGGAACGTCAGCATAGGTAATAAAACAGATCTCAGGGTCAGGAACGATCTCCACGGGGAATGCCTTACGGATATATCGCCTGTAGGCATGTCTCCGTCCTCCGGCCCAGACGCCGATGAGCCCGGATTTTTCCTTCCGGAAGGAAAATGCGGGACGCAGATCCAGTGCTCTTGCGAAATCGCTGACCTTTCTGCCGATGAGGCCGCCCGCCTGCAGATAGTCCGTTCTGTCCACAACGAAACTGCATCTGAGCCGGTCGGCAGCGGCATTCAGTTCGACAATCATGTCCTCCACGGAAACATCCTGCTGTGCCAGCTTGCAGGCGATAAGGGTCAGGATACCCGTGGTACTGGAGACACTTCCGGAATTGATGATCGTGACATTGTCAAAGGACTTGGCCGCCTCCACAGCTCTCGCATAATCTTC
The DNA here is from genome assembly GCA_024681775.1 of Lachnospiraceae bacterium. Taxonomy (GTDB): domain Bacteria; phylum Bacillota; class Clostridia; order Lachnospirales; family Lachnospiraceae; genus AC2028. The sequence goes on from JAILAF010000075.1 coordinate 30,801, forward strand.
ACTGAGCTTCGAAGAAATGGCGATGTAGAACAGATGATGTCCGTACTTGAGACACTCCAGGAAAAATGCCACATAGGCTGCAGGATCCGGCGGGGCACTTTCCGCCTTTTTCCCGCTCTTGAAGTAGCGCATCAGCTCCTCCGGATCCATATCGTAGCAATCCCGGAAGGTCCCCGCTTCCGTATGCACGTTGAAGGGAAGGATCGGCAGGTAAGGATTGTCCATCATTTCATCCGGCAGATCGCACATACTGCTGGTGGTGACCACCACGGGAACTTTCCGCTTGTAGCCGGAGGTGCTGCTCATCTCTCCGCCCTTCTGATGATGATAAGCAGACAATACCACCTTATCCGAAGGGATGTGTTTGATCAGGGCAGTTTCCAGGTCATCGCCGGAGACGGGCTTTAAGAGATATCCGTCAAATCCGGCTCTGTTGTATATCTGCTTGTTGTCGGAACCGGCATTGGCCGTCAGCACCAGAACCGCCGTGGTGGTATTCAGACCGCCGCTTTGGGTCCGGATGGCCTCCAGGCACTCAATACCATCCATTTCCGGCATCAGATGATCCATCAGGATGACATCGTATTTGTATTTCACCGTAAGTCCCAGCGCATCTCTGCCGCTGATGGCAGTATCCACACGGATCCTGGTTGCGGCAAGGAGCTTGGTCTCCACCGTGAGGTTCATCTCATTGTCATCCACGATGAGGATCCTTGCACGAGGCGCCACAAAGCTGCTCTCATAGGCACTTCTTCTGGCAACGCCGTAGTTGCGGATGTTCAGTTCACCCACAGGGGTGGGATCCGCTACTCCCTGCCGGATCATCACATGGAAGGAGGAGCCTTCGCCGTACACACTGTCCACGGAAATGGTTCCGTCCATCAGATCCACCAGCTGCTTTACGATGGAAAGACCCAGTCCGGTGCCCTCAATGTGACGGTTCTGTGCTTCATCCACACGCTTGAAGGCATCAAAAAGATAGGGAATGGAGTCCTTCTTGATTCCCATTCCGGTATCCGTTACCGACATCCGCAGCTGGATCTCGCCGTTTTCCGCCTCCTCGCACTCCACGTGGAGTCCGACGCTGCCCTCCTTCGTATATTTCACCGCATTGTTCAGCAGATTGATCAGGATCTGCTTGACCCTGACCTCATCTCCGAAGAGGGCAGTAGGCACGGTGGGATCCACGCTGACGTCCAGCGTAAGGCCCTTATCCTGTGCCTTTTGCCAGATCATGTTCACAATCTCACTCAGAAGATCTCCCACATTGTAGTTCACGGGCACGATATCCATGCTCCCCGCTTCGATCTTGGAAAAGTCCAGGATATCATTGATCAGCGCCAGAAGCATCCGCCCGGATCCCTGGATACCGTTGGCATCCTTGACGATCTCATCCGAAGCATTTTCCTCACGGAGGATCAGCTCATTCAGTCCCAGAATGGAATTGATGGGCGTACGGATCTCGTGGCTCATACTGGAGAAGAAGCGGTTCTGGGAGCGGTTCAGTTCCTCCGCTCTCTCAGCTTCCTTCCGGGCCCTGTCATTTTCATCCATATACAGGCGGTTCAGGAACAGCACAGAGATGAAGCAGATGATCCCCACCATCACCAGTGCGATAAAGGTATCCACATAAAACATGCCCTTGGTATGCTGGGGAACCCATTCGGGATGGGTATACTCCGTCAGGAATAATCCGCCATACAGCACCACCAGGAAAATAAAGATCACATTCCGCTCTCTGCCGGAAAGCACCAGCGCCGCAAAGAGAAAACCGAAAATGACCCAGGTTACACCACCGCCTTCCACGCCGCCGCCGAAGAAGAAAATGCCGGGCAGCGCAAAAAGGACCAGCCCGTAGGTGATCAGCCGGCTCGCAACCCCAAGTTTGTTTTTGTACAGGCAGATAATGGTGATAAAGGGCACCAGGATCAGGATCACTGCCAGCAGGACGATCTCCGCAAGATACTCTCCCGTCAGGATGTCCCCCACCAGCGAGATCAGTACTGCCAGCTCGCCGATAATGGTAAACAGCAGAAAAATACGCTCCGAAAGCACTCTCTCGGGGTTGCGGATTTCCTTTATGGCCTTGCCGATCGCACGGAACAAACTCATTGACTGTACTCCTTCACGCGTTGCCTAACGGAACAGGTGCACCATTACTTTTTCAAATTCATGCAGATTCACGGGTTTTCCCAGGAATCCGTCGAAGCCCTCCTTCATAAAGAGCTCCCTTGCGCCGGATACCACATTGGCCGTCAGCGCCACAATGGGGATCCTCTTTCCGCCGATATCCTCCGATTGTCTGCGCAGGCGTTTCATCGCCTCCACACCGTCCATTTCCGGCATCATATGATCCATGAAGACGATGTCATATTCCTTCATTGCGCATTTGGACAATGCGGCGGCGCCGCTTTCCGCGGTATCGACGATCATTCCGTAATCGGCGAAAAGCCCCTGGGCCACCACCAGATTCATGGGTTCATCATCCACAATCAGTGCCCGGATGCCGGTCAGATCCGGCTTTTCTTTACGGGTATCAAAATCCAGATCCGTAACGTCGCGGCCTTCATTCAGCACCTTGATGACGGAATAAGAATAGAGGGGCTTCGGGATCACCAGAATGCCGCTTCCCGCGGGAGCGGTAAATCCTCCGGATGCCACCACCGTCACCATGATATTTTTTCTGCACAGCTCCTCGTAGAAGGAAGGATTTGCCTCGTATTCTTCCTGTCCGGTAAAGAACCATTTCACACCGGGATCTAAGGCCCGGCGTTTCATTTCATCCTCGTTTTCCACCTGATACAGGGAAACCTGAGTTCCCAGCGCCAGATTCATGTTCATCTGCCGGTAGAAATCCCTGATCTTCGGTACAGCAAATTTACTGCTGTTCACATAGACCAGTACATCCCCCTTCACATCGGCGTTCAGTGACAAGGACGGTGCGGGATTCACCACCTTTTGGGGAATAGTCACGCGTACGCAGGTTCCGTCTCCGGGATTGCTTAAAACCTTAACAAAACCACCCATTCTGTGGGCAAATCCATAGACGATGGACAGTCCGAGGCCGATGCCGCCGGTGCTTCGATCCCTTCGTTTATCTGCCTGATACAATCCCTTCGTGAGAGAGGAAAGTTCCTTACGGTTCATTCCGACACCCGTGTCGGAAATATCAATGTGCAGGTTCACGCCGTAATTCGTTCGCTCCGCGTAGATTTTCAGCAAAATGCCGCCCTGCTTGGTAAAGGCGATGGCATTGGCGAGAAGCTGCCGCAGGATCTTATGGAGTTTTTTAATATCGCCATTCAAAACTGCGGGAATATCCGGCGAGAGATCCACCACCAGTTCCAGTTCCTTTTTATCCTTCATGGCATGGAAAGACGTCACCATATCGTGAAGGAGGGAAGCCACCATGTAGTTCTCCTCCTCCAGAAGGGCATTTCCGCGTCTCGCCTCGGTATAGTCCAGGATATCATCGATCTGGCCGGTGAGACGGACACCCGCTTCTTTAATGGCCAGCGCCTCCTCCCGTACCCCTTTCCGGATCAGCAGATCGGCCATGCCGCTGATCACATTCATAGGCGTGCGGAGCTCATGGGAAATATTGGAAAAAAAGTCCTCCACATCCTGCTCGATGGTTGCGATCTCCTGCTCCTTCTGCTTCTCCTTCTCCGCATTTGCCAGTCTGCCCTGGATGGAACGAACACAACCGTAGTACACGGCTACAGCCACGGCAAAATGCAGCATTTCCGTGGATACAAATAAAAAGTCAGGGGTTACGAGCCCCTTCCGGACAGCAATGATGATATGCACCATCATAAGGAAAAAGCATTCTCCCAGAAACAGATTCATCATGTAGATTTTGTCCAGGAAGGAAAATGCAATGATCACCATGCAGTAGACGACCACCACGTCATACATGCTGGTCAGATGAATTCCATGAAAATAGATGGCAAGAAGGGCATAGATCAAGTAGCAGTTCTCTCTGAAATTGGCTGTACCCCGCTCCGTGATATGAAGCACCCAGACCAGAACCGTACCGATAAAGATCAGGGGGATGACCCACATCTCCCATTTCAGCGCAATACTCTCGATTGTGAGTGCAAAGCAGGACAATGATACCAGCGTAATGATAAACTGGTCATTCCGCATCCGATCCATAACAGACCCTCTCTTACCTTAACAATTCTCGATCAAACCCAGTCTTTCAGGTAATCCAGCAACTTCTCTTTCGGCGTCGCTTTCAGGATATATCCGTCAGGGTTCAGCTCCTTCAACTGCCGGATCTCTTCTTCCGTAGCAACACCTGTCAGAAAAATAATGGGAATCTCCGCAGTCGCAGGATCCTCCCGAAGCATCTGCAGCACCTGCGGTCCGTTCACCACAGGCATATCGTAGTCCAGAAGCACCAGATCCACGGGATTCTTCCGAAGGAAATTGACGGCCTGCATCCCGTCGGTCCCCACATAGGTCTTGTAGGTATCCTTGAGCCAGGTACGAACCATGGCTGCAAAAGCGGGATCGTCATCCACAAGAAAAATCTTCTTCTCCGCCGTATTTGAGGCGGCTGTGGTTGCTCCGGAAGAAGCACCCGCGGGTGCTTCTGAAGCCGAAGCATCTCCTCCACACAGTTCAGTTACCTCTGTGCAGAACAGGTCGGGATTCACGGGCTTCACAAACCATCTACTTGTATCAAGAATGGGAAATATCCCGGAAAGTTCGCTTTTATGTCTGGCTTCACCGATCACCAGAACACTGCTTTGAATGCCGGAAAGCAGGGAACAGACCTGTTCCAGAAAACTGTATTCCGCAGATCCTTCCATAACATTTTCAGGAAGATAAAGAACATAGACACCGGTCTCGGAAGCAAGGGACGGAAGGGAATCATACCCATCCGTTACAGCGGTCACCCGGATCCCTCGATCCGTCAGTTTCCTCTCCAGGCCCCTGGCAATGATGCTCATTTTATGAAGAATAAAAACAGCGTTTTGGGAACTGCTCACTTGATACTCCCTCCTCATGTGCAGATTGCAATAGATAGGTTCATTGTAGCAAAGCAGTAAAGCGCATTCAAGTAAATGAAAATTAAAAAAAGAGCAGATCACTCTGCTCTTTAAAAGATTTCTTCAGTTTTGTTCCCTGAAAACCGATAACGAATCATGTTCATTAACAAAATCCATCGAATTTCATTCGATATTTGCTCGCATCATTGGATGCTTCGCAAAGATTTTCTAAATGAACGCACATTGCCTTCGGCAATCGTGCCATCAACCAATGTCCCTT
>JAILAF010000003.1 GCA_024681775.1 Lachnospiraceae bacterium
GCATCTGGAGACCTATGAAACCTGGGGTGAACTGGTGGAAAAGGCCAACTATTACCTGACCCATGAGGAAGAACGGGAGGCCATCGCCCGGGCGGGGTATGAGGAGGTCAAGGCCAGACACACCGTGATGCACCGGGTGTCAGAGATGATCCGGATCATCCTGGGGACGATGGAATAGAAGGTTATTGCAGAAGGCTTAAAACGCTCTGATTCATTTGATTTGCCTGGGCGAGCATTGACTGTCCCGCCTGCTGGAGAATGTTCTGAAGGGACATGGATACAATCTCGGAATCCATCTGCGTATCTCGGATGCGGGACTCGGCATATTGTGTATTTTCCGCGGAGTTTTTGTTCACATTATAGGCGTGCTCCAGACGGTTTTGATACGCACCGAAAACGGAGCGCTGTTCGCTGATGATCTGTTCTGCATTCTTGAAAAGTTCAATGGCTTCCTGTGCATCCTGAGAGGTCAGAACATTGGCATCCTGAATGCCAAGCTGAATGCTTCCAAGGGAGTCATATTCAATATGGAAATGCGCATCCGTTTCCGGACCGGTCTGAATAGCCAGATCGATATGGCCGCCGTAAATGGGAGCATCAATGGTTCTGTTTGCGGTATAGAGCTCACCGATATGGAACCGTTCTGTCTGCGGTCCTGACTTGGAAAAGTCCAGGGTGGCCGTATCGTCCAGCGCGTTCCTGACCCGGTCGAGGATGGACTGCTGCGTGTCTGTCGGAGAAACAGAAAAACTGAGGGTAAGGGATCCCACCGAACGGCTTGTAGTCCCTGCATACGAGTAGGGACTGTCGGCTGTCAGGTTAAAGGAGATGGAAATGTTGCCACCCTGATCACAGAATCCCGATTCCCCACTGGATGGATTTTTGGAAAGAATGCCCGTATCACCGGTCAATGTACTCATCAGTCCTTTCAGATCGCCGGTCACGGAGCGGGTGATACCGGACTGATACCTGCTGGCACCACCGTTGTAGTACACCCAGTTCCACCAGCGGCCTTCGTCATCCGGTGTGCGGTCGCTTCCGGAATAGGAGATGTTTGAGGAGACAGCTTTTACTGTTCCGATACCTTCCATGTCGAATTCAAAGGTCCAGCCTGTGGAGTCGGTCTTGGCTGCATCCACGGTAGAATAGGAGGGATGCCGGATCAGGTTCGTTCCGCCGGTTACTTTCGGCTCGAAAAAAGCATCGTCGGCAGCGTTAAAGTTGGTGCCGTTTGCGGAATTCTTGTGGGAAGCATATTCAGCGGGATAGTTGATGCCGGCGGAGGCCGAAAAACGGGTTCCTGGAGCACCCTCCCAGCTGCTGCTGAGACTGGCAGAGACAGAGACCGAGATTGACCGGCCGTTGATGGAATCTTTGATGTCGGCCGGGGTAGCCGAAGACGCGGGCGAAAAGGCAATCTGATGGGTAAAGAGCGGCTGCCCGGAAGAACTGTACAGATCCGTATTTGTCCCGGTTGGACCACCGAAGTAGTCGCTCATTTCAAACCGATAATTCTTTGCTTTCAGATCATCCCAGCTCGCCCAGACAGTTTCCCGGGAGGTTCCGTTATAGTCTCTCCAGGAAAGCTTGACACCGTTTGTCTCATCTGCGATGACACTGATATTTCCGGCGGGGATTTTGTCGTAGCTCTCATTGGTGATGTCGATCCAGCTGCCGCCGACACTCACATCCTTGACGGCGCGGGTAGGATAGGTTCCGATCAGCTTCTCTGCATTCGATTTCCAGATCAGCCGTTCATTAAAACTCGTAGTAGCAAAAATCCGGTCACACTCCGTTCGGAGCGCCCGGATTTCACTGTCGATGTATTCCCGATCTTCAGGCGTGCAGGTATCATTGGCGGCCTGAACGGAGAGTTCCCCCATGCGGTGGAGCATATCATGCACCTCATTCAGTGCTCCGTCTGCTACCTGACAAAGTCCGACACCTTCCTGGATATTTCTGGCGCCACGCTCCAGTCCGCGGACCTGTCTGCGCATTTTTTCAGAGATGGCAAGGCCGGCGGCATCATCTGCCGCACGGTTGACACGATAGCCGGAGGAAAGCTTTTCGGTCGACTTTGTGAGTTTTGCGTTGGTGAGTCCCAGCATTCTGCCGGCATTCATCGCAACGAGGTTGTGCTCAATCACCATATTCGGAAGGACCGATTCTCATAATATTTTCTGGTTTGGAATATTCCTGTCATACATATCGGAAAGAAAGGGTAAAGTCTTTAGAGAACGTCTTGATCGACTTTCCGAAAAAAACGTCGTACATGCTCTCACAGGTTTCTTAAGTATTCTTATTTCGGCACACATATGATATAGTATCAATAGGCATGGTAGAGGCACCCATACAATCGAGGGTGTCTTTATGCCCTCTGATAGAAATATTAGAGGAGAATCAGCAACTATGCCAAATGAGAAGAAAGAACTCTCCTTTGAGGAGAAAATTGCCAGGGTCAAGGACTACAGACCGATCGACGATACGTTTTTCGAGGTCCTGGCGGCGGAACCGGGTGTTTGTCAGGAAATCCTGCAGATCATTTTGGAAGATCCAAAGCTTATTGTAGATCCGGAAAGCATCATCGTTCAGAGCAGCAAAAGAAATCTGTATGGCAGATCCGTCAGGCTGGATGCCCTTTGTACACTTGGGGACGGAACAAAATGTAATATTGAAGTGCAAAGATCGGATGATGATGATCATCTGCGAAGAGCCAGATTCAATGCATCCAGTATCACTGTCAGAGAATCCAGCCCCGGAGACAGATTTGAGGAAGTCGTCAATCTGTACATCGTGTTTATCTCGGAATTCGATTTTCTGGGTGAAGGGCGTACAATCTATCATGTGGAAAGTGTGATCCTCGAGAGCGGTGCAGTCATTGATGATGGACTGCACGAGGTCTTTGTAAATACAGCGATCAATGACGATACAAAGATTGCGGATCTGATGAGCTGTTTTACGAAAAAAGAGGTGAACGATCCCCGTTTTCCCAGAATGTCGGAAGCTGTGAAACGCCTAAAGACTACGGAAGGAGGTGTATCCGCTGTGTGCTCGCTTACGCAACAATACATGGACGCTGCGCGTCAGGAGGGCCTTGAGGAGGGGCTATCCCGAGGGCTATCTCAAGGTATATCTCAAGGTATATCGCAAGGTATATCCCAAGGCCAGTCTGCTTTGGCGGATGCAATCCATGACCTCCATGACGGAGCCTCCAGAGAAGAACTGTTAAAGAAATATGACGAAAGAACGGTAGATCTGGCCTTTTCCTGCCGGTGAGTCACGAA
>JAILAF010000040.1 GCA_024681775.1 Lachnospiraceae bacterium
ATTTACTACCCCCGCTACTGATAACAAATATCATATAGGCAGAAGAACCCAGGGCTTCCTGTCTTCAGGGTTCGACTCCCGTCTGCTCCACGAGAAAATGACGCTGACGGGAGTCGTCTCCGCTCCGCTCCGGTCGGCGCAATTCCGGCGTCCCCCGGACGCCGTGCGCCCCGTGTCAAGAACCCGAGAGTCCTTGTTCCTCTGGGTTCGACTCCCGTCTGCTCCACAAAAAAAGGATGGCTACCGCCATCCTTTCGTGGAGCAGACGGGAGTCGAACCCGTGTCCAAGAACCCATCCCCTGTCCTTCTACTATCATAGTCCGCCGGATCTGCGCTTCTGCAGCGCCGTTCCCTCCGCGGGGGGTGGCGAACGCCCCCTTCACTTCGGTAGCTTCATGTTACGTATATGCACGCAAAGCTTAATGCATACCGTTTCTCACATTCATGACGCCAGTGCCCCGCTGTGTGAGTGCAGCGGACTGACGAGCCGTAAAAACGGCGTCCCTAACAGCGGTTAGGCTGCCAGAGCGTACTGAGTGTTATCTTCAGCGTTTAATTTTATGGTGCGATTAACGTGTCGCAACGGATAGCTTCTCCAGCTTCAAAATCCCTGTCGAAACCTTGACTGCCCCTTATGAAATTGTATCTGAAAACGTGTGTCTTTGCGCGGAGTCTCCTCTCTTCTGCCGAAAAGAAAAACAAACCGCGATAAGACACTACAGTTTCATACGAACCTTAAACTCCTTCTCGGCCTCCCGCCGCTGGTCCTTTTTGGCGATGGTCTCACGCTTGTCATAGAGCTTCTTACCTCTGGCGAGACCGATCTTTACCTTGGCGCGACCGTTCTTAAAGTAGACATCGAGAGGAACCAGGGTATAGCCCTTCTCCTTTACCTGCTGCTCCAGCTTCCGGATCTCTGCGCGGTGCATCAGGAGCTTCCGGACCCGCATGGGATCCTTGTTGAAGATGTTCCCCATCTCATAGGGGCTGATGTGCATCCCGTAGATCCACACCTCTCCCTTCTCGATCCGGACGAAGGACTCCTTGATGGAGCATTTCCCCAGGCGAAGAGATTTCACCTCCGTACCGTGCAGGGCGATCCCGCATTCAAACATCTCATCGATGAAATAATCGTGAAATGCCTTTTTGTTGTTGGCAATGAGCTTGCCCGCTTCACTCTTGGCGGCCATTTCTATCTGTCTCCTTGTTTTCTCGCCCTTACAGTAGAATTATCGGCATCCGGAGGCAAAAAGTCAATGCCTCGGGCCTAAACTCACGGTTGAATCGACTTCTTCCTCTCCCGGCGCCGGCACAAAATCGATGGTGCGCATCACCGGATCCGCCGCGGCCACCATCACCTTCATGGGCATCCCCAGGCTGTAGATATTCCCACGCCTGGAGCTGAAGAGCTGCATCCGCTCCTCATCGTAGATGTATTTTCCGCCCGGCAGGTCATTTATCCGGATCATCCCCTCCACCGTATTGGGCAGTTCCACATAGACGCCCCACTTGGTCACGCCGGAGATGATGCCCTCAAAGCATTCTCCCAGGTGTCCGGAGATATACTCCACCTTCTTGAGCTTATCCGTCTCCCGCTCGCTTTCCGCGGCTCTGCGCTCCCGCTTGGAGGAGTGGTCCGCCACTTCATCCAGGATACTGCGGTAATGATCCACCCGTTCCTCACTCAAGGCTCCGCGCAGGGATTCCTTGATGATCCGGTGGATCTGCAGATCGGGATATCTGCGGATCGGGGAGGTAAAATGGCAATAGTACTCGCTGGCCAGACCGAAATGCCCCAGACAAGCGGTGGCATACCTGGCCTGCTTCATACTGCGCAGCACCAGGCGATTGATCAGTTTCTCCTCGGGCTTCCCCACGGTGGCAGCCAGGAGCTTCTGGACCTCCTTGGGATGGATCTCGTTCTGATGCCCCTTGCTGCCCTTTTTCCCCACCGCCTTCAGGGAATACCCGAAGGAAGCGATGGTGGGCACGATGGCACGCATCTTCTCCCCGTCCGGCTCCTCGTGGACGCGGTAGACAAAGGGCGCTTCCAGCCAGGAAAAATGCTTCGCCACCGTCTCATTGGCAGCCAGCATGAATTCCTCGATAAGGTCATTGGCCGCGGTGTGCTCATAAGCCTGCACGTCCAGTACCCGTCCGTTTTCATCCAGGGTCAGCTTGCATTCCGGCAGGTCAAAATCAACGCTGCCGCGCCTGCGCCGCACATTCCGCAGGACCTGCGCCAGGGAGGACATCTCCTGCAGCATTGTAAGGACGTCCCCATACTGCCGATACATATCTTCCGTCTCCACCGCATCCGGATGGTCCAGCAGATACTGCACCCCGGTGTAAGCCATGCGATGAGTGGTACGGATGACGGACTCCGTGATCTCGTGGTCCACTTCCTGTCCCGCACCGTCAAAGGTCATAAGGCAGCTCAATGCCAGCCGGTCCTCCCGCTCGTTTAAGGAGCAGGAGCCGTTGGAAAGCTCCGGCGGCAGCATAGGAAGGACGCGGTCCGCCAGATAGACGCTGGTGCCACGCTCCAGAGCTTCTCTATCCAGCAGGCTCCCCTCCCGGACATATTCCGCCACATCCGCGATGTGGACCCCCAGGTGATAATATTGCCCGTCGTAGGACAGGCTCACGGCATCGTCCAGATCCTTGGAATCCTCGCCGTCGATGGTGACCATCAGCAGATCCCGCAGATCCTTCCGCCCTTCCGCCGTAACGGGCCGGATGGCGGATTTCCGGGCTTCCTGCAGGACTTCCGCCGGGAACTCTTCCGGAAGTCCATAAGCACGGATCACCGAAAGCACATCCACCCCCGGATCCCCTGCATGTCCCAGGACCTCGGTGATCTCACCCTCGGGAGAATGCCGCTCATCCCCGTAATCCGTGATGAGGGCAATGACCTTGTCCCCGTTTTTGGCATTTTTACTGCTTTCCAAGGGGATATAGATGTCCTGGGGGAGCCGCACCCTGTCCGGGATCACGAAGCCAAAGGTTGCGCCCTGCCCCTTCTCAAAGGTCCCCACCACTTCCGTGATGGCCCGCTCCACGATCCGCGTCACGGCACCTTCCAGGCGCCTGCCGGAGGAACGGACTCTGTGAGGATCTCCCGGCAGCACCTCCACTTCCACCAGGTCCCCCTGAAAGGCGGTCAGGGTCTGCCCCGCGGGAATAAAGAGGTCCTGTTCCATTCCGTCCACCGTAACGAAGCCGAAGCCTCTGGCATTCATGGAGTATTTTCCGATGTATTTGATTGTTCTCTTACTGACTTTCTTCTTCAAAAAACTACCTCGATCAGGCGCACTTTAGGACAATAGAAAAGGGCATTCCTTCCGGATGGAGGGAATGCCCTGATACTGCAAACCTTCTTTAGAACACGTTCAGGTTCAGCACCACAGCAAGTACCATGAAAAGAACGGCACAAAGCTTGGTCAGCTTCACCAGAAGGCCTTCCATGGAGCGCCCCTTGTTCTTGCCCCAATAGGTCTCTGCGGCACCCGCAACGGCACCCAGGCCTGCGGACTTACCCTCCTGCATCAGTACGATGGCAGTCAGTACGATGCAAACGATGATAAATAAAATTGTCAAAACAATACGAAGTGCGCTCATAAAAAACCTCATTTACAAAATATTTGAAACGAAAAATCTTACAGCAACCATATTTTTATATCATAAATGCGGCACAAATTCAACCCCTGAAATCAAATACTCTTTTCGTGCTCAGTTCATATTCTCGTTCACGAAGAGCTGCACACGGCTCTGGATGATGGCTGCCACATCCGCTGCACTCTTCTGTCCGGAGTAGAGGGCGGAGGACTCCTCGGAGATGATCTGTAGCACATCCTCATTGTAGGTTCTGGCTGCGGTCACACCGCGGATGATGCCATCGATCTCGTCGATGTAAGCCTGGGTGATCTCGGGGATCTCATGCTCGACGCCGTCCACATAGTAATAGTCGTTGGTATAAACGATGTTGCCGTTCTCGTCCTCATAGCTGGGCTTTTCCTTTGCCTTCTCCAGCCATGCGCGATAGGAGCTCTCCAGCACGGGGATATCATACTCCACGGTATCCTGAAACTCGGGCTGCAGATAGGTCTTGACGAAGTCCCATGCTTCTTGTAGATGATCGGACTTTGCGGAGATCATGTAGTACATAAAGCCGTTGATCATAGCGCCGTTTCCTTCGGAATGAGGGAATCCGACGGTGGTGTAGTCACCGAAGTAGGAGTTGTAATTGGTGGTGTAGAAGTTCCGCGCATTGTAGAGATAGCCGTTCTTCAGCACGATCCTTCCGGAGCTGTACATGGTGTCGTAATTTGCATAGTACTCATCGTCGTACTTGGACCAGTCGATCTCCTCAGGAAGACTTGCGGAGTACTCCAGAAGAGAGATGAAGTCCTCATTGTTAAAGTCGCACTTGCCTTCCGCCAGGTTCAGGAAACGGGAACCGTTGTACCACATGACATTGGTCATGAAGTCATTTCTGGTCAGATCCTCGAAGAGGAAACGATCCTTGGGCAGGCTCTTTGCGAAAGCAAGGAACTCTGCGGGAGTCCAGTTTTTGTACTGGGCCATGTCGGGCTTTGCGGTGTAGACATTGACGTCGAAATAAGGCAGCATCACCACCTGCTTGCCGTCCACGGCGTAAGCATCAAAGACATTGGTCAGGAAGGTCTGTCCTGCAAACGCGGGATCTCCTGCGATGAGCTGGGAGAAATCAGCCAGAAGGCCCTTCTTTGCGTAGCTCACATAGTCGATGCTGTCCAGATCGTTCACATAGATGATATCCGGCATATTGCCTGCCAGGATCTCATTGTTCATGCGGGTGTAGCCTGCCATGTAGTCATCGGTGCTTGCATACTGCTCGTAGGACTCGATGACGATACGGGAGGTGGCAGACTTCTGGTTAAACTCCTTTACCTTGGTCCGCAGCTCGCCGTTCATGTAGTAGCAGGCAACGGTAATGACCTCCTTGTCGGGGATCGTTGCAGGATCCACATGGGTAAAGACGCCTGCCTTGGTGGTGTAATCCTCGGCGGAACTGTAAACGCCGATGAAGGAATCCTCCGTCAGAGGGATCGCATAACGCATGTAGGAGCCGTCAAAATCGGAATTGACGAAATTCATGTAATTCGTCATCTCGGTTTCACCGATGCCGAACATCTCAACACCGGTATCGCGGCATACGATGAACTTGCCGCCCGGTGCTGCCAGAAGGCTGTTAAATCCGGTGACCGTCAGGGAGCCGGGCAATGCAATGCCCTCTCCCATCGTAAAGGTGTTCAGATCCAGGGTGCATGCGTTCAGGGAATAAGTCTCCCCATAGGTGTAATACAGCATCACAAGGGAACCGTCGGACATCCGCACGATATCATTGATGTCCTGGAAGGCTTCGGGCAGATTCTCGCTCTTCACGGAGACCTGGCCGTTCTTGTCCACAAATCCGGCCATCCAGGAGCTGTAATCTTTGCTACCGATGAAATAGCAGCCATCAGCGGTAGCAATCAGTCGGCTCACATATCCTTCGGAAAAATCTCCCAGTTCTGTGGTAAACTTCTGCTCTCCGTTCTCATCAAAGCAGATCAGACTCGTCGTGGTTTTGCTGCCGACCCAGTTCTGGTACTCGTCATAGAACTCGGCATTCACGGAATAGACCGCATAGATATTTCCGTCGCCGCCGGTGGTAAACGTATTGTAGTTCTCGTAGGTGTATCCAGCCTCGTACTCAAAATCCACTTCCGGCAGATCGGATTCATCCGCACCGCCGGCAGGCAGAGGCGCAGGAACCGGCTCTTCGATGGGCTGGATCTCCATGTCCTCGGTGGAAACCTCTTCGGAAGCCTCTTCGGTAGCTTCCTGGGCAGCTTCCTCTTCCTCTAAAGGAAGCGCATCCTCCGTTTCGCCGTAAAAACCGGGATTGTAGTAGGAAACCACATTTGCCAGGGTAGCCTTGGTGGTCGGATTCCCGTTTGCATCAAACTTCTGCAGGTAATAGGTGGTGGAGCTGGATCCGTCATCGCCATACTCATACAGGCAATAGATCATCCCCACACCGTCGGAAAACTGTCCGGCATAAACCATATTGGGTTCGTTGCCTTCCGTATCCAGGGTGATGGGCGATTCTTTAAACACGCCCTCTTTGGCCTTGGATGGATCCGCAGCAGCGACGCTGCTCGCGCTGTCGCCGCCCTTTCCGCCATTGCCGCCGCCGATGCCACTGCCGGAACCGTCCTTGCCGCCGCAGGCAGTCAGAGAAACCGCCATCAGGCAGGCCAGAACGGAACACAGGCCTTTCTTCAGATCATTCTTTTTCATACTTCTTCCTCCTTAGAGCTGCCGCGCCTGCGGCCTCTCCCTTTGCTCTTGTTGCTATGTGATGTTTCATCTGCCGCATGATCGGAAGAGGAAACGTGCAACTTTTTTTGTGCCCGATTCACCCGGGCGGTATAGATGCGGTCCCGGATCCGTCCGATCCAGACCGGTATCTGCTCCTGCAGCTTCCATCCCTTATGATTCCAGGTATAGAGCAGCGGGATCAGGAAAAACAGTACTGCAAGAAGCAAAAACAATCCCGTGGGGATCAAAAGCAGCGCGCATCTGTTTTCCAATGCTCTGGAAACATTCTCCCAGTAAGGGTAGATGATGGCCTTGCTGTTCATGCAGCGCACCGTGAAATTCTTCAGCGTCTGAATGCCGGGCAGAATGCCGAATCGGCCCGTCACATCCACGAACTGGGCATAGACATCGTCCATTCCCAGCTGCTTTTTGACATTGGTCAGGGCAAAATCCCGGATGGGATTGGGCATGACGATCTCATAGGAATTGATGCCGTAAGATACGCCGGTATTAACCAGCGTGTCATATCCCACAAAGACCAGGGGTGTATCCAGTCCCGCAGCCTTGGCCAGCTTATCCTCCCGCTGGCGGTAGACGCCGCGGATGATCAGGGTCCGGCCACCGCACTCCAGGATCTGTCCGGCGATGTCCGTACCGCCGAAGAGCTGCCATGCACTGGTCTGGTCCAGCAGGACATAGTCGTCATTGATGTCCTCGGGGGAAAAGACGGAACCGCTGATGAGATCCACGGGATGGAAGTAAAAGTAATCGCCGGATACCCCCAGGGCCTTCACCTCGATGTTATTGGTCTTGTTGTTTAGATATACCTTACCGGTGGCGCAGTAGGCACTTTTGTAAAGGTCTGCATTACTGTCCTCCGGCGGAGTAATGCCGGCATTTTCCAGCTCCGTCTCCAGCATATGTTCCGCATAGAGGAAGGAGTCGGGGGTGATGGGCGCATCCACGCTGAAGAATACGTCGATCTGGGAAGTATCCGCAGCGTCTCCCCAACGGTCCGCCGCCAGCTCATCCGGGAAGGAATGTGAAACGGCGTAATGCCATCTCCAGAAGACCAGGAACAACACCAGACTCACCGCGGAGAGGATCAGCAGCACCAGCATCCAGCGACGTAATTTGTGCTTTTTTCTTAGCTTCGCTGCCATATCAGTTGTTCTCCGACAGTCTCACTTCGTCACCGGCCTCGATGTCCTTGGTGGAACCGGTGATGACATAATCATTGCCCCATCCGCTCAAACCGGCGCTGATGGCGGACTGGGTATCATCGCTGGCCAGGATCTCCACATCCGTGCGCTTTGCGATGTAGCGATTCCCCAGAGGGGTGGACTTGGACTCGATGGTGAGAATGAATTTTCCGTTGTTGTCCGAATGGATCGCACTGGTGGGTACGATCAGATCGTAACTGGAGGTCCGGGAGCCGATGGACACCGTCAGACGCTGGCCTACGGTGATGTCGGATCCTTTCACTTCACAGACGATGAGCTTGTTCTTGCCGGGCTGGTCCGGATCTGGCTTGATGGAGCTGACGGAAGCGACCATGTCGTTGTACCACCAGTTGTTCACCAGCTCTGCGGGGTCGCCTACGGTTACCAGCTTGGCCTTGTCATTGGGTACGGAGAAGGACATGTAATATCCCTGTCCCTCGGGCTGGAGCACCACCACGGCAACGGAAGGATCCGTCTCCTTGCCGCTCTGGACGTTGACGGCAGTGACGGTACCGTTGATGGGCGATGTGATCTCTGCGCCCATAGCGTCCTTTTCCTGCTCATCCAGGGTCTTCTTGGCATCCACGATGGCATCGTAGAGACCGCCTAAGTTGTAGCGGCTGTTGATCTGTGCCACCAGCTCATCCAGCTTTTCCTTCTTCTCGTCATAGACGGTCTGGGCGTTGCTCACCGCGATGTTGGCAGATGCCAGCTGCGCTGCCAGGGATGCCGCCTGGGCGGAGGTATCCAGTGATGCTTTCTTCTCTTCCAGGGCGTTCAGCGCCTTGGTATAGGCATCCGCTGCCTGATCGGCGATCTTCGTATGGTCGATGAGGAGGAGTTTCGCCTCGCGGATCAGCTGCTCCAGCTCTGCCACCTTCTCGTCATTGGAGGAAACAGTGGTAAAGTACTCCAGTCTGGCCTCCAGATCCTTCAGTTCATTGGTGGTGCGGCTTAGCTGCTCGTCCGCAGCGTCCTTCACCTTCTTCGCGTTGTTCACCGCTTCCTGCTCTGCGGTGGTATCCACGTAAACGGTGCCCAGCAGATCGATCTGGTTCTGGATGGCTGCCGCATTCTTCTTTGCATTTTTCAGATCCGTCTCGGCCGCATCCACTGCCTTTTTCAGCGCAGTGATCTGGGCGCGGAAGGAGGTGGCGGAGAGATTGCCCTTGGAATCGGCGATGGCGCCGTCGGAGATCTCCGCATCCATCAGGGCCTTGTCGTATGCATTTTCAGCCGCTTCCAGCGCCTTCTGGGCGTCCTTGAGCTCCGTGCTCTCCTTATCGTCCAGATAGACCAGCACATCGCCGGCGGTAACGGTCTGCCCCACCTTCACGGGAATGCCTGCCACGACACGGGACTGCTTCACCATTACATTGTAAGGATCGCCGCTCTCCACATTACCCTCGCCACGGACCTTCGTGGTGATGGAGCCGCTCATGACATACTGGGTCACCACCTGAGGCAGGGAGTAATTCTTGATGGTGTCCGAGAAGAAGGTCAGGACCAGCATCACCGCCAGGAAAATGATGATGGCGTTTTTGATCCAGTCCTTGCGCTTCCGGAACATCCGCTCCTGCTCGGAGGACTCGGCTTTTCTTTGGTCTTCGTTCATGATTTCTTTGTTGTCCACGATACTTTCCTCTTCATCTCTTGCTTTTTGGGACTCTACATCCATTGTAATACTTTTTACGCTTTTACGCCGCCCTGATACGTGATGCCTTCCACCAGATATTCCTCGCCGTAGAGGAAGACCAGCAGGGTAGGGATCATATAGATCGTCGCCACCGCGAAGGCCAGACTGATCTCTCCCGCGTTGATCTTACTCAGGTACACACTCAAGGGGTACCGCTCGGGATCGCTTAAGAGGATCAGGGGCTGCTCCACCATATTCCAGTAGTCGATGAATACCAGAATGCCGGTGGAGAAGATGATGCCCTTACAAAGGGGCATACACACGCCGGTAAAGATCTTCCACTCTCCCGCGCCGTCCATCTGGGCGGCCTCTATAAGGGAAGTGGGAATGCGGTTCATGTATTTCGTGATCAGGTACACCGAGAAGGGACTGAAGATACCGGGGAGCCAGATGGCCCAGTAGGTATCCAGGATCTGCAGCTTCTCACTCACCAGGTAGTTCGGCACCAGTGTGACCTGATAGGGCATCAGCATCAGTATGATGTAAGCAAAAAAGATCACGCCCCGGATCTTCCCGTCGTATCTGGCAAAGCCGTAGGCTGCCAGAGCCGCGATCAGCAGCTGGAAGATCATGATGGGAACCACGAGGAAGACCGAGTTCCAGAACTTCAGCAGATACTCCGGGCTCTTAAAGAGCACCGTGATGTACTGGCTGAAGGACACCATGTCCGGGATGAACTTCAGATTCACCCGCTCCGCCACGAACTGCCGGCCGCCGGATGCGGTGGTGGCAAAAACGGAACCGTAATTGGCACTGATCTCCGAGGCCGCCATAAAGGAGTTCGTAATGGTCAGCACGATGGGAGTCAGAAACAGTATGGCGAAAAAGAGGCAGATCCCCGTGGCAAGTGTCATGAAGACTGCGTTTTTCAGTTTTTTCAAAGAAATGTGGTGGGCCCTGCGGGCGGAGCGGCCCTTGGTACTTTTCTGCACGCTCATCCTTCCAGGTCCTTTCCGTAATGATGGTCCGCAGCAAAGAGGATCAGGATGATCACGATCATCACCAGGCTCATCATGATGGCCCCGGCGGACAGTGCCTGATAATCCAGCTTGCGGAACTTGTTGTTCATGTAATGTTGCAGCATGTAGATCGTTTCGTAAGGGTAATCCGTGGTGAGCAGATACACCTCGCGGAAGATCTTAAAGGAGTTGATCAGTGACATGATCGTCACAAAAACCATGGTGCTGGCCAGATACCGGAGCTTGATCATAAAGAAGACCTGCCGGGATGTGGCTCCCTCCAGGGCCGCCACCTCCAGGATATCCTGGGGCACACTGGACAGGGCCGCCAGGAAGAGGATCATGTTATAGCCCAGGTTCTTCCAGAGGAAAAGCACCACCACCACAAAGATGGCCTTGTCCGATTTCAGGTAATCGATCTTCTCCAGCCCGAAATGACTGATGAGCTCGTTAAAGGCGCCGTTGTAATCAAAAAGCACCTGCCAGATCAACACCACGGATGCCACGGGCACCATCATGGGACTCAGGAAAAAGCTGCGGAACTGGGTCCGGAAAGGGATCTTGCTGTCCAGGGCCATGGCCAGGATAAGGCTTAAAACCACCGCCAGCGGCACTGCGATCACCGAAAAGACGGCACTGTTGTGCACCGCGTTCCGAAAGGCTTCATTGGAGGCCACCAGTTTGAAATTCTCCAGTCCCACGAATTCCCTGGCAATGGGATTGTTCAGGGTGGAGTAATAGATCACCACGCCGAAGGGGATCACGAAAAAGAGCAATACCCCGATGACGCTGGGAGCCATAAAGAGGGTGGACCCCCACTGGGCGATGATGTCCCTTTTGGTGCGCTTCCGCTTGATATGAGGCCGCCGGATGCGTGCCGTGCGGGGACTTTCCTGCTTTTTCCCGGGGAAGCGCTTCTTCGGGATGCCGTATTCATTTGCTGATATTTCGCCTGTCTGAGGCATTTTACTTCCTTCCCGGATCAGCGATTCTCATTGATATAGAGAGAAACTCTGCTCTGAATGATCTCCATCACATCCTCTGCGGACTTCTGGTTATTGTAGAAGGCCTGCGCCTCCTCATCGATGATCGCGTAGATCTCATTAAAGTGAGGATCCATAACCTTGGCATTGGCAAGGATCTCATTTAACTTCGCCACATCCTCACGGGTCACATCATGATAGGTGTACTCCCAGTCATCCCAGCCGATACCGTTGCCTTCGATGCTCCCTTCGGGGGTAAAGTACTTCTCAAAGTACTGCTCTCTGGCAGTAAGATTAGAGGGAATCCCGTACATAAATCTGTCGGGCTCCTGGTTCAGGAGAAAGGAGATCAGCGAAAAGGCCGCCTCGGGATCGGAACAATTGTTGGTGATCATGCATGCTCCGTCAAAATCCAGACCGTAGCAGGGCTTTCCGTCCATGGTGGGATACCCGATAAAGCAGGCGCCGCCTGTCATCGCCTCATACATCTGGATGTCCTCGGGACCGGAGAAGCTGTTCTCCATCATCAGGATCTTGCCCGCTTCCATCCGCTTGGGGCTGGACTCCATGGACTCGTATTCCGCATAATCGATCTCACTCTTCTGCTTTTTCAAAAACTCCAGGACCTTCTTGAACTCCGGCGTGTTCAGATTCACCTCGCCGGTCTCAAAATTTGCAAAGCGCTCCATGGAGTAACCCATGAGGATCCTTGCGGAATAGGATCTGTCGGTGTAATCCAGGATATCCGCTTCCGGATGGGCCTCGATAAGATCCATGCACTCATCAACGGTCCAGCCGGGCTCGCTTCCAAGAATGGAAGCCTTGCCGGTAGGAACTCTTGCGATGACCGTGGTGGGAATGCCGTAGATCTTGCCGTCTGCGCTGAAAGCATCCAGTGCTTCGGGAGCGTAATCCTGCAGGTTGACCTCGGAAGAATTCTCAATAAATCCGTTCAGGTCCACAATGATGCCCTTGCTCTGCAGGGTGCTAAAGTCAAGGCCTTCCATGCCGTAATTGCCGAAGTAGATCATATCGGGGGGATTGCCGCCCGTCAGGTCGTTCTGGAAATTGGTGATGGCCTCTTCGTAGGCCATGTCATTGTTCCAGTCATAGTACGTCTTGATCTCAATGCGATAATCGCTCTGGGACTTGTTGAACTTGATGACACTGGAAGTCACGTTCTGGTCCTCGTAAAGCATGCCAAGGGTCAGGGTCTTGGTATCAGGCACCTCACTGCGAAGTACCTTTTTGATGTTCGCAATGGAAGCCTCCCCGCTGTTCCAGTCGTAGATCACAGCCATATAGGCATCTTCGCCGGTCTGGGTCAGAGCCTGCACCTGGTCGCCTGCGATGTTCAGGTCAGTCCATTTGAAGAGCATCTCTCCCTTACCGGAAGCGGGGTCATTGATGTAAGCCTCGGAAGAACTGTACTCAAGGAGCTTGCCGTCCGTCGTCTCGGAGGTGCGGTAGCTGCCGCGATTGAAGGGGAAGCCTTCCAGCTTATTGCCCAGCTTCGCTCCGGCAAAATCAATGGGATATGCTTCCGGTCCGCTTTCGCCGTAAAGCATGACATAGACCTTGCCCTGATAGCAGAACATGCCGTTGGGCCAGTCGGAAAGTTCGCAGGTGCCGGAAGGGTTCCCCTCGCTGTCAACCAGAACCACCTTCCCGTCTCCGGCCATGTACAGATTACCGGCCTCATCGATCTCCAGATAATTGACGTAACCGTCCTCTCCCAGCGCTTCGCTGATATCACTGGAGGAAAGGACCTCGCCTTCCTTCGTCAGATGAACCAGGTAATAGGTATTCTTGTAATCCTCGGAGCCCTCTTTGTACTGATAGACACAGATGACAGCGTACATCGTCCCGTCATCCGCAAATCCGTAGTCGGTCAGATAGGTGTTGACAAACTCTCCGGCAGCCTCATCCGCTGCGGGGGCTTCCACCAGATCGCCCACGGTGAGCTGGGACTTCGTCTCCAGCGTCTCGGGATCCATGCCCTTCAGGATGGAGACGGAACCGCCATTCCCATCCTCCTCATACACCTGGCTCCAAAGGAGACCGTCCGCAATCTCGCAGCTGTAAAAATCCCCATTCTCCGGCGAGGTTGTAAAGGATGCCATATAGGTATACTCGCTTAAGGAACTGTCTTCCTTAGCAGCAGTGGTCTCCGCAGTTCCCGCAGTCCCGGACCCGGAGGCACCATCCTTTCCAGCGCCGCACCCTGACAGCACGGAAACTGCCAGAAGGGATGACAAAAGGATATTCAGGATATGTCTTACTTTTTTCATCGGATCTCTCCCCAAAAATTTGTGATATCTGATGCAAATGTCAGAAAACCTGCATACCCATCATAGCATAGAAAAAGCAAAAAACACCTTAAGAATTTATGAATGTTCTCAAGGTGTTTCTTAAGATTGCTTAAGAATATGAAGCATCCTGCAAGATTTCCTTCAAAGGAAACCAAAAGGCCGTCACGCTTTGTAAATATCCTTCATTTTGGGGCGCAGGATCCGGTAAACTTCCGTTCCGCGCTCATCCCGGTAGATCTTCTCGATGCCGTCGTGGATGTCCGCCAGGTTCTCCGGGGATCCTGCCTTCACCAGAAGGTCGTAGATCTGGGAGATGTGGGCCTCCTCCTCCTCAGGGAGAAGAGCCAGGAGCTTGTCCCTGCTGGGCATGAGGGCGGGCCCCGGCGCCTCTGCCTTCGGCGCGTCACTTTGCACTGCTTCGCGCTTCTCTTCTGCAGGCTTTGCAGGGGTTTTCGCCTTCGGCTCGGATTTGCGGACCGGTGCATCGGATACCGCATTCGGATCGAACTTGATCACGATGGGGGCTTCTGCAGCAGGCTTTTCCACTGCCTTTGCAGGCACCGGCTTTGCAGGCACTTCCTCAGCAGCGCTGTCTGTGCCTTTTTTTGTGCCCGTGGTCACCGTGCGGCGCACCACCTTTTTCTCACTGTCGGATTTCTTCCCGGGTGCGGTCTCTCCTGCCTTGGATGCGGAGGCGGTTTTGGACGTCTCTCCTGCTTTGGAGCCAGCGCCGGCTTTACCGGTCTCTCCCGCCTTCGAAGCCGCTGTCTTTGTACTCTTCCCAAGGAGTCCGCGCCCCTTGCCGGAAGAAGCCTTCTTCCCGCCCTTTACCGGCTTCCCGGTCACCTCGGCTGCCGTCTTGCGGGAGACCTTGCAGCCCTTCTTCTCCCAGAAGCGGATGGCCGCATCATATCCTCCGTCGTCGGAGATGATGATATACTCTGCGGTCTCACATCCTTTGATCAGGTACCCCAGGTAGGACACCAGCTGAAAATCCAGGCCGTTCTTGCCGGTGAAGCATTCCATCAGCTCCACCTGCTTTCCGGAGGAAAGGATCCCATTTAAGTTCTCATAGGACACATTCCCGGAATTCATCGTAAAAAACACGTAGATCTTGTCCTGCGCCGTCATATTGTCCAGCAGCAGGGTCCATACAGAGCGGACATTTTCCGTATCGATAAGATACACATGTCCCTCTTCGCGCACGGGCTCTTCAACCTGAGCCGCACGCCTTCCAAACAAAGCCATTTCCAATCCTTTCCAGATGCAGGGATCAGACGATCTCTTCCAGATGCTCCTGCTCACCGATCTTATTGAACTTCTTCACGTAGGTGATGAAGTCAAAGATGGATGCAGGCTTGTGGAAGAAATAACCCTGGCAGAATTCGCATCCGTGGGATTCCAGGAACGCTTTCTGCTCCTGGGTCTCCACGCCCTCTACCACGATCTTGAACTGTGATCCCTTCAGGAGCTGGATGGTATTCTCCAGGAAGGTCCCCTTTGCGGAGAGATCCTTCGTGTTCCAGAGAATGCTCTTGTCGATCTTCACGATCTCGAAGTCCAGATCCACGAGGCTCTCCATGTTGGAAGCCCCCGTTCCGAAGTCATCGAGACTGAAGGTGATACCCATCTCCTGAAATCTTAACATAGTGCTCCGCAGCATCTCCAGGGATCTGGCCGTAGCGGTCTCGGTGATCTCGAGGTTGATCTGGTTAGGCTGCACCTGATACTCCTCCATGATCTGCCGGAAACGCTCCACCAGATTGCTGCGCATACATTGCAGAGGTGACAGATTCACCTCGACGAAATCGATCCCCATGGACTTAAAGTCTCGCCATCCGATGTCCCGGCAAACCGATTCGAAAACAAATTCTCCCAGATCATAGATGGACCCGGTCTCCTCAGCGACGCGGATAAACTCGTCGGGAGAGATCCAGCCCAGTTCCTCATCATACAGCCGCAGCAGAGCCTCCGCCGAATGGATGCGATCATTCTGAGAGTCCCAGATGGGCTGATAATAGACCTGGAAGTTCCCGTGGGAAAGCCCCTTGGAGATGGCTCTCGACACGTAGATATCCCTGCGGAAAGTAGCGAGATCCTCTTCCTGCAGCACCTTCACCACCTCGTCCTGATGGTGCTTTCTCCGTGCAAACATGGAATAGATCTCATCCAGCGTACCCACCGCCTCAGGGATCCGGTAGGACGCAACGGAGGTGATGAAGGGAACCAGATACCCGTTCATCTCCCAGGGATGGTCAAAACGCTCGACCAGAGCATTCTCGATCTCCTTCACTCTCGCTTCGCGGGCGTGATATAGCAGGAGACAGAAGAAACCATCCTCACAGTCATAGATCTCCAAATCCTTCCCCAGGGTCATCAGATACTCCGCTACGCTCTTCTCGATGGCGTCAGAGACCACGTAGCCCAGTCTGGTAGAGATATCCTCATAGTTCTGGAAAAAGACTCCGAAACAATGAAAACGGATGCCGGAACTGATGGAGGATTGCAGCTCTCCCATCAATGCATTCCGGTTCAGGAGACCCGTGACAGGGTCATAGAGTTCATCCCGGTTCTCCACCGTAAAGAGCACAGTCAGGGAGCCGAGTGACATCACAAAAACTTCCGTGGGCGTCGTGGTGGAGAAGTACTGGATGATCACACCGATGATGGTCACCACGATGAAGAGCGAGATCGTCCATGCCTCGTCCTTCCGGATGGAATTCCGGTACTTGATGATCTCGTACAGCACAAAGCCCATGTAAAAAGCTGCCGCCAGATATTCCAGCAACATAAAGATCGCACGGGTATAAACGCCGTTGGCATCGAAATAATACACCGTGTTATAGGCGGGATTCAGGAAAAGAGGGATGTAAAAAAGAACCAGCGGGATCAGCAGAAGGATGATCTTCCGCTTATCGATCTCATGGATACGGCCGGTGATCTCCACCACAAACAGCGCACAGATAAATGCAGTGAGGGGATGGAAAAAATGATACCCGAAAAAGCAGATGGACCGCAGCTCATAGAGTTTCCTGGGAAAATGATTCGACAAAACAATGCCGACCAGATCAAACGTACAGGCCAACTCTCCCACGATCAGAAACGCGATATAGATTTTGTTTTTCAGTGCGCCGGTTCCCTTTTTGGACAGGACACAGATGATGGCGACCAGGTAGACCAGGAACGCGCACAACAAGAAATCCGGATTATACATGCTTCGTCTCATTCCCCAAAAATGGGCTCCCCTCGGGGGATCCCATGTCGCAA
>JAILAF010000042.1 GCA_024681775.1 Lachnospiraceae bacterium
GGGGCAATCCCCCATCGTGCTGGATATCCTGGAGTACAGAGCCTTAAGCAAGCTGAAGAGCACCTATGCCGACGGCCTGCCTGCATTCATCGGCCCCGATGAGCGGATCCACTGCCGCTTCAATCAGACCGTTACCGCTACGGGACGCATCAGTTCTTCCGAACCCAACTTGCAGAACATTCCCATCCGTTCCGAGCTGGGCAGGAGATTGCGGAAGGTCTTTGTGGCGGAGGATGGCTACAGCCTGACCGATGCGGATTACTCCCAGATCGAGCTCCGCATCCTGGCTTCCCTGTCGGGAGATCAGAGCCTGATCGAAGCTTACAATTCCTCCCAGGACATTCACCGGATCACCGCTTCCAAGGTCTTCGGTGTTCCCTTTGAGGAGGTCACGGACCTGCAGCGAAGGAATGCGAAGGCCGTGAATTTCGGCATCGTCTATGGCATCAGTTCCTTCGGCCTCTCCGAGGACCTGTCCATTTCCAAGAAGGAAGCGGCTGCATATATCGAACAGTATTTTGCTACCTATCCCGGGATCAAGATCTATCTGGATGCCCTGGTAGAGTTCGCAAAGCGAACCGGTTATGCGGAGACATTCTTTGGGAGACGGCGCCCCATTCCGGAACTGAAAGCGTCCAACTTTATGCAGCGCTCCTTCGGTGAGAGAGTTGCCATGAACGCGCCCATTCAGGGGACCGCGGCGGACATCATGAAGATTGCCATGATCCGGGTCTGGAAAGAACTGCGGGAGCGGGATCTGAAGTCAAAACTCATCCTGCAGGTGCATGACGAGCTGGTGATCGAAACTGCTGCCGGCGAGGAGGAGGTCGTTGCGGAGCTCCTGGAAAGAAATATGAAAAATGCCGCCGATTTTGCGGTGGTGCTGGAGGTAGGCATGAGCCGGGGCGACACCTGGTACGATGCCCATTAAAGGATGAAATTCATCGGGATCACCGGTGGCATCGGCGCCGGCAAATCACTGATCATCCGTTATATCGAGTCCCATTATCGCGCGAAGGTGTATCTGGCGGATGATGTGGCAAAACAGCTGCAGGAGCCGGGAAGTCCGGCGTTCCCGAAGCTGGTGGAGGCGCTTGGCAGTGATGTGCTGCAGCCGGACGGATGGATCGACAAGCGAAAAATGGCGGATCGCATTTATGCAGACCCTGCCCTCCGGCAGAAGGTAAATGAGATCCTGCATCCCGCGGTGCGGATCTTTTTGACGGAAGCACTGGAGGCGGAACGGGCGGAAGGCATAACGGAGCTCTTTTTCGTGGAAGCTGCCCTTCTCATAGAAGCCGGTTACGTGGGCGTTCTGGATGAACTCTGGTATGTCTACGCGCCGGAAGAGGTGCGGATCCGCAGGCTGATGGAGTCCAGAGGATATTCCGAGGAAAAGGCGCGGAGCATCATGGCTTCCCAATTGCCCGATGCGGAATTTCGAAAGTATTCTGATTTTGTCATAGATAACGGCGGCAGTCCGGAAGAAGCGTTTGCTCGGATCCGTGAGAAACTGGAGGCTTATACATGGCTGGAGTGAGAGACAATCAAGGTCAGATGGTATTCGGTCTGGACATCGGAACCCGCAGTATCGTGGGTACCGTTGGATATCAGGCGAACGGCCAGTTCCATGTACTGGCGCAGCGGATCAAGGAGCATGATACCAGAGCCATGCTGGACGGACAGATCCATGACATCGGCAAGGTGGGAGAGACCATTTCCGTCGTGAAAAAGCAGCTGGAGGAGGATCTGTCCAGGTCTCTTTCCGAAGTCTGTATCGCTGCCGCAGGACGCGTGCTTCGCACCGTCACTACCCATGTGGAAAAAGAGTTTGAGGCGGAGCAGGAGATCGGTGACGAGGACATCTACAACCTCTCCATGACCGGCATCGAGCAGGCCTATGATGAGTTCCAGAGATCCGAACATCCGGATCTGAAATTCTACTGCGTGGGCTATACCCCCATGCGGTATTACATGAACGGTTACCAGATCGGCAACCTCGCCGGCCACAAGGCCAAGACCATCGGCTGCGACCTCATCGCCACCTTCCTTCCGGATGATGTGGTGGACGGACTGTACAAATCCGTGGAGCACGCAGGGCTCCATGTAACGAATCTGACACTGGAGCCCATCGCCGCCATTCAGGTGGCCATCCCGGAGAAATTCCGTCTCCTGAATCTGGCCCTGGTGGATGTGGGCGCGGGTACCAGCGATATTTCCATTACCAGCGACGGCGCCATCGTTGCTTACGGCATGATCCCCATCGCCGGGGACTCCCTGACCAATGTCATCGTCCAGAACTGTCTGGTGGATTTTGATATGGCGGAGCACATCAAGCGCGCTGCCCTGGAGGGAGGTAACATCGAGTTTACGGACATCATGGGACTGCCTCAGACCATCACCTCCGAGAAGGTGCTGGAGATGCTGGACGGGGCCATCGAACAGATGACGGATCCCGTTGCGGAAGAGATCATGCGGCTCAACGGTGACAAGCCTGTCAGCGCGGTCTTTGTTGTGGGCGGCGGCGGAATGATCCCGGGCTATACCGAAAAGCTTTCCAAGAAGCTTGGCATCATGAAGGAGCGTGTGGCTATCCGCGGCGAGGATGTGATGAAGAACATCGTCTTTGAGACCGACGCCCGGAAAGACTCCATGATGGTGACTCCCATCGGCATCTGCCTCAGCTATTACGACCAGAGCAACAATTTCATCTTCATCACCTTTAACGATACCCGGTTAAAGCTCTACGACAACGGCAGACTGTCCGTGTCGGATGCGGCCATTCAGATGGAGGTGGCCAACGAGGACCTGTTCCCGAAGCGGGGCAAAGCGCTGACCTTTACCGTGAACGGCAAGTCCCGCATCGTCCGTGGTACCGCCGGAGAAGCGGCCGTCATCACCATCAACGGAGATCCCGCGGACCTCTATACCCAGATCCACAGCGGCGACAATGTGGTCTTCCAGGCATCTACCGTGGGAGAGGATGCGGATGTACAGCTTTCGGATCTGCCCGAGCTGCAGAATCCTCTTCATGTGGTGATCAACGGTAAAGCCATGGAGCTGCCCAGAAGCGCGGACGTCAACAAAAAGACGGAGCAGGGCTTCTATCATATTCAGGAAAATGACGATATTGTCATCCGGAACTACTATACGGTGCAGGAGATCGCCAAATATCTGGATCTTCCCCTGGGGGGTGAGATCAAGGTGAATGACACCAAGGCGGTGGTCACCACCAAGGTCTATGAAGACTTTACCCTGGAGCTGGATCTGACGGCCAAGGGATTGGGCTTTAACGACCTGCCCGAGGATGACGGAAGCTTCCAGGAAGTAAAGGACGCTACCGCCGCCAGACTTGCAAAAGAAGAAGCGGAGCGGGAAGCTGCGGAGCAGGAAAGCGAAAGCGCAGAAAGCGCGGAAGGATCCGCAGGCAGTTCGGATCCGCAGGAGAAATCGTCCGATGAGGATACGGTTAAGACCACTGTAAGGCAGCCCTCCACCGGAAGCGGCTTAAATGCCAATCTGGAGATCACCGTCATGGTTAACGGTGCCCCGGTTACGTTAAGCGGCAAGGAAGAGTATGTCTTTGTGGACATCTTTGACTTTATCGATTTTGACCTGAACAGCGGAAAGACCAAGATCGTCACCCTCTTAAACGGCGGACAGGCCCAGTATATGGAGGCGCTCCACGAAGGAGACGAGCTTAGGATCTACTGGGATGAATAAATAATCAACGTAAAGGAAGCTTTGTTTTATGCGTTTTTGCCCCCTTGCCAGCGGTAGCAGCGGCAATTGTGTTTATATCGGATCCGAATCCACCCATTTGCTGGTGGATGTGGGGATCAGCGGAAAGCGGACCGAAGAGGCACTGCATCAGATGTCTCTGGAAGGATATGACATCGGTGCCGTTTTGGTCACTCACGAACATTCCGATCATGTGAAAGGACTGGGCGTTTTTTCCCGGAAATGGGGCGCGCCCATTTATGCCACGGAAAATACCTTCGAAGCCATCCTGCGGGATCCTTCTCTGGGACGGATCGATCAGGGACTCTTTCACGTGATCCATCCGGACGTCCCCTTTACCATCGGGGACATGACGGTCAATCCCATGCATATCTCCCATGATGCGGCAGATCCTGTGGCCTATCGCATTTCTCACGGGAATCGGAACGTGGCGGTCTGTACCGACCTGGGGACCTTTGACAGCTATACGGTGGACGGGCTGCAAGATATGGACGGCCTCCTGCTGGAAGCCAATCACGACGTGCGGATGCTGCAGGCCGGTCCTTATCCCTATTACTTAAAGCAGCGGATCCTGGGAGACCGGGGGCACCTCTCCAACGAGAATTCCGGAAGGCTCTTAAGCAGGATCCTCAGTGACAGGACCGGATTTGTGTTTCTGGGGCATCTGTCCAGGGAAAACAATATGCCGGAGCTGGCCTATGAAGCGGTGCGGGCGGAGGTGGATCTCTCCGATACGCCTTTTCATGCAGACGACTTCCAGGTGATCGTGGCAAAACGGGACGAGCCCAGTACCATGGTCTGCCTGGCTTAAGAGATAAAACGGAGGATCGCCATCGCGATCTTTTATCAAGGAGGAAAAAATGGATAAGATAATCATCACTGTCGTGGGTAAGGATACGGTGGGCATCATCGCAAAGGTCTGCACCTATCTTTCGGAGAACAATATCAACATTCTGGATATCTCCCAGACCATCGTATCCGGATACTTTAATATGATGATGATCGCAGACATGAACGGCACCGGACTGAAGTTTGGCCAGATCTGCGATGACCTGGACGCCATCGGAGAAAAGATCGGCGTATCCATCAAGTGCCAGAAGGAAGAGATCTTTGATTCCATGCACAGGATCTGAGACGGGAGAAAAAAATGATCAATCAATTTGAAGTCATTGAAACCAATAAAATGATCGAGGAAGAGAACCTGGACGTGAGAACCATCACCATGGGCATCTCTTTGCTTGATTGTGTGGACGCGGATCTGGATGCCTGCTGCAGGAAGATCCATGACAAGATCTACAGTTCTGCGAAGGATCTGGTAAAAACCGGGGAAGAGATCTCCAGAGAGTACGGGATCCCCATCGTGAATAAGCGCATCAGCGTGACCCCCATCGCCATCGTGGGTGCCGCCTGCTGCAAGAGCAGCGATGATTTCGTTAAGATCGCCCGGACGCTGGACGGTGTGGCGAAGGAAGTGGGCGTGAACTTCCTGGGCGGTTTTTCCGCATTGGTGAGCAAAAACATGACGCCTGCGGATGAGCTGCTGCTGCGGGCAATCCCCAAGGCACTTGCCACCACGGATTTTGTCTGCAGCTCCGTTAACCTGGGCTCTACCCGTACCGGCATCAACATGGATGCGGTTCGGCTCATGGGACAGGTGATCCGGGAGACGGCGGAACTGACCAAAGAAAAGGATTCCCTTGGCTGCGCAAAGCTGGTGGTTTTCTGTAATGCGCCCGATGACAATCCTTTCATGGCAGGTGCTTTCCATGGCGTCACCGAAGGAGACCGGATCATCAACGTGGGTGTCAGCGGTCCCGGTGTTGTGAAGAAAGCGTTGGAGCAGGTACGGGGCGAGAGCTTCGAGGTGCTCTGTGAGACCATTAAAAAGACGGCCTTTAAGGTGACCCGCGTTGGGCAGCTGGTGGCTAAGGAAGCATCCCGGATGCTGGGCGTGGATTTTGGGATCGTGGATCTGTCCCTTGCACCGACGCCGGCCATCGGCGATTCCGTTGCGGACATCCTCTGTGAGATTGGTCTGGAATATGCAGGCGCTCCCGGTACCACAGCCGCGCTGGCGCTATTGAACGATCAGGTAAAGAAGGGCGGCGTCATGGCATCCTCCTATGTGGGAGGCTTAAGCGGCGCCTTTATCCCGGTCAGTGAGGACCAGGGAATGATCAACGCCGTGGAGGCAGGGGCTCTGACGCTGGAGAAGCTGGAAGCCATGACCTGCGTCTGTTCTGTGGGTCTGGACATGATCGCCATTCCCGGAGATACTTCCGCAGCCACCATTTCCGGCATCATTGCGGATGAGATGGCCATCGGTATGGTCAATGCCAAGACCACGGCCGTCCGTGTGATCCCCGTCATCGGAAAGTCTGTGGGAGAGGTTGTGGAATTCGGCGGCCTGCTGGGTTATGCGCCCATCATGCCCGTGAACGGATTCTCCTGTGAGAACTTCATCTCCAGGACCGGACGGATCCCGGCACCGATCCATTCCTTCAAAAACTAAAAAATCCGGGGCGAGGGCCCCGGATTTTTTCGTTCTCTACAATAGACCGCTTCGCGCTCTATTGTCAGCATTTGAAAGGAATAAGCCCTTTGGGCTTATTCGGGCTCTTATAATACCTCAGGATAGCTGAAGTCCCGCAGGAAGGGTGTTCCTGTTTTGACACAAACCGCTGCATTATAGACATCGGAGATCTGCATTCCCTTCTCCAGGATCCGCAGCTGCTCATCGTAGAGGACGCGCTTTGCTTCGGAATATTTTGCGATGAGGGGAATGGATGCGTGGGCTTTGATCTCGGTAAGCAGCCCCTCCGATTCCTTACGGAATCCAAGGATCTTCGCATAGGGGGCGTGATCGATGGTATCCAGCAGCGCATAGTCTGCTTCGGAGATGTCCAGCAGGATGTGGAAGAGGGCTCTGGCCACTCTGGTGTAGGTCTTGTCCTTTGTCTTGAGATAATCGGTGAACTGGGTGATGCACTCGAACTTGTTCAGGGAGCGCAGGATCCGGTCGGAAAGCTCCCGGTCCACATCCAGGTATTTCTCATAGCCGTAGGGTTCCTCCATCAGGAGCTTGTACAACAACATCTGGGAGAAATCATCCACCTCCATGATGCTCTTGTGATCCACCGCACGCATCAGCGTATCAAAAGCGGAAGCGTGCATCACGCTCTCCAGGCTCTGAAGATTTTCTCCGTAGGTGATTGCCTGACGGATTGCAGTGGCGGATGCGTACTCCTGCACGCCGGTGTAGCGGTCGTGATAGCCGGCACCCTGCCGGATGATGGGAACGGGCTGAATGGTTGAGCCGTGCTGGATCAGTGCTTTCAGATACTCTACGGCCAGGATATTGTTGGGAGAGCTTAGAATGGTCCCTGCGTTATACAGTCCGGGATCATATTCCAGGAGGGCAGCGTTTCTGGCCACGGGGAAGCTTTTTCCGGAGCGGAGCTGCTCCCGCAGGAGCTCCTGATACTCCGGCGGCTCTTTGGCGAGAACGGAAGCGATGGCTTTCATTTCTTCTATGGATCCGTTCTCGATGCCGTAGACCAGATGGGTCACCACACCGAGCCTGCTTAAGATGTTGACACCGCCCTTGGCAAAATACTCCGCGCTGGAGACCGCATAGGTGCAGGGAAGCTCCAGCACCAGGTCTGCACCTCGCTCAAGCGCCATCCGTGCTCTGGCATATTTGTCCACGATGGCGGGAGCGCCGCGCTGAACGAAATCGCCGCTCATGATGACGATGGTATAATCGGCCCCCGTGATCTGCTTTGCCTGGCGGATCTGGTGGGCATGTCCGTTGTGGAAGGGATTGTACTCGGCGATGATTGCGTTGATGATCATGCTATTCGTCTCCATGAAAAACTGTGAAACATTGCTAAAGATTTAACGAAATCAGCATACTTTGTTCGGGATTTTGTACAATAAATCGGCGTTTTTGTCTTGTGCGCCTTTACCCTCTTTAGTATAATATAATCTCGTTAATGATTTCAACTGCCGCTGTTTTTCCTGTGGCACAAAACACTTAAAGTGAGGTAATTATGGCTTATATCGATCAAATCAAAGAACGTGCGAAAATCGACAAAAAAACAATCGTGCTGCCCGAATCCACGGACAAGAGAACGCTGCTTGCCGCTGCAAAGATCATTGAAGAGGGCATTGCCAACATTATCATGGTGGGCAATGAAGAGAAGATCCGTGACGGTGCCGGCTGGCTGGATATCGATCTGGATGATGTCAAGGTGATCAATCCCGAGACCACGCCCAAGCTGGATGAATATGTCAATCTGCTGTATGAGACCAGAAAAGCCAAGGGAATGACCCCCGAAAAGGCAAGAGAGACCTTGCTGAAGGACTGGCTGACCTTCGGTATCATGATGGTGAAGGCCAATGACGCCGACGGCATGGTGGCCGGTGCATGTCACTCCACCGCTGATACCCTGCGTCCCGCTCTGCAGATCCTGAAGACGGCTCCCGGCGTGAAGCTGGTCAGCGCTTTCTTCATCCTGGATACCATTATGAAGGATATGGGGGAAAACGGTGCATTTTTGCTTGCTGACTGCGGCCTGAACCAGGATCCGAATCCCGAGGAGCTGGCTGCCATTGCCGATTCTTCCGCCAGATCCTTTAAGGCACTGGTGGGGCCCAAGCCCGTGATCGCCATGCTGAGTCATTCCACAAAGGGCAGTGCGAAGCACGCACTGGTTGATAAGGTTGTGGAAGCTACCCGCATCGCTCATGAGCAGTATCCTCATCTGGTACTGGATGGCGAACTTCAGACCGATGCGGCACTGGTTCCCGGCGTTGCAAAGTCCAAGGCTCCCGGCAGTGTGGTGGGCGGCAAGGCCAACATCCTGATCTTCCCCAACCTGGATGCAGGCAACATCGGCTACAAGCTGGTACAGCGCCTGGGTGGTGCCGAGGCTTACGGCCCTATGCTGCAGGGTATTTCCAAGCCCGTCAACGATCTTTCCAGAGGTTGTTCCTGGCAGGATATCGTGGGTGTCGTAGCTCTGACCGCTGTGCAGGCACAGCTTGTATAAACAGGGTACCAAGGTCAAAATTCGAATCAAGCTTGCTTGAATGAGAATTTTGACTTTGGGACCCGCCGAAACATGAGGAAGCAGTGATTTTCATTCTTTGAATGAAAATCAACGGATTCCGAAAGTTTCAGGATTGTGAGAGTTTCCGAAGGAAACGTAGCAATCCGTTTATAGAAACAATGAAAGGAAGACAAAACATGAATATACTGGTGATCAACTGCGGTTCCTCCTCTCTGAAATTCCAATTGATCGACTCCGATACCGAGAACTGGATCGCAAAGGGACTGTGCGAGCGTATCGGAATTGACGGATCCGTCATTTCCTATACCCCTGCGGGCGGAGAGAAGGAAGTAAAGGAAACGCCCATGCCCGACCACACCGAGGCCATCCGCCTGGTGCTGGAAGC
This sequence comes from Lachnospiraceae bacterium, assembly GCA_024681775.1. Classification (GTDB taxonomy): domain Bacteria; phylum Bacillota; class Clostridia; order Lachnospirales; family Lachnospiraceae; genus AC2028. The sequence goes on from JAILAF010000042.1 coordinate 9,202, forward strand.
ACTGACCAATCCTTCCACCGGCGTGGTGAAGGATCTGAAGGAGATCGGCGCTGTGGGACATCGTATCGTCCACGGCGGAGAGAAGTTCGCTTCCTCCACCATTATCACGGATGAGGTCATCGAGGCTATCCGCGAGTGCAACGATCTGGCGCCGCTGCACAATCCTGCCAATCTCATCGGTATCGATGCCTGCAGAAAGCTGATGGGAGATACCCCGATGGTGGCTGTTTTCGATACCGCTTTCCATCAGACCATGCCGCCCAAGGCTTATATGTACGGTCTGCCTTACGCATATTATGAGAAGTATAAGGTCCGCCGTTATGGTTTCCACGGCACCAGCCATTCCTATGTTTCCCACAGAGCTGCGGAAAAGCTGGGTGTGGATTTTGATCAGCAGAAGATCATTGTCTGCCACCTGGGGAACGGTGCATCTGTCTCCGCCGTGCTGAACGGAAAATGTGTGGATACTTCCATGGGCCTTACGCCCCTGGAGGGACTGATCATGGGCACCAGAAGCGGTGATCTGGATCCCGCCATCCTGGAGTTTTTGGCAAACAAAGAGAATATGACCCTTTCCGAGGTTATGAATGTGCTGAACAAGAAGTCCGGTGTCTATGGTCTTTCCGGAGACATTTCCTCCGACTTCCGCGACCTGGAGAAAGCGCATAACGAGGGCAACAAAAAGGCAACCATGACGCTGGAAGCATTCTGCTACCGCGTTGCAAAATACATCGGTGCCTATGTGGCAGCCATGAACGGTGTGGATGTGATCTGCTTTACCGCAGGTGTGGGTGAGAATGCTCCCCTGGTACGGTCCTGGGTATGCGAGTATCTGGGCTATCTGGGCATTACCCTGGATGACACCGCCAACAACAAACGGGGAGAGGATATCGTGATCACGACTCCCGAGAGCCGTACCAAAGTGATGGTGATCCCCACCAACGAAGAGCTTGCCATCGCAAGAGAAACCCTGGCTTTGGTGTAAGAGAAAACCATGCTTTTTAATTCTGCTGCGTTTGTGCTGTTCTTTCCCGTCGTATTTTTGGGCTACCTGGTTCTGCCGAAGCGCCTGCGGCCGCTGTTTTTACTGCTGGCCAGCTATTTCTTCTACATGTCCTGGCAGCCGAAGTACGCACTCCTCATTGCGGGCAATACCCTGGTAAGCTATTGCGGGGCCCTTCTGCTGGAGCGTTTTGCGGGAGAGGACAGACGCCAACAAAACATCAGAAAGAGGATCGTAACGGGCTGCACCTGTCTTTCATTTGCAGCCCTGTTTTGCTTTAAGTATTTTGACTTTTTCCTGGAAAATGTAAATGCCGTTTTGAGAGCCTTCGGAGGGGGCGGGATGACGAATCCCTTAAACCTCCTGCTCCCGGTCGGCATTTCTTTTTATACCTTTCAGAGCATCGGATATCTCATCGATGTCAGCAGAAGAAAAATCGCAGCGGAGCACAACCTCATCGATTATGCCCTCTTTGTCAGCTTTTTCCCGCAGCTGGTGGCCGGCCCCATCGAACGCAGCAGCTCTCTGCTTAAGCAGCTGAAATCCCTGAAAGAAAAAACGCCCGTCACCATGGAGGGGCTTTCCTCCGGCTTTGCGCTGATGCTCTGGGGGTATTTTCAGAAGATGATCCTGGCGGACCGCCTCAGCATTCTGGTGGACGGGATCTATGATGCCCTTCCTTTTGCAGGGACGATAGAGACTCTGGCTGCGATGTTTGGTTTTTCCCTGCAGATCTACTTTGATTTTGCAGGGTATTCCGCCATCGCCATCGGTTGCGCCAGAATGATGGGGATTCATCTGATGCAGAATTTCCGGACGCCTTATTTTGCTACGTCCATCTCCGATTTCTGGCACAGATGGCACATCTCCTTAAGCACCTGGTTTCGGGACTACCTCTATATTCCTCTGGGCGGGAACCGGAAGGGAAGAGTCAGGAAGTATGTCAATCTGATGATCACCTTCCTGCTGAGCGGACTTTGGCACGGAGCGGACTGGACCTTTGTCTTTTGGGGTGGCCTCCATGGCTTCTTTCAGATCATCGGGGATCTGAAAAAACCTGCCGAAGAGCGACTGATGCGGTCATTGGGTCTGAAGGAGGATGCGGGAAGCTTTCGTTTCTTCCGGATCCTTGGGACCTTCCTTCTGACTTCCTTTGCCTGGATCTTTTTCCGTGCGGAGAGTATGAAACAGGCTTTCCTTTTGATCCGCCGGATGGTGTCAGGGTTCGATCCCTGGAATCTCATGAACGGCAACCTCTACACCTATGGTCTGGACCGGCTGGAGATGGGGGTCCTGCTGGCCGGGCTGCTTATTGTTTTTGCGGTGAGCTGCCTTTGCAAGCGTAGGGAGGAGGACTTCGGAAGCCTTCTTTACCGGCAAAACCTGCCTGCACGGTTCGTCTGTATGATCCTGCTTGCCACCCTGGTGCTGGTCTTTGGAAAGTACGGAGTGCACTTTGATTCTCAGCAGTTCATCTATTTTGCCTTTTAGGAGTTTTTGATTTGAAAGCTTTGTTTTCGAAGGAAAATGGAATAAATGCAATCCGCATCGGAGCATTTTTGCTGCTCCTTCTTTTGGTGCTGTCCTGCACCTACCGCGTCCTTTCCTGGAAGGATACGGCGGGAGACTATCTGTCCTGCCGGGAGATGCTGGATGCCACCCCCGGGGATACCGTGGACGTTTTCTTTGCGGGCACCAGCCATGTGTATTGCGGCATCTATCCCGGCGTCCTGTGGTCGGAGTACGGGATCGCCTCCTTTGATCTGGCGGTTTCGGATCAGACGAAGGAAGAGACCCTCGCTTATCTGAAAAATGCCTGCAAAAAGCAGAGTCCCAAGGTTGTTGTAGTGGATCTGTTTGCCCTGACTTACGATACCCATTCGGAGCCGGGGAACCTCTACCGGAATCTGGCGAATCTCCCCTTCGGACCGGAATACGTAAAGCTCCTCGGCCAGGAGGTCTCGAAAGAAGCTTTCCCGGAATATCTCTTAAAATGGCCCATTGTGCATGAGCGCTACGCAGAGCTTGGGAAGTACGATTTTGTGTCTTACCCCCCTTCCCGATTTGTAAAAGGAGAGCTTTACAGTGATCTGACGGAAAGCCTGGACCCTGCTTCTTTGCAATCCATACCCGCAGGGGAACTTTCCGATACCAATGTCGCTTTTCTGGAGGGATTGTTGGAGCTGTCCCGGGAAGAAGGATTTATCCCGGTCCTGACAGTGCTTCCCTTTTCCCAGACCACGGAAGCGGGAGAGCAGATCTCTGCAGCTTATTCCTACGCGGAAAATGCAGGGATTAACGTGATAAGCGCTGAAGATATCATGCGCCTTTGCGCGCTGGATCCCGCTGCCGATTTTCGGGACGGGTCTCATTTGAATGCTTCCGGTGCCGAGAAGGTGAGCCATCTCTTCGGAGAGATTCTTGCGACCTCCTTTGCTCTTACGGATCACAGAGGAGATCTCCGGTATGCATCCTGGGACCGGGACCTCATCTATCTGGAGCATCAAAAGCTGTTAAGCTATCTGCGGCAGACGGAAGATGCCGCGCAATACCTCCGGTGCCTTTCCTCCCATCCGGATCTGCAGGTGATCTTCAGCCTGGAGGCGGATTACATGGAGCGGAACAACATCTACTACGAGCCCCTGTCCGCATTCGGCCTTACCTATGAAGAATATGCAGCGGGCGGAAAATGGATCACGCAGCAGGGAAAAGCGCAGCTCCTGCACCCCAACGATCCTTCCGCAAAGCCCGTCACGAAAAAGCTGGAGGGCGGAAAGCTGCTGCAGACCGCATTTCACGGCGATCTGTCGGAACAGAACCTGCTCCTGGACGGAGAGGATCTTTCGAATCAATTCTATTTTCTTAAAGTCATCGTATATGATCCTCTGACCGGAGAAATCCTGGATTCCAAAGGTTTTTGAAAATAGGATAAAGATTAGGGTTGTTTTTTTCTCAAAAAGGTTGTATACATTAATACATATATACTATTTGAGAGTTGGAGGCCGTACATGCTGGAAGAAAACAAAGAAATGCTCTCCCTGGATGAAATGGGAGAAGTCAAAGCTGATTTCAAATATCTGCTGGACGAACTGGACAAAAGCAGCTACATCGATCAGAACCTGTATCTGGATTACGATGTGAAACGCGGTCTTCGTGATGCCAACGGTAAGGGCGTGCTCACCGGTCTGACGGAAGTGTCGGATGTGGTTGCATACGACCTGGTGGATGGAGATCAGATTCCCTGTGACGGTCGTCTGTACTATCAGGGGATCAATGTCATCGACCTGGTAAGAGGCCTGGAAAATCGCCGTTACGGCTATGAGGAGGTCACCTTCCTCCTGATCTTCGGTCGACTTCCCAGGAAAGATGAGCTGGAGAAGCTGATCCGTATCAACGAGCAGCTCCAGGATCTGGGCGCCCGTTTTGTCCGTGACGTGGTCATGAAAGCCTCTAACGGCAATATCATGAACGCTCTGCAGCGTTGCGTCCTTACCCTTTATACTTATGATGATAATCCGGACTCCGTCGCCATTAACGATGTGCTGCGCCAGAGCCTGGAACTCATCAACAAGATCCCGCTGATCGCCGTTTATTCCTATCATTCTTATCTGCATTTCCGCAGGGATGAGGCACTGGTGATCCGGAATCCCAAGAAGGGGCTTTCCCTTTCCGAGAACATCCTGCAGATGCTTCGTCCCGACGGCTCCTTTACCGAACTGGAGGCCAAAGTACTGGATATCGCCCTCATTGTCCATGCAGACCACGGCGGCGGTAACAATTCCACCTTCACGACGCACGTGGTCACCTCCTCCGGAACGGACACCTACTCCAGTGTGGCCGCATCCATCGGATCCCTGAAGGGACCCAAGCACGGCGGTGCCAATCTGAAAGTACAGGAGATGTTCGATAATCTCTTCGAGAACATCAGCGATCTGGAGAATGAGGACGAGATCGAGACCTATCTGAACCGTATCCTGGACAAAGAAGTCTTTGACGGCGCAGGACTGATCTACGGTATGGGTCATGCGGTCTACACCCTTTCCGATCCCAGAGAAGTGATCCTGAAGGATTACGCAAGAAGACTGGCAGAGGAAAAGGGACTTACCAAAGAGTTTCAGTTTTACGACAGGGTGGAGCGCATTGCCGGTAAGCTCATCATGAAACGGAAAAATGTACACAAGGCCGTCAGTGCCAATGTGGACTTCTACAGCGGCTTTGTTTACGGTATGCTAGGCATTCCGAAGGAGCTCTTTACACCCCTTTTCGCTATCGCCCGCATCTCCGGATGGAGCGCACACCGCCTGGAAGAGTTGCGTAACTCCAGCAAGATCATTCGTCCCGCATACAAGTATGTGGGCCATCACGTCCCTTATCAGAGCATTGAAGAAAGATAACCGAAACCATCCGAAAACTATGGCGGTCCCTGCACGGAACTGTCATAGTTTTCTTTACAGTGGCGGCAAATGTGGTAAAATAGTGGATGTGGAGTTTCCTTTGTTTATCCGTCGGATCACGGAAAGGAATTCCACATACAAACACTTACTTATTTAGGAGGATCATCATGGCTAATTGTATCAACTGCGGCAGCCCCATCCCTGAGAATTCCGCATTTTGTCCCAACTGCGGAGCAACGGTCGTAAAGGAAGAAAACAACAAGATTCCCGAGCCCCAGCCCCAGCCTCAGCCCGGCCCCGCTCCCGAACCTCAGCCTCAGCCTATCCCTGCAGCCGCCCCCGTTTATCAGCAGGCACCCGTCTATATGGAGCCCGATCCCTATGATCACACTGCGGAGTTTGACCCCAAGGATATTTCCGATAACAAAGTCATTGCGATGATCGTATACCTCCTCGGCACCATGGGGATCATCCTTGCACTCCTTGCGGGCAATTCTTCCCCTTATGCCGCATTCCACGTCAGACAGGCTCTCAAGTATGTGGTCTGCACCATCCTGGCCATCATCATCGGCGCTGTCCTGTGCTTTACCGTGATCGCGCCCATCGCCGCTTTTGTCTGCATCGGTATCATCAGCGTTCTACGGATCATTTCCTTCTTCCAGATCTGCCAGGGCAAGGCAAGAGAGCCCTACATCATCTGCAAGTTCGGATTCCTTCGCTGATACGTTAACCAGACGATATTACTGCAGCGGCACATATCTGTGCCGCTGTTTTTCTTTGTTTGGTTATATATACGCGGCTCCCGTAGTCCATATATTATCTTTGTTTTTTTGTTCGCACTTATGAATTGATATCGTGAGCGACCAGGGCAATTACTTGTGCGATGCTTTGATATTTTTGTTGTTTTTATCTGATCTGGGCGGCTCCCGTGGTCCATATATCCGTGTTCGGACACGCTTCCGCTTACGTGGTCCGTAAATGCGAAGCATTTTCGGACATGGCACGGCAGCGGTACATAAACTCACCGTGCGCTTACAGCGCCGGTTCGTTAAGTACCGGCGGCAAAACATAGTCCTCACACGAATTATGGCCCCGGTCGCCTCTTAACAACTCTAACAAATAGCTCCTTGAAAGCTAACGATTGTCATTCGGGAATAAAATCTAAAAAGATTTATGTAAATTTGTTTAGAGCCCTTGACAATTTAGCAGTAGATAGATATAATTCATCAATGTGCGATTTTGCGTGTTTCTTTAGGCAAAGGAGCTGATATGCGCTGGAATTTAACCGAAGGCTTTCAGAACCCCGGAAAGGAGATCAGTACCTTGATTTCCCTGGAAAATGCTTCTTTTTCCACCGGAACAGAAACCTGTCCCCTCATCAGCGGGACCCCCATCACCCTGAAGGCCCTGGGCAACGAACGAAACAGACTACATCTCTCCGGAGAAGGAGATCTATCGTTCGCCGCTCATTGTGATCGGTGCCTTACCGATACACAGGTTACCATTCCCATCCGCATCAGTCGCGATGTTATCTCCCCCGATTCCTCCCTTTGGACGCCCGAAGGCGATGCGGAAGAGGACGGAGAGAGCCTGACTGAATACATGGATGGCTATGAGCTTTGCTGCGACGACCTTTTGCATAATGAAATCTCGCTGAACTGGCCTGTTAAGATTCTCTGCAAAGACGACTGTAAGGGGCTTTGCCCTGTCTGCGGAGGGAATCTCAATGTGGAGGATTGCGGATGCGATACCTTCGTGCCGGATCCCCGCATGGCAGCTATTAAAGATCTGTTTGAGAAAAGTAAGGAAAGTAAGGAGGTGTAAGCTATGTCGATCTGTCCTAAGAATAAATCTTCCAAGGGAAGAAGAGATCAGAGAAGAGCAAACTGGAAAATGAGCGCTCCCACTCTGGTAAAGTGCAGCAAGTGCGGTGCCCTGATGATGCCTCACAGAGTCTGCAAGAACTGCGGTTCTTACAACAAGAAGCAGGTTATCGACGCAGAGTAAGCATCTGCCTATGTAGATCATCGGAAGCCTCCCTTATGGGGAGGTTTCTTTTTTTGTATGTCTCCCCTGCAAACCTCTTTTTTCTTGATTTTTAAGAATCTCTTTAGTATAGTTTTCTGTGAGATATTTACAGGGGGTAATGACCATGTCCGAGCTTGTGACTGTTGCGGTTGATGCAATGGGCGGTGACAACGCACCCGGCGAGATCGTCCGGGGCGCTGTGGACGCAGTAAATGATGATAAGCGCGTAAAGGTGTTTCTGTGCGGTCAGGAGGATAAGATCAGGGCAGCACTCCAGGGGCTTTCTTATGATCCTGAGCGCATTGAGATCGTTCACTGCTCCGAAGTGATCGAAACGGCTGAGCCGCCGGTCATGGCTGTCCGCCGCAAAAAGGATTCCTCCATTGTCAAAGCCATGTATATGGTAAAGGAAGGGCAGTGTGACGCTCTTGTTTCCGCAGGTTCCACCGGTGCCGTCCTCGTTGGCGGTCAGGTGATCGTGGGAAGGATCAAAGGCGTAGAGAGACCTCCTTTGGCTCCCCTCATCCCCACCTTAAACGGTCCTGCACTTCTTCTGGACTGCGGTGCCAATGTGGATGCCAGAAGCTCCCAGCTGGTCCAGTTCGCCAAAATGGGCTCCATCTACATGGAGAAAGTGGTTGGTATCAAGTCTCCCAGAGTCGGCATCGTGAACATCGGCGCCGAGGAGGAAAAGGGGAATGCTCTGGTAAAGGAGACCTTCCCGCTGCTGAAGGCAACGCCGGAGATCAATTTCATCGGATCAGTGGAGGCAAGAGACCTTCCCTACGGCGTGGCTGATGTCATGGTCTGCGAGGCTTTTACCGGCAATGTGATCCTGAAGATGTATGAAGGCGTGGCAGGCGCCCTGGTCTCCCGCATGAAGGAAGAGATCATGAACGGCGGTATTGCTGCCAAGCTGGGCGGCGCACTCATCAAGCCCACCCTGAAAAGCACCATGAAGTCCTTCAGTACCGAAGCCCACGGGGGCGCACCGCTCCTGGGACTGAATGGCCTCGTTGTAAAGACCCACGGAAGCAGCAAGGCCATCTCCATACGGAATTCCATCCTGCAATGCATCCAGTTCAAAGAAGAGCGCATCAACGATTTCATTCGGGAAAGCATCGCCTCGACGGAAAGCTAGGAATACCTTTGGGTTGAAACGTACCATATGAATTGCTATACTATGGACGCATCTATTTTGTGAAATGAAAGGAAAAGAAAATGGAACTTGAGAAATTAAAAAGCATTATCGCTGAAGTTTTGAACGTTGACCCTGAGGAGATCACCGAAGGCACCACCTTTACCGATGATCTCGGTGCGGATTCCCTGGATGTCTATCAGATCATCATGGGGATTGAGGACAATTTTGATATCAAGATTTCTGAGGATGCAGCAGAAAATATCACTACCGTAGGCCAGGCAGTAGAGCTCATCAAGGAAGCACTGAACAAATAAAGTAATGATCCGACATTTCAGGTATTCCCGAAAGACTGTGGTCTTCCGGGAATGCCTTTGTTTTTATGACCGTGTCAATGAGGACTTTTTATGCATAATACCGACATCGATAAACTGCAGGAACTCATCGGATACCGTTTTCAAAAAGAGGAGCTGCTGTTGCAGGCGATCACCCATACCTCTTTCGACAACGAGCAGAAGGTGAACCGGGTAGGAAACTATGAACGGCTGGAGTTCCTGGGAGATGCCATTTTGGAAGCTTTTTCTTCCGAGTATCTGTTCCAAAACTGCCCCAAACTGAATGAAGGAGCACTGACCAAGGCCAGAGCTGCCCTTGTCTGTGAGCCTGCGCTTGCGTTTTGCTCCCGCAGACTGGGCATCAATTCCTTCATTCGTTTGGGGAAGGGCGAGGAAAATACCGGAGGAAGAGAGCGCGACAGTATCATTTCCGACGTGATGGAGGCCATCCTCGGCGCCATTTATCTGGACGGAGGCATGGATCCTTCCCGCAAATACGTGGAAAATATCATTCTGCATCCCCAGCAGGGCGAAGTCATGAAAAAGGACAATAAGAGCCTGTTGCAGGAGATCATTCAGGGAGTCATCCGCAAGGAGTTCCATTATGAGATGGACGCTCTCGGTGAGGGAACGGAGATCCTTTTTAAGGCCCGGGTTTATCTGGAGGAGGAATTGATCGGAGAGGGAGAAGGGCGCAGCAAAAAAGCCGCGCAGCAGGAGGCTGCAGGCAATGCCGTCGCGCTGTTAAAGGAAAAAGGATATGTTTCTTAAGAGCATCGAGATCCACGGATTCAAATCATTTGCCAATAAGATCGACTTCCAGTTTCACAACGGGATCACCGGTATCGTAGGACCCAACGGTTCCGGTAAGAGTAATGTCGCGGACGCGGTCAGGTGGGTGCTGGGTGAGCAGAGCGTGAAGCAGCTCCGCGGCGGTTCCATGCAGGATGTCATTTTCTCCGGAACCGAGACCAGAAAGCCACTGAGTTACGCTTATGTTGCCATTACTCTGGACAATTCCGATCATCAGCTGGGAGTCTCTTTTGATGAGGTGACCGTCGCCAGAAGACTGTACCGCTCCGGTGAGAGTGAGTATCTGCTGAACGGTACCCCCTGCAGACTGAAGGACATCAATGAGCTTTTTTATGACACGGGTATCGGAAAAGAAGGCTACTCCATCATCGGACAGGGCCAGATCGACCAGATCCTGAGCGGTAAGCCCGAAGAGCGCAGAGAACTCTTTGATGAGGCTGCCGGCATCGTAAAGTATAAGCGCAGAAAGCAGACGGCCCAGAAGCGCCTGGAAAACGAGCGCACCAACCTGGTCCGTGTCAACGATATCTTAGCAGAGCTGGAGCGCCAGGTAGGCCCCCTGGAGCGCCAGAGCGAAAAGGCCAAGATCTATCTGAAGCATAAGGAAGAGCTGAAGGCGCTGGACATCAATGTCTTCCTGCTGGAAAATGACCGCCTGAAGCGCAATATGGAAGAGCTGGGCGAGAAGCTCGGCATCGCAACGGAGCAGCTGGAGAATGCCAAAGGCCGCTTTGATGCAGTCCGCAAGGAATACGATGAGATGCAGGAACAGATCGCATCTCTGGAAGAAGCCATCGAAGAGACCAGAGCCTCTCTTTCCGATACGGATCTGACCAGGAGTAAGCTGGAGAGCCAGATCGAGCTCTTAAAGGAGCAGATCCGCTCGGCACAGGAGTCCACCGGACATTTTGAGGACCGTCGCAAGACCCTGGAGACGGAACTGGAAAAATACGGTGCAGAGCTGGAATCCATCAACGAGCAGAACAAGGATGCGGATGCCGCTGCGCTGGAGATCGAAGAGGAAGCAAAGCGCAGGGAAGAGGCACTGAAAAAGGTGCAGGACGAAGTGACCGCCCTCGGCGAGAAGATCGAAGCCGGCAAAGCGGAGGTTATGAGCGAGATCGATAAGCGCTCCACCATAAAATCCGCCCTCAGCAGCTACGATTCCGCCATGGAGCAGATCGAGATCCGCAAGGCAGAGCTGAACTCCCGTATTTTGCGTGCAAAATCCGACGAGGAAGCCAGAGAGGATACCATCACCGCTCTGGAGGACAGCTTCGCCAAGGCGACGGAAGAACTGACGAAGCTTTCGGATCAGGAAAAGGCATTGGACAAAGAGGTTCAGGACTTGCGGGAGCAGCTGACTAGCAAGGATGCCCTCCTGCGGGAGAAGCGGGAGCAGTACCATCAGGTCCATTCCCGCCTGGAAGCCCTCTCCGATATTGCGGATGCCTACGAAGGCTATGGTCAGAGCGTCAAGAAGGTTATGGAGCAGCGGAAGAAATACCCCGGGATCGTGGGTGTTGTGGCTGACATCATGAAGGTGGACAAAAAGTACGAGACTGCCATTGAGACCGCGCTGGGAGGCAATATCCAGAACATTGTCACAAAGGATGAGGACACTGCCAAGAAGCTCATCGCCTTCCTGAAAGAAGGCAGGCACGGCCGTGCCACCTTCCTGCCCATGGATGCGGTGACAAACCCGCAGAAGCTGAAGGCCATGGACGTGCTGGAGGAAAAAGGCGTCCTGGGCCTGGCTCACACCCTGGTGAAGGTGGACAAGGCTTATGAGAAGATCATCGAAAGCCTTCTGGGCCGCTTTGTTGTGGTAGAGAATATAGATCTGGCCACCAGGATCGCAAGGAAATACAATTACACCATCCGCATGGTGACCCTGGAGGGCGAGCTACTGATGCCCGGCGGCGCCATCAGCGGCGGCTCCGTGAAAAATGCCATGAACTTCCTGGGCAAAAAGCGTGAGATTGACGACTTGAAAAAGGAATGTGACGCATTAAAGCAGGCGACGGAAGACCTGAATCAGGAGATCCTCATCACCAGAGATCTGCGCAATGCGAAGCGGACTGAGCTGGAAAAACAGAAGATGGTGATCCAGGATGCCTTCATCCGTCAGAATACCGCCAGGATCAACCTGGAGGCGGAGCGGGAACGTCTGAAGGAGGAATCCTCCAACAGGAAATCCCTGAAAGCGGAGCAGGAGGAGATCGAAGAGAAGATCCGGGAGATCCAGACCGGCAGAGCAGCATCGCAGAAGGAACTGGAAGAAAGCGAAGCGCTGGATGAGAAGAACCAGAAGAAGCTGGCCGCCCAGACGAAAGAACTCTCCTTACTGCAGGAGAAGGAATCCGATGCTTTGAATGCGGTCTCCGAGTGGAAGATCGAGGTACAGAAGACCAGACAGTCCGTCGCATTCCGGGAGGAAAACAAAAACCGGATCCGGGAAGAGATCGACAATCGTAAGAAAGAACTGGAAACCCTGGCGGATTCCGTCGAGGCGAATGCAAAAGCCTGTGTGGAGAAGGAAACGCAGATCGTCGAGATCGGCAAGACCATTGAGGCTTCTTATTCCAACCAGGAACAGCGCCAGTCCGATCTGAAGGAAAAACAGGCGAAGCGGGAAGCCCTACTGGAAAAGCAGAAGAGCTTCTTTGACGACAGAGAAAAGCTCAGCAATGAGATGAACGCTCTGGATAAAGAAATCTACCGTCTGAACACCCGCAAGGAGCAGGCGGAAGGCGCATCCGAGAATCTCATCAATTACATGTGGGAAGAGTATCAGATCACCCTGACGGACGCTGCGGGCCTCCGGGACGAGTCCATGACGGACCTGACCGTTATGAAGCGGGACATCGGCGAGGTGAAGGACAAGATCCGCAAGCTGGGGGATGTGAACGTCAATGCCATCGAGGAGTACAAGGAACTCTCCGAGCGGTATGAGACCATGAAGACCCAGCATGACGATCTCGTTGCCGCAGCAGAGACCCTGGAGAAGATCATCGAAGAACTGGACGATGCCATGCGAAAGCAGTTCTCCGAGAAATTCGCACAGATCAATCAGGAATACGACAAGGTATTTAAGGAACTCTTCGGCGGCGGTAAGGGAACCCTGGAGCTGCTGGACGGTGAGGACATCCTGGAGACCGGCATCCTGATCAGTGCGCAGCCCCCCGGAAAGAAGCTCCAGAACATGATGCAGCTCTCCGGCGGAGAAAAGGCACTGTCTGCCATCGCACTGCTTTTTGCTATTCAGAACTTAAAGCCCAGCCCTTTCTGTCTCCTGGACGAGATCGAGGCTGCGCTGGACGACAACAACGTGGGAAGATTTGCCAAGTATCTGCATAAGCTGACGAAAAATACGCAGTTTATCGTTATCACCCACAGAAGAGGCACCATGGAGCAGGTGGACCGTCTCTACGGTATCACCATGCAGGAGAAGGGCATCTCCACCCTGGTAAGCGTCAACATGATCGAGAACCAGCTTGAGGACTAAAACACATCTGTGTTTTAGTCCGATGACAATAGAATGCATCGCATTCTATTGTAGAGGACAATAGAATGCGAAGCATTCTATTGTAGAGCCAACTTTAGAGGTAAGAAATTGATATGTCCTTTTTTGACAGATTAAAATCCGGTCTTTCCAGGACCAGGGACAATTTTGCCAATGTATTCACCGCCAACGAGATCACGGAGGGCTTCTATGAGGAACTGGAAGAAACCCTGATCATGGGCGATGTGGGCATGGAAGCGACGGAAGTCATCCTGGAGGAGCTCCGGGAGCGGGTGAAATCCAACCACTTCAAAAAATGTGAGGACTGCCGGGAGCTTTTGAAGGATATCATCGTTCACAGGATGGAGACTCCCGAGGATGCCTATTCCTTTACGGAGCGCCCTTCTGTTTTGATGTTCATCGGCGTCAACGGTGTGGGAAAGACCACCACCGTCGGAAAGATCGCCGGGAAGTTAAAAGCGAAGGGAAAGCGCACTCTCATCGCCGCAGCGGACACCTTCCGTGCGGCAGCCTCCGAACAGCTGGAGGTTTGGGCAAAGCGGGCCGACGTGCCTATCGTGTCCAGCGAAGGGGGCGCGGATCCCGCCAGTGTGGTTTTTGACGCCGTATCCGCAGCCAAGGCCAGGAATGTGGATGTGCTGCTCATCGATACCGCCGGCAGGCTCCATAACAAAAAGAATCTCATGGATGAGCTGGGAAAAATGAACCGCATCATCGAAAGGGAATACCCGGATGTGCTGCGGGAAAATCTCCTGGTGCTGGACGGCACCACCGGCCAGAATGCCATTCTGCAGGCCAGGGAATTCAACGAAGTGGCCAATCTCACCGGCATCGTTCTCACCAAGATGGACGGCACCGCCAAAGGCGGGATCGCCATTGCCATTGCACAGCAACTGGGCGTCCCGGTGAAGTACATCGGCGTGGGAGAGTCCATCGATGATCTGGAGCGATTTGACCCTGTGCAGTATGTGGAGGCACTGTTTGACCGGAAAGAGAGCGCGGAACCTGTATTTATGAAGGATTCCGACAAGGAGGATACCGCAGATGAGTGAAGATATGCTGACGCTTCCCCGCTTTGAGGAAGCTTCCGAGATCGTCAAAAAGGTCACCCGGGAGACCAAGCTTTTTTACAGTGAATATTTCAGCAATCACACCGGGAACAAAGTCTATTTCAAGCCGGAGAACATGCAGCTGACAGGCGCATATAAGCTCAGAGGCGCTTACTACAAGATCAGCACCTTAAGCGACGAGGACAGAGCCAAGGGGCTCATCACCGCATCCGCAGGTAATCATGCCCAGGGTGTCGCCTATGCTGCCAAGGCATACGGCGCTAAGGCAACTATCGTGATGCCCACCTCCACCCCTTTTATCAAGGTGAACCGCACCAAGGGCTATGGCGCTGAGGTGGTGCTGCACGGAGACGTGTACGATGAAGCCTGCGCAAAGGCTTTTGAACTGGCTGATCAGTACGGATATACTTTTATCCATCCTTTTGACGACCTGACGGTTGCAACCGGTCAGGGAACCATTGCTATGGAGATCATCAAGGAGCTCCCTCTGGTGGATTACATCCTGGTACCCATCGGCGGCGGCGGCCTGGCGACGGGTGTCTCCACCCTGGCAAAGCTCCTGAATCCCAAGATCAAGGTCATCGGCGTGGAGCCTGAGGGCGCAGCCTGCATGAAGGTCTCCCTGGAAAACAAGAAAGTCACGACGCTCCCTTCGGTAAACACCATCGCGGACGGCACCGCCGTCAAGACACCGGGTGCAAAGCTTTTCCCTTACCTGCAGACCAATCTGGACGGGATCATCACCGTCAAGGACGAGGATCTGGTGGTATGCTTCCTGGATATGGTGGAAAATCACAAGATGGTGGTTGAAAATTCCGGCCTCCTGACGGTGGCTGCCTTAAAGCAGATTCCGGCGGAAGGCAAGAAAGTTGTCTCCATCTTAAGCGGCGGCAACATGGACATCATCACCATGTCCTCCGTGGTGCAGCACGGTCTCATTGCAAGAGACAGGATCTTTACCGTGTCCATTCTGCTGCCGGATAAGCCCGGTGAGCTGAGCCGCGTATCCGGCCTCATCGCAAAAGAGAGCGGTAATGTCATCAAGCTGGAGCACAATCAGTTCGTCTCCATCAACCGCAATGCCGCAGTGGAGCTGAAGATCACCCTGGAAGCTTTCGGTACCGAGCACAAGAAACGTATCATCGATATGCTGGAGAAGGAAGGGTATCGGCCGAAGGTGGTAAACGCCATTATATGATCTTACACGGGATCCACGGTCAACAATTCTCATTTACTAAATTGAATTGTTTGACCGTGGATCCCTTATATAGACAATAACCGGTTACAAGGGGCCCAACGTCCGTTTTCCGATGATCAATCAATGGATCCGCGATCAAAAATTCTCACTTGCTAAATCGAATTGTTTGACCGCGGATCCCTTATATAGTCTAAATCGTAGAACAGGAGGCCCAAAGTCTGTTTTCCGATTTAGCAAATGAGGGAAACGGACTTTGGG
The DNA here is from genome assembly GCA_024681775.1 of Lachnospiraceae bacterium. GTDB lineage: Bacteria > Bacillota > Clostridia > Lachnospirales > Lachnospiraceae > AC2028. The sequence continues at coordinate 24,965 of JAILAF010000042.1, forward strand.
CCTCCGTAAAATCGATTTTACAATTTAGCAAATGAGAAAAATGGACGTTGGGCCCCGTAAAACGATTAATTTGACCTGTCAAGAAAAAATACTTGACAGGTCATTTTGATTATTGTAAAGTAGTCTGGTGCGAGTTTCCCGCGTATTTTCGCAATTGCGGGAATGGAGAATAGCAATGGATGAGCTTTTGGAACAATCTCTCTTATATGATTTTTACGGAGAGCTGCTGACGGAGCATCAGCGGAAGGCCTACGAAGCCTATCTGTTCGAGGATCTTTCCCTCGCCGAGATTGCTGAGGAACAGGGCATCAGCCGCCAGGGCGTCCATGACATGGTTAAGCGCAGCCGGAAGACGCTGCAGGACTATGAGGACAAGCTGGGTCTGGTAAAGCGTTTTGCGGATGCCAAGGAGAGGATCGGACAGATCCGGAAGCTGACGGATACTTCAGAGGGACTTTCTCCGGAAGAGACCCGGGACAGATTCCGGGAGATCAGTAAGCTTGCTTCCGGGCTTTTAGAGGAGTTCTAGCGTGGCATTTGAAGGATTAAGCGAAAAACTGCAAAAGGTCTTTCAGAATCTCCGCGGAAAGGGAACCCTTTCCGAAGAAGATGTCAAAGCCGCTTTGAAGGAAGTGAAGATGGCGCTGCTGGAAGCGGACGTCAACTTCAAGGTGGTGAAGAACTTTACGAAGCGCATCGAGGAGCGGGCTGTCGGTACCGAGGTTACAAGCGGCCTGAATCCCGCACAGAGCGTCATCAAGATCGTCAATGAAGAGCTGACGGAGCTCATGGGCTCCGAAGTCACCGAGATTGCTTTCCAGCCCGGCAAGGCCATCACCGTCATCATGATGGTTGGTCTCCAGGGTGCAGGTAAGACCACCGCCACCGCCAAGATGGCAGGACAGCTGGTAAAGAAAGGAAAGCGCAGCCTTCTGGTTGCCTGCGATATCTACCGACCCGCGGCCATCGACCAGTTGAAGGTAAACGGCGAGAAGGTGGGCATCCCCGTATTTTCCATGGGGACGGATGTAAAACCCGCACAGATCGCAAAGGAGGCCATCGCCTTTGCGGAAGCCAATGACAAGAACGTGGTGATCCTGGATACCGCCGGCAGACTTCATGTGGATGAAGAGATGATGGCGGAGCTTAAGGAGATCAAGGAGACTGTTACGGTTCATCAGACCATCCTTGTGGTGGATGCCATGACCGGTCAGGACGCCGTGAATGTGGCCGAGGAGTTCAAGGAACAGATCGGCATCGACGGGGTCATCCTTTCCAAGCTGGACGGCGACGCCAGAGGCGGTGCGGCACTTTCCGTCAGGGCCGTCACAGGATGCCCGGTACTCTATGTGGGTATGGGGGAGAAGCTCACGGATCTGGAGCCCTTTTATCCCGACCGTATGGCCGGCAGGATCCTGGGAATGGGCGATGTCCTCACCCTCATCGAGAAGGCCCAGGAATCCATCGATATTGACGAGGACAAGGGCAGGGACATGATGTCCCGCATGAAGAAGGGTAAGTTCGACTTTGAGGATTATCTCGAGAGCATGCGCCAGATGCAGAACATGGGCGGCCTCGCGGGGATCCTGAAGATGATGCCCGGCATGGGGATCAATGCCGCGGACTTAGAGTCTCAGGTGGATGAGAAGAAGATGAAACACATGGAGGCCATCGTGCTGTCCATGACACCGGAGGAGCGGCGGAATCCGAAGCTCTTAAATCCCCGGAGGAAACACCGTATCGCTGTGGGCTGCGGCCTGGATATCGCGGAGGTGAACCGTTTCATCAAGCAGTTTGAACAGAGCCAGAAGATGATGAAGCAGATGGGCGGAGGAAAGCGCCGCGGCGGACTCTTCGGCGGAATGGGCGGATTTCCCATGGGAAGAGGCCCGAAGTTCCCTTTTTAACGCAGATTTGGAGACCTACGGTCGCCTGATCATAGAAACAAATATTTTTATATTTTTTTACGGAGGAAAAGAAACATGGCAGTAAAGATCAGATTGAGAAGGATGGGTCAGAAGAAGGCTCCTATGTACCGCATCATCGTAGCAGATTCCCGTTCTCCCAGAGACGGTAAGTTTATCGAGGAGATCGGCACCTACGATCCTTCCACCGATCCTTCCACCTTCAACGTAGACGAGGAAGCAGCCAAGAAGTGGCTTGCAAACGGCGCACAGCCCACGGAAGTGGTCGGAAAGCTTTTCAAGATCGCCGGTATCCAGAAGTAAGGATACCTCTGACAATAAAGGAGGCCAATTTTGAGAGAACTTGTTGAAGTAATCGCCAAGGCTCTTGTAGACCATCCCGAAGAGGTAGAGGTTACCCAGCGTGGAGAGGGCAGGAATCTTGTTATTGAGCTTCGGGTCGCTCCTTCCGACATGGGCAAGGTCATCGGCAAACAGGGCAGGATCGCAAAGTCCATCCGTTCTGTTGTAAAGGCTGCATCCATGAAAGACAATATCAGAGTAGATGTAGATATTCTGGATAAGTGATCCGGAAAGAAGAACCTCGATGGAGGACTCCCGGCGGGGCGTCCTCCTTTTTGTTTGTTCCGGCAAAGTTATGTGCCCGCCGGAATCCACAGGGAAAACTGTATGGAAGAGTATTTGAAGATCGGTATCATTACCGCATCCCACGGCGTCAAAGGGGAGATGAAGGTCTACCCCACCACCGACGATCCCGCCCGATTTAAAAAGCTGAAAAGCGCCTATCTGGAGATCAAGGGACAGATGCAGCTGCGGGACGTGGAAAGCGCCAGGGTAAGCGCAGATCAGGTGCTCGTGAAACTCAAGGGGATCGATGCGCCGGAAGAAGTGAAAAACTATCGCCAGTGCGGGATCTATGTAGCACGCAAGGACGCTGTGCCTCTGAAGAAGGATGAGTACTTTATCGCAGATCTCCTGGGCATGAAGGTCATCACCGATGAAGAAAAAGAACTGGGGACCTTAAAAGAGGTACTTCCCACAGGCGCCAATGATGTGTATATCGTTGCAATGCCGGATGGGGGAGAAGTGCTGATCCCCGCCATTCATGAATGTATTTTGTCCGTCGACGTGGAGGCAGGCCTGATGAAGGTGCACCTCCTGCCCGGACTCCTGGATGAAGCATGAAATTTTCCGTGATCACGCTTTTCCCGGAGCTCATCGCATCCATTGCGGGGAGCAGCATCCTCGGGAGAGCCGTCAAAAATGAATATCTGGAGATCAACCCCGTCTATCTGAGGGATTATTCCGGGAACAAACACGGTAAGGTGGACGATTCCACCTATGGCGGCGGTGCGGGGCTCCTGATCCGTCCTCAGTGCGTCTATGACGCCATTACGGACCTGCGTGGTGACCGGAAAGTGCGGACGATCTACCTGACGCCCCAGGGAAAGCCTTTTACCCAGGACATGGCAGAAGAGCTTTCTCAGGAGGAGGAGCTGATCTTCCTGTGCGGTCATTACGAAGGTGTGGATGAAAGAGTCCTGGACAAATGCATCACTGACCGGGTGTCCGTGGGAGATTATGTCCTGACAGGGGGCGAGCTTCCTGCCATGATCATGATCGATGCCATCGCAAGGCTACTGCCCGGGGTCCTGGGGAATGAAGCAAGCTCCGAGATCGAAAGCTTTCACAAGGACCTGCTGGAATACCCCCAATACACCAAGCCTGAGGTATGGCATGGCAAAGCGGTACCGGAAGTGCTGCTGACAGGAGACCACGAGAAGATCGAAAGCTGGCGACTGGATCGGTCAATCGAGATCACAAAGGAAAAACGTCCCGATCTCTATGAGAAATACCTGTATCGCACCGGCCGGATCCAAAAGCTTCTTGCGCGCAAAAAACTGCACGCCCCAGTGGTCAATCTCTTTCAGACCGGGAAGGAACGGGTGCTGTATGACGATGCCGACCTGCTCCTTGTCACCGGGAAGGACCGGAAGGAAGCCTTTCTGACTGCCCTTTCAGTCAATGATCAGGAACGGGCATCTGCCCCGGAGGACTTGCGGGAGCGCCTCTGTTCTCTGGCTGCAGGAACCGTACTGTATGCGGATGCAGATCTCTTTACTTTGCTTTCCCGGGAGATGGCAGACCGCGCCGAATTCGGCAGGTTTTACGTCTATACGGAGAAAAGCCCCCTGCCCATGCCCAGACATGCGGATCCGGAGGAGAAGAAAGCACTGGTTTTCAAGGCCAATGAAGCCTTCCGCGCAGGAGAGTTCCCCTGGGTATATTTTCCGGAGGGAGCATCTTCCGATTTGACGGATTCCCTTCGTTTTTACCCTTCCGAAGCCCCTGTACTTCGCATTTTGCTGTGATCTTGCAGGATTTTATGAAAAAAGTCCGCAGTTTACGGAAGTTTTGGAAAAAAGTGCTTGCAATCAGCACGTTTACATAGTATATTACTAATGTTGCACTGATAGACAGATGGTCCTCTGTTACCGGAGTGGTATTAAGAACATCCTTTGGAAAGGAGTTATTACAATGAATGACATTATCAAGGAGATCGAAGCCGAGCAGAAGAAAGCGGAAGTGCCTGAGTTCAACGTAGGCGATACCGTTAAGGTTTACGGTAAGATCAAAGAGGGTAACCGCGAGAGAGTCCAGATCTTTGAGGGAACCGTTCTCAAGAGACAGGGCGGCTCCAACCGCGAGACCTTCACCGTCAGAAAGACTTCCGGCGGTGTCGGCGTTGAGAAGACCTGGCCCCTTCATTCTCCCAATGTTGAGAAGATCGAAGTAGTCCGCAGAGGTAAGGTACGCAGAGCAAAGCTGAACTACCTGCGTGAGCGCACCGGTAAGGCCGCTAAGGTCAAAGAAGTCGTTCGCTGATCAGAAAGGACAATCGCTTAGGCGGTTGTC
>JAILAF010000066.1 GCA_024681775.1 Lachnospiraceae bacterium
TTGGTATAGGCGGGAGCCTCCTCCAGATAGGGCTTATACTGCGCTGCATCCAGAGGATCATCAGCATGACGGATATAATTATGCAGACACGCACAAGGAGAAAGATGGATCTTTCGATCCTGAACTTCCTGGTTATAATCCATGATGAGCTGTGCGTAAGACCAGGCCTGATATGACGGATGAACCACCCGGTGATTCCCTCCGCCGACGAAGGTTTCCACCAACGCATCAGTTCCTGGAACTTCCGTCAGTGATTCCCATTGCTTCAGTTCTACGATAACCATACCCGGGTCATCTGCTTCTCCATAACCGGAGATCATGAAGTCCACGCGTTTGGAAGTCTGCGGGATATTGAACTCAATCGCAATCCCGGCATCAGATGGGATTGCATCATCGTTCAGGACCTTATACATATAGTTCAGCGAATTCTCCCAGGAGCGGAATTCTGCCTTTGGTGTATGCTTTCCCAGTTTCGTCAGGATGTTTTCCTCGATTTCGATCGCGATCGTATCCTGCTCGCAACTGGAAAGAAAATCCGTTTTCAAACCATCATAAACGATCATTATGTCAGCACTCCATACACATGATAATTTATCTCACACACGTAGTCCGAAAAATACCACTCAATCTACCAATGCCTTACAAAACTCCTCAATCTGCGCATCCTTCCCCTCCTCGGGCCTGGCCTTGGGATCGTTAAAGATTGCGGTATGCTCAAAGCTTTCGATTCCCAGAGTCTTAGACAGCTTAACAAAGGCCTTCTCGGCGCCACTGCCGCCCTGGCAGGCGTAGGTAGAAAGGTGCTTGCCCTTGAGAGCTGCTGCGTTGTCTTCGACAAAGGTGCGAAGAGGTGGAGCAAAGGTGCCGGCCCAGACAGGGAAGCCCAGGACGATCTGATCATAGGCGGAAAGGTCTACGGTTATGTCCTCCAGTGCGGGCTTTTCTGCCATGACGGCGCTCTTACCACCCCAGAAGAATTTGGCGAAGCCCTTGTCGGCATAGGCTTTCTTCGGCACGAGGCGTAAGGTGTCTGCACCGGTTTTTTCTTTGATGATGTTTGCTACGTATTCGGTATTCCCCTCCAGGGAATAGTAGACCACGAGTGTCTTCATGGAATGTCCTCCCTCTATTACAGTTTATACTGCATGAAATTCCCGTTTTTCACGAACCCGTAGTCCGTATAGAGCAGGACGCCCATATCGGAGGCGGTGATCTGGACGGTGCCGCAGCCGTAGCTCCGCGCTTCCTCTACTACGCGGGAGAGCAGCTCTTTGGCGATGCCCTTGCGGCGATAGGTGGGATCGGTGAACATGCTGGACAGGAGGCCGATCCGGCCGGTGGGGCAGCCGAAGTAGGGCGGCTTTTCCACGAAGGACATACCGCTGGTGCCCACGATCCGGTCTCCGTCCAGGGCGAGCCAGGAGACGAAGGTGCCGTCAGCCATATGGCGTCTGTAATAGTCCTGCAAGTTTGGCGCGAGGTCGATATCTTCCTTGGCCCCCTCCTCACGGAGCTGGTGGATCCGCATGGAGATAAAGGTGTCCAGATCCTCTGTGGTTAGCTTTCGATAGGTGATCATCGTCCTTCCTCCTTCAGATATTCCAGTACTTCCTCCTGCCGATGCACTTGGTCAAATTCCTCCAGCACGGGACAGGGGATGTGGGGTTCATAAGCCATGGGGCGGAACCAGTGACACTGCAGAGGATGCATGCCTGCTTCCCGCGCGGCGTAGAGCTCACGGGAGCCCCCGTCCCCCACGTAGAGGACTTCCTCCGGGGGTACCTGCAGGCGGTCGCACATGTCGCGGTAGAGCTGGAGGTCTGGCTTGCAGATGCCCTGTTCATAGGAGATCAGAGCCACATCAAAGTATGGGAAGAGCGCGCTCTCCCGGATGCATTTTGCTTCATCGGAGAAGGTGTTGGTGATGAGGCCGATGCGGATGCCGCGGGCCTTTAGATCCTGCAGGAGCTGTATGGATGCCTGCGGAATGGATGAGAAGGTGTCACTGAGGGACTCCAGGCGTTTCCCTGCTGTCAGGGCCACCAGGTCCTCGGAGTAGACACCGAGATTTTTGAAAACGATGGTCAGCGCCTCTTCGATGGTGTATTTTCCGACGCTTCTGTCATGTTCTGTGGCATGCCACTCCTTGCGGAAGGTGGCAGGGTCCAGGCCGGCATCGGCGGCGATGTGCTCGCCGAAGTAGGTC
>JAILAF010000011.1 GCA_024681775.1 Lachnospiraceae bacterium
ATCGTGGCCTGCGGTTCCGCATGGCATGTGGGCATGGTGGCCCGCTACGTCATCGAGGATCTGGCGAAGGTGCCCGTATCCGTGGATCTGGCCAGCGAGTTCCGTTATCGTAACCCCATCCTGGATCCCAAGACCCTGGTGATCGTCATCAGCCAGTCCGGCGAAACTGCAGATTCTCTGGCAGCCCTGAGACTGGCGAAAGAGCGCGGCATCCGTACTCTCGCCGTGGTCAACGTGGTGGGCAGCAGCATCGCCAGAGAGGCAGACAGCGTCTTCTACACCCTGGCCGGTCCCGAGATTTCCGTGGCAACCACCAAGGCTTATTCCGCACAGCTCATCGCCATGTACTGCCTGGCAGTGAAGTTCGGCAGTGTCCTGCAGGGCATCGAGGAAAAGCCCTACATCGAGGAGCTCCAGAGCCTGCCAGACAAGATCGAGAAGATCCTGGGCGACAGAGAGCGCCTCCAGTGGTTCGCAGCAAAATACGCGGGTGCGAAGGACGTCTTCTTCATCGGCAGAGGCATCGACTACGCCATCAGCCTGGAGGGAAGCCTGAAGCTCAAGGAGATCAGCTACATCCACTCCGAAGCCTACGCAGCAGGCGAGCTCAAGCACGGTACCATCAGTCTCATCGAGGACGGCACCCTGGTCATCGGCATCCTCACCCAGGACGAGCTCTATGAGAAGACCGTATCCAACATGGTGGAGTGCAAAGCCAGAGGCGCATACCTCTGCGCAGTGGCTCCTTACGGAAAATACGAGGTGGAGGATACGGTGAACTTCGTCACCTACATCCCCAGAGTGGATCCTCACTTCGCAGCCAGTCTGGCCGTCGTACCGCTGCAGCTGCTGGGGTACTACGTTAGTGTCGCCAAGGGACTGGATGTGGATAAGCCCAGAAACCTCGCGAAGAGTGTAACGGTTGAATAGTTAAAGAAATTCTGAATTACATATCGTAAGCAAAGATGCTCAGGATCATTTCCCGGGCATCTTTTTTCTTTTTCGGATATATCGTGCAAATGGGGGACGTCCCCGGGGAGGAGCGCGTATGGCATACACATTGGATCAGGTCTATCTGACACTCAAAGAAAAATACTCCATGGAACTACTGGCGGGAGGCTCCGGCATCAAAGCCACCGTCTCCTGGGTACACATGGTGGAGACTGCGGAACTGGTGCCCTTCCTGAAGCGAAGGGAGCTGGTGGTTACCACCGGTATCCGGAACGAAAGCCTGGACGATCTGCGGGCGCTGGTGATGGGACTGAAAGGACAAAAAGTCTCAGGCCTCGTCATCAATCTGGGCCCCTACATCAGTGCAGTTCCGGAGGATGTGATCGCTATGTGCGAAGAGGAGCGACTCCCTCTCTTTACTCTGCCCTGGGAAGTGCGCCTGGTGGAGTTTTCCCACGATGTGTGCAAGCGCATCGTCCTGGATGAGAGCGAGGAGGAGGATGTGGCGGAAGCCTTCCTGGACGGGATGATGTTCCCCGCAAAGCTGGAGGAAAGCCGGAATCTCCTGAGCCGCCACGGGTTTGATCGCAATACCGTCTTTCAGCTTTTTGCCTGCAGGATTGCGGATGGTACGGAGGATAAATACGAGGCAGTACTGGAGGACCTCCGGGATCTGCTGGAAAATGCCCTCAACAATATCAATGAGCATTACATCCTCTTTCGCAACAAGGACATCGTCTACGCGGTGCCGGCCAATTACAATCCCGGCGAGATCAAGCTGTTTGCCAGAGAGCTGAACAGCCTGGAGCTTCACTACGGCTACAAGCTTTATTGCGGCGTCAATCCCGCCACCAGCGATTTTGAGCAGCTGATCCGGTACTTTGAGCGGGCGCCCATTTTGCTGCAGCTTGCGAGAAACCGGCAACTTCGGATCGCCTACTACGAGAACCTGGAGACCTACAAGCTCCTGCTGTCCGTCAGCGACATGAATGTCCTGAAGGATTATCACGAGAGCGCGGTAGGGCGGCTGAAGCATTATGATGCCATGAACGGGACCCAGCTTCTGGAACTGGTGCGCCAGTATTTTGCCCATAGCGGCAGTATCCGGGATCTGGCGGAGGAGTCCTTCGTGCATCGTAACACCATCCACTATCAGCTGGCCAAAGCGGAGAAAATCATGGGGCTCCATCTGGATGACTGGAATGACCGGCTGAAGGTGCATCTAGGCCTCCTGGCAGATGAGATCCTGTAAGCTTCGCGCTTTTTTCAAATGATCCCTTACGAGCACCCAAAAAGGTTTTGTGCACCTGCACAAAGAATCTTAGCCCCACATCCATTGTATCCGCTCTTCGGATTCTTTACACTGTAAGTAAATCAGGAAGGGGGGCAACGATATGACAGAGAAATATGCGGTCACCATCACAAGAGAGTTCGGCAGTATGGGTCGTCCCATCGCGAAGAAGGCTGCGGCGCTTCTGGGGATCGAATGCTATGACCGGGACATCGTGGAAGAGACAGCAAAGAAGATGAACCTTCCCCTCTCCCTCGTATCCGAACAGGAAGAATCGGCAAAGACGGCGTTCTTCAACATGAAATACCCCCTGGGCATGGGCACCAGCGAAACCCAGGACAACATCTTCATCACCCAGCAGAAGATCATCAACCAGCTGGTGGAAAAAGAGTCCTGTATCATCGTCGGTCGGTGCTCCGATTACATCCTGAAAAACATGGAAAACGCCTTTCACGTTTACATCTACGCATCCTTCGAGGACAAGCTCCGAAACTGTGTGGAGCTGCTGAACATGAAAGAGCAGGAAGCCCGGAAGATGATCGTCGACGTGGACAAGGCCAGGGCAAGCTACCACAAGCATTACGCCGGCTACGCCATAAACGACATGCGATACAAGGATCTCTTCATCAACTCCAGTCTCCTGGGGGTGGAGGGGACGGCAGAGTTGCTGGCAGATCTGGTCCGTAAAAAATTTATGTAAGAACAGGCAATGGAGTCTATCCCACATAGGATAGGCTCCGTATTTTTTTAGAAAAAACCGGGATAGTCAGGGAGGAAGACCCTATGGCAATGCTTCAGATCAAAAATCTCTCCAAATCCTTCGGGGACCTGCAGGTGCTCAGAGACATCAATATCGAAGTGGAAAAAGGTCAGGTGGTGGTGATCATCGGACCCTCCGGTTCCGGTAAAAGCACCATGCTCCGCTGCCTGAACCTCCTGGAAACGCCTTCCGGCGGTCAGATCCTCTATCAGGGGGATGACATCACTGCCCTGGGGAAAAAGGTCACCGGCTACCGCAAGCGGGTGGGGATGGTCTTTCAGAGGTTCAACCTCTTCCAGCTCCACACCGTATTGGAAAATGTGATGATGGCGCCGGTGCAGCTGAACAAAATGGACAAAGCGGCGGCCAGAGAAAAGGCACTGGACCTCCTGGGAAAGGTGGGCATGCGGGACAAAGCGGAAGCTTACCCCGATACCCTCTCCGGCGGGCAGCAGCAGCGGGTGGCCATCGCCAGAGCCCTGGCCATGGATCCGGAGATGCTTCTTTTCGATGAACCCACCTCCGCTCTGGATCCCGAGCTGGTGGGAGATGTGCTGGAGGTCATGAAAAAACTGGCAAGAGAGGGTATGACCATGATCGTGGTCACCCACGAGATGGGCTTTGCCAGAGAGGTGGCGGACCGGGTCATCTTCATGGATGAAGGCTACGTGGTGGAGGACGGCTCCCCGGATGTGATCTTCACCAAACCGAAGAATGAGCGGACGAAGGCGTTCCTGTCCAGAGTTCTGAACAAATAGGGAGGGAAGGGTCATGACACTGTATTGGCAAAAAACATTTTCTACCCTGGGCCCCAGCCTGTTGCAGGGTATCGGCGTAGTGGTCTATGTAACCGTTTTCGGGTTCCTGGCTTCGCTCCTCATCAGCCTCGTGCTGGCCATTGGCAGGATGAGCAAAAACAGGCCCTTAAACAGGATCCTGGTGCTCTTCGTGGAGTTGATCCGCGGAACCCCGCTCCTGGTGCAGTTTTTCTATATTTACTACGTGATCCCCATGTTGCTGGATGCCTTTTTCCTGCTTTTCGGGGTAAAGACAGGAATCCAGATCAAGCCCGTTACCGCCGGTATCATCGGTTTTGGGATCAACTACGGCTGCTACATGTCGGAGGTGATCCGGTCGGCCATCGTCTCTATCGATCCCGGTCAGCGGGAAGCGGGACTGGCTCTGGGGTATTCGGAGCGGCAGGTGCTCTTTAAATTCATCATCCCGCCGGCCCTGCGGAATTCCATTCCGGTCTTTGGCAACTACCTGGTGATGATGATCAAGGACACGTCCCTGCTGGCAATGATCTCGGTGCAGGAGCTCCTGCTCCGGACCAAGACCTTCGCCTCCCAAACCTTCCTGACGGTGGAGGCCTATACCTTACTGGCACTGGTGTATCTGGTGGTGTCGGTTCCCCTGTCCAGAGTATCCGTGGTGCTGGAGAAGCGGATCAAGCACAGGAGAAAATCATGACGGCTATTATGAGATCCATGACCATATAGCAAATGCTTAAGAAAGCGAGGAGAACATTATGAAAAAGAGGATTTTGGCAGCATTACTTTGTGGCGCAATGCTTATGAGCCTGGCAGGCTGCGGGAGCGAATCGGGAACCCCGGCAACCACGACGGCAGCACCCGCACCTGCGGAGAGCACTGAGGCACCCGCAGACACCGCGGATGGCAGTGGAGAATCCGCACTGTTGCAGTCCATCAAGGAGAAGGGCTACATCACCATCGCCTCTTCCAACGATGCCCCCTTGTGCTATCAGGACATTGAGACCGGCGAACTGGCCGGCATCGACATTCTGATCTTTACCGAGGCCTGTAAGCGACTGGGCATCCCGGAGATCCAGATGAAGGTCATCGACTTTTCCAACATGCTGGTAGAGCTGAACAACAACAGCGTTGACATGGTGGTGGACGCTATGTACATCAAGGATGAGCGCCTGGATGTGGCACTCTTTACCGACGTTTGGTATCAGGAAGGCGAGGCAGTCGTGGTAAAGAAGGGTTCCGAATTTACCACCAAGGAGTCCCTGGCAGGCGCTTCCATGGGCGCACAGCCCGGCACCGCTTTCTACGAGACCGCAGAGCAGTGGCTCGCTGAGGGTAAGATCAAGGAACTGGTGGGATATGAGAACCAGGCAACCCTCATGACCGCAGTCAACACCGGCAAGGTAGACGCGGCAGTCACCGACGGTATCGTGCTGGCCTACACCCTGTCCACGGATTCGAACCTGGATCTGGAGATGCTGAGCCCCTACGAGGCAGAGGCTTCCGGCAGGATCGGCGCGGCGGTCCGCTTTGAGGACAAGGCATTCCTGGAGGAGTTCAACGCTGTCCTGAACGGTATGAAGGAAGACGGCACCCTCCTGCAGATCCTGAAGGACTTCGGTCTGAACGAGGACTACTACGTCGGCGTCGAGGAAGGCAAGACCGCAAACAAAAAGTAAAGAACCATTCCACAGATGCTCTCTGCTGCGGCACCCGTGGCAGGGAGCATTTTGCAAAACAGGACAGGAGGGCGCCCATGGAACGATTACGTACCGTAAATTCAAAAGCCTTGTATGAGGAAACGAAGGAATATGTCACCGACGGTGTGGGGAGCTATTTTCACCGGGCCAAATATCAGGACTATCCCATCTGTATGATCCGCGGCAAGGGGTCGAAGCTCTATGACGTGGACGGCAACGAATACATCGATTATGTGGCAGGCTTCGGTCCCATGCTCCTGGGATATTGTCCCGAGGAGGTGGACCGGGCGGTGACGGAACAGCTGAAGTTCGGTACCCATTTTTCCGCCCCCACCAGAACCTTGGGGGCCCTGGGAAAACGCCTGACGGAGATCATTCCCTCCGCAGAGCAGGTGGTATTCCAGAATTCCGGCACCGAGGCAGTGATGTATGCCCTGCGCCTGGCCAGAGCCTACACCGGAAGATACAAGATCATCAAATTCGAGGGCCAGTATCATGGCTGGTCCGATGAGGAGAAGATCACCATCACCGCAAACTCCGTGGAGGAGCTGGGGGACCGGGAGCATCCCAACAAGATCATCCATTCCAAGGGGCAGCGCCTTTCCTCTGCAGACGATCTCATCGTCCTGCCCTGGAACGACCTGGAGATCCTGGAGAAAACCCTGCAGGAGCAGGGAGACGAGATAGCTGCCGTGATCACGGAGCCCATCATGTGCGATTCCGGGCCCATTCTGCCCCTGCCCTATTATCTGGAGGGCCTGCGGGAGCTGACGACCCAGTACGGCGCATTGCTGATCTTTGACGAGGTGATCACGGGATTCCGGACAGCCCTGGGCGGTGCCCAGCAATACTACGGCGTGACGCCGGATCTGTCCACCTTTGCCAAGGCGGTGGGCAGCGGCTATCCCATCTCTGTGGTCGCGGGGAAAAAGGAGATCCTGGGATGCGGCATCCATGCGGCAGGTACTTTCAACGCCAATCCCCTGTGCGTGGCAGCGGCCCTGGCTACCATGGACGCCCTCAGCAAGCCCGGCGTCTATGAACACCTGGATCATCTGGGGAAGCTCCTCTGTGACGGCTTCCGGGTGCTGGCGGAAAAATACAATCTGAAGATCTACACCAGACACATCGGTGGAATCTTCATCCTGTACTTCGGATTTGATCATGATGTACATGATTTCCGGGAGTGGCTGGAGGTGGCGGACGTGGCCTTCTATGAGCGCTTCGTGCAGGAGATGGAAGCCTATGGCGTACGACTCACGGATGAGCGGGGAAGAGAGTACCTCTCCGTGGCGCATACCGAGGAGGACATCAGCAGGACGCTGAAGGTGGCGGACTTTGTCCTGGGCAAACTGACCTGAGGAAAGCACACCGGGATTGAATGAAATCATGCGAAATGAGGTGATCTCATATGAGTATGGAATTTAACTATCATCTGCCCGTGAATCTGCTCTTTGGTGTGGGAAAGGCGGAGCTCCTGGGAAAGGAGACCGCCAAATACGGCACCAAAGCACTGCTGGTCACGGGGCAGGGAAGCACTAAACGCACCGGCCTCCTGGACAGGGCTCTGGGGCTCCTGACCGAGGCGGGGGTGGCAGCCCGCGTCTTTGACAAGGTGACGCCGAATCCCATCACGGATACCGTCACCGAGGGCGTCGCGGCAGCAAAGGCGTTCGGCGCGGATGTGGTGGTGGCCCTGGGCGGCGGCAGTATCATCGACTGTGCCAAAGCCATCGCCTTCGCCTTTTTCAATGAGGGAGACATTTTCGATTACATCTACGGACGGAAGACGGGTGAGCGGGCCCTGCCTCTTATCGCAGTGCCTACCACCTGCGGCACCGGCAGTGAAGGGAACTGCTTTGCGGTGCTGACGGATCCCACCACCGGAGATAAAAAATCCCTGCGGAATATGGTGAGTGTCCCTAAGGCGTCCATCATCGATCCGGCGCTCATGACCACCATGCCGGCTCCTGTGGCGGCTTCGGTTATGTTCGACGCCCTCTGTCATAACATGGAAGCCTACCTGTCCCGCACCATCCAGCCCCTGGTGGAGATGCAGGCACTGTACGGTATGCGGCTTCTGGCGGAGTACATCCGGCCTGCCCTCCGGGACCACGCTGATCTGGACGCCTGGAGCGCTGTGACCCTGGGAAGCACCCTGGGCGGCATGTGTATCAACACTGCAGGAGTAGCAGCCCCCCACGGGATGGAACATCCCGCCAGCGGACTGAAAAACATTGTCCACGGAAGGGGCCTGGCGGCCCTGGCGCCCGTGATCTACCGGGAATCCGTGGTGTATGCGCCCGACAAATTCGGGGATATCTCCCGGATCCTGGGTGGCACGGGCCCTGCGGACTTTACGGAGCAGCTGAATGCGCTGCTGGAGGACATCGGTCTGAAAACTACCCTTTCAAAAGAGGGCATCACCGAAGCCGACATTGACTGGATGACGGAAAACTGCCTGAAGGTATCGGCCCCCGCCATGGCGGCCCATCCGAAGGTATTTACGAAAGAAGAGATCTGCGAGCTCTACTATAAAGCGCTGTAAGGCGAAAACGAGGAGGACAGTATCATGATGCTCAGAGACGAATTACCAAGGATCATTACGGAGACCCTGCCGGGCCCCAAGGCAAAGGAGATCATCGAAAGGAGAGGAGCGGCCGTTCCAGGTGCCATCCGTTGTGTGTACCCCTGCGTCATGGATCACGCCCAGGGTGCCATCATCGAGGATGTGGACGGGAACCGTTTCCTGGATTTCGTAGGCGGCGTCGGTGTCCTGAACGTGGGCCACGCCCATCCCGAGGTGGTGGAAGCGGTGCAGGCTCAGGCAGAGCGCTATTTCCACGGCATGTTCAACATCGTGACGCACGAGGGATATGTGGCACTGGCGGAGCGTCTGAACGCTCTGGTGCCGGTAAGGGGTGAGAAAAAGAAGACCTTCTTTGCCAACAGCGGTGCGGAAGCGGACGAGAACGGTGTCAAGGTGGCCAAGGCCTTTACCGGCAGACCCAACATCATCGTCTTTTCCGGTGCCTTTCACGGCAGGACCATGCTGACCATGGCCATGACCTCGAAGAAAGCCTACGCCAAGGGTATGGGCCCCTTCCCCGACGGCGTGTACCGCGCGGAATTCCCCTACCTGTATCGTGCGCCCGGACACATGAGTGAGGCGGAGGCCATCGATTATTACGTGGAGAAGCTGGAGACTGTCTTTGAGGAGTGCTCCCCTGCGGACAAGGTGGCTGCCATTGTGGTGGAGCCCCTGCAGGGCGAGGGCGGCTTCATCCCCGCTCCCATCGCCTGGGTGAAGGCAGTCCGGAAGATCTGCGACGATCACGGCATCCTGCTGATGGCGGATGAGGTGCAGAGCGGCTTCGGCCGCACCGGGAAGCTCTTTGCCAGCTGCTATTGGGCAGAGGCAGGCTGCGCCCCGGACATCATCACCACCGCCAAATCCATTGCAGGAGGCGTGCCTCTGTCCGCCATCATCGCCAGAGCGGAGATCATGGATGCGGTTCCCGGCGGCGTCATCGGCGGCACCTACGGCGGTAACGCCCTGGCCTGTGCGGCCGGACTGAAGGTTCTGGAGATCATTGAGCGGGATCATCTGTGTGAGCGCTCCGCAGAGCTGGGAGAGAAAGTAAAGGCGAGATACCGGAAGTGGCAGGAGAAATACGATATCGTGGGTGATGTGCGTGGCCTCGGCGCAATGGTGGGCATTGAGTTTGTCACCGATCGGGAAACCAAGGCTCCGGCGACGGAATTCGTCGGGAAGCTGATCGCGGAGTGCGCATCCCATGGCCTCCTCATAGAAAATGCCGGCACCTACGGCAACGTGATCCGCTTCCTGGCTCCTCTGGTCATCACCGATGAGCAGCTGGAGGCAGGGCTGGATATCATGGAGGCTGCCATAGAAAAACTTGCTTAATTCCTTCATAGCGCCCTCTTCGCAGAGTCTTGCGGGGAGGGACTCCTCCTGTAAAAAAAAGAGGCTGTCCCACGCGCGAATGCGCATTACTACCAACAGAAAAACTGCCCAAAAGCATTTTGACCGGCTGTCCGGATGAACAAGAAAAACCGTTGGTACGAACTGTCACATCATGCTATAATGAATCCATGAACATGATGCTGTGGTATCAAACTGATTAATATTTTGAAGAAGGTTGTATTTAAAATACAAGATATGCTACAAATACGACCCTCCAAATTTGGA
>JAILAF010000080.1 GCA_024681775.1 Lachnospiraceae bacterium
GGACACTGCCGGGGCGCTCCTTGCGCCCCGGAGACCGGACAGATCAGATGTCTACATCAAACTCTACGGTTTGATTGTACTTGTCCAGGCCGATCTGCATCGCCGTGATCTCGGCGTCGATCCGGTCGTACTCCTTTTTGACGAGCTCCATATCGTAATTGATGTACTGGTACTCGGGCGCCGTCTTGCGGGAAGAAAAATACCCGCTGCTCACCCTGGTCTTGGGCTGGCGCTTGCGCATCCCGTCCAGGAATGCCCTGCGCTTGCTCAACTGCGCCATCGCCACCAGGACCTCATCGATGGTCATACGCTTTCCGGCCACATCGATGGAGTTGGTGCAGTTGCTCACGTTGATGGCGTGCTTGATCTTCACGACCTTCGCATCGATCTCCTCGATGGCGGCCGCCACCTCGGCGTAGTTGTATTCGGGGATCACGGGTTCCTCATCCAGGGATGCGACATAGATACATCCTTCCTGCTCTTTGTTCTGCAGGTAGAGTTTGTCATCATTCAGTCTTTTTAAAATCTTGTTTGCACAGGCCGAAGTCATTTTTTCCATTTCTCTGTTCTCCTTCCGTCAAGATCCTTTTTGCGCTGTTTTGTTTTACGTTAGAAGGATATCACAGATCTATTTCTCTGTCATTAAACGCCGGGTTCAATCCATATTTTTCAGCGCCACGTCCAGAGGAATCCTGCGGATCCGGAGAAAGTCCACTGCGGAGACCGCCAGATACCCGATGAGGAGGTAGACCATGGAAAGCAGGCAGGAAGAGGGCCGCATGAAGAACGCGAAATACCCGTCCATCTGTAGCATGAAGATCCGGAAGATCCACTTCATCAAAATATAGCCTGCCACAAATCCTGCGCCCGTGCACAAAACCACCACAAGCGCGGTGGGAAGGATGTAGAGGGACCCGATCTCACGGTTCTGGAATCCCAGGATCTTCACCATGGAGATGGCACGCTCATTCCGCTCGATGATGATCTTGGCCAGCAGATAGATCAGCGCTGCCGCCAGGACCGTGAGCACGTATTTGAAGAGGTTCACGATGCCTCCGATGGAATGCTGCAGCTGTTTGGTGACCTTGGTGATATCCTCCGCCGTGATCACCATGGCGATCTGCTGCTTTTCGATATCCGTGATCTCCGCACGGGAGAAATATCCGGAGAATTCTCCGCTTTTTCTGTCAAAGACCGCATTGAAATCATCCATGTTCAGAAACAGGGCGATACCACCGTCGTAGTCCACGAAACCGTCCACCGTAAAGGTGTAGGAACGGTTCTCATATTCTGCCTTCAGGATGATCACGTCTCCCTCGGAAAAGCCGAATTTCTCCCGAAACGCCGTAGAGACATAGCCGTGTTCCTCCGGCAGATCCTCGGGGATCTCCACATAGGAGCTGTCCGGGACGATGCCGTATACGGTCACGGCCTCATCGCCTCCGCTGCCCATGCCGGAACGGACGGAGTCCTTTCTTGCTTTCGGGTAGAGCAGGGTCTCATACCCAAAAGGTTCCGCGCTGCTCTCGGCAGTTTCTATGACATTTCCGTCAGAATCCTTATATCCCATCAGCATATACTGGTAAGGGGCAAAGACCATTTCATGCGCGATATCTCCGTAGTGATCCAGGGAATCCGGCAGCCCGAAGGCAAAACACATCATCAGTTCGATGAAGATGACGCCAAAGATCAGCACGGCGTAATTGGGCATGTTTTGGAACAGGATCCGCAGACGGAACCGTCCCAGGAAGGACCAGGAGGGAAGCCTTCTGGCCTTCGTGCGCTTCGAGCGGGACAGGTCATGCCGCAGGAACCGCAGGGGGCTGAGCTGCAGCTTGCGGATGATGACGATCAGATTGATACAGAACATCAGCACAAGTGGAATGACAGTGGTCTTGATCAGCGCTTCGCTGCTCCAGATGGGATTGCACCTCGGCAGGCTGTAACTCTCGTAATACAGATTCACCGCAACCGTCCGGAACAGGGTATATCCCAGGAGATTTCCCAGCGCCGCACCGATCAGCGTAACGATAAGGGGCAGGGACATGTAATGGATCACCAGTTCCCGCTTACTGTATCCGGAGGCCCGCAAGGTGCCGATGACGGAAGCCTCTCTGTCGATGGTATTGCTGATGGTAATGGCAAAGATAAAGGCGATGACACCGATGAGGATATAGCACAGGATCCCGGTGGCGCTGGTGTCCCCCTCGATATCCGAGGGTGCGAAATTGGTCGCCTGCCGCAGATACTCCGGCAGAAAGTCATCGATCTCGTTATCATGCACCAATGTCTGCGTGAGCAGCACCTTCAGGAAATCCTCCGCCCGGTCCGCTTTTTCCACCTTATCCGACGTTTGGGTCACGTATTGGAAAGCATAGTTGTAGTGCATTCTGGAAGGAAGCGCCGCAAAAGCTTCCGGCGTCACCATCGCCACATCAAAGCCGAAGGCATCAAACATCAGGTCCTTGTTGGACTGATGGAGGGTCAGATAATGCACATAGCTCAGGAGCCCGACGACGGTAAACTCCTTTCCGCCCACCAGGATCCGGTCTCCCAGCTCCGCGCCAACATTGCTGGCATGCATCCTGTCGATGGCGATCTCCGTATCCGTCTCCGGTGCCCGGCCGGCATTGAAGGAAGCCAGATCCACGAGACTGTCACTTCGGAAAACCCGCACAGTGCCGTCAGCGCTGCCGTTTAAGTCATGATCCTCCGCCTCATCCCGGTAAAAATCTTCATAGATACGCACCTGTACAGGAGAAAAGCTTTCCTCCAGGCCGTATTCCTCCGCGATCTTATCCCATTCCTCCTCCACGGCGTCATTTACTGCTTTATGTGCTTCTTCGTAAGCCTCTTCCGAAGCTGTCCGGAATTCCTCCGAAGATCTTGCCTCTTCTTTCGCACTGTCCAGATTTTCCGAGATGGCCGCATCGATCTGCGCCAGGATCATATCTTCCTCCGTGATCCCGAAAGCTTCACATTGCGTCCGGACATTTTGCTCGATGGCTTGCCTGACACGACTGTCAAGCTCTTCCTCCAGAGCAGTCTTCACTTCCGCATCCGCCTCCCGGATCCCTTTATCGATATAATACTGCCGCACATCCGCCATCTCTCCGCTACCGATGGCTTCCAGCAGCTCCGGAGACGCTTTTTTCGTCAGTTCGAAGGAGCCGTCCTCCAGCTGCAGGGTCTGCCTTCCGTCCCGGATCGCAGCCAGCATACTGTCATGCCCCACATACATTCCGGAGATCAGTCCGATCATCAGGACCAGGAACACGATGATCACCAGGTATTTGTGCCAGTCGGTGACCAGCTCTCTGGGGACTCTTTTGATCAAAGGATTTTTCATCATGTCCCTCCTTACCACTCCAGCTCGGAAGCCGGGATCTTCGTCTCATTCCGATCATTGTGACGGACCACGCCGTCTCTGAGCTTGATCACATGATCCGCCATGAACTTGATGGCTTCGTTGTGGGTGACCATGATGACGGTACTGCCGTATTTTTGATTGCAATCCTCGATCAGCGCCAGGATCTCCTTGGAGGTTTTGTAGTCCAGCGCGCCGGTGGGCTCATCACACATAAGGATATCCGGATTTTTCACCACCGCTCTTCCGATGGAGACTCTCTGCTGCTGACCGCCGGAAAGCTGGTTGGGGTATTTGTATTTGTGCTCCTGAAGCCCCAGGGTAGTGAGCACCTCTTCCACATCCAGCGGGTTATCCGAAAGATAAGCCCCCACCTCAATGTTCTCCTTTACATTCAGGTTCGGGATCAGATTGTACATCTGAAACACATATCCCAGATGCTTCCTGCGGTAGAGGGTGAGCTGCTTCTCGTCCATATCCTCCAGCTTGTCACCGCCGATGCTCACAAATCCGGAATCCGGCGTATCGATCCCGCCGATGATATTCAGCAGGGTGGATTTACCGGAACCGGATGGCCCCAGGAGCACGCAAAACTCTCCTTTTCCCACCGTAAAATCCATACCGCGGAGCACGTCCTGACGCGCTTCACCGGTGCCGAAGCTCTTCTTCAGATCCCGGATCTCCAAAAAATCTTCCTTCATTCCTATGGTTCCTCCCTTGTAATGATCTCTTTCCGGGCAAGCACAAGCGCCTGCAAAAGAAAAAGACTCAGGTATAGCCGAACCATACCTGAGTCTGAAGGATCCATATCACTCCATGTATAGTCCTGTCGCTATACATGAGTCTCGCAATTTAAAACAAGCCAGACAAAACTCTGCCAGGATGTTGACTTGCTACGCCCTCGGCGCCTGCTACTCCCCCATGGGAAAGATCGAGTGTAGTTTACCATCCGGTGACAGGATTGTCAAATCAAAGCAGTTCCTGCGCTAACGGCTGGGGTTTCCATTCCGTGATATCCACGAACATGCCCACATAGGAAAGGGGCAAGCCATCATCACGCCGCAGGAGCCTGCCGATGGCATGGTACTTTCTCCATTCTCCGGACTTGGTGTGCAGGCGGTATTCCACGTCGTAATTCTTTTTGCCGGAATAATCCGCGATGGTGTCTTGGAATTCTTTCAGCACCCGTTCCTTATCCTCCGGATGGAGCAGATCCGACCAGGACTCCAGGGTGTTGGGAAAGTCATTCTCATCCTCAAAACCGATCATCCTGCGGAACTCCTGGCTCCACTCCACGGAGCACATATTGCCGTCCTCGTCGAATTCCATTCCCCACATGCCGGAGCCCAGCGCTTCGTGCATGACGCGGATGGTAGCCTCCTTGTAGGCCACGATCTGACGCTCCCTGGTGTTTTTCAGTTCCGCTTTGTTGGAATACATCGCTTGATCGGCGGAGATCATCGCCTTCTCCACCTCTCCTTTTTCCACCATCCGGTATCCGAATGCGCAGACATAGGGCGTCTGGGCCAGTGCCGCACGCATCAGTTCGATATCACTCTTTACCTGTTCCTCGGTCCTGCCCAGGTAAAAAATGGCATACTCGTCACCGCCAATGCGATAGACCTTCTTGTTCTTCAGCCGGGTCACGGTCAGGCAGTCCGCCACAGTCTGCAGCGCCTGATCTCCCACATCATGTCCCTGGGTGTCGTTGATCTTCTTCAGGTCGTTCATATCCACGGAAACCACCGCAGTGATATGCTCCTTCAGGTTCTCGGAGTCCGCATAGTAGCACTGACGGTTCATCAGGTGGGTCAGGGGATCCTCCTTGGCGGTGAGCACATAAAGGGATAGATAATAGATCAGCAGAAGGGATGCAAAAAGCGTACTGTAGTCCGCATAAATATCAAAGACGACATGGAGCAGCGCCCCAATCGAAGCGGCCACGATGCTGATCAGAATCCCTTTCCGCTCCGCCGTCCCGTAGCGGGCATAGCGGACAAAAAAACTGCCCACAAAAGCGATCACATACAGGAAAAACAGAATATAGGGATAATATTTCAGGATGCTGTCCGCGGCGACATAGAGATTGTTTTCGTCAAACCAGTAAAAAAGATGGGTCCACTGGGACGAATACAAAAGCGGTGCACTGATCAGAACGGGCAGATAGAGCAGGATCCGGTTTTTTTTCACGGATTCCGTCATATCCATGATCCCCAGCATAATGATGGGATGGAGCAGATAGATGGTGGGCGTCAGCAGGATCCTGGTCCAGGTCAGATAGCCGATCTCTCTGGTGTAGCGCTCCACACTCCAGCAGATCGCTTCCACAAAAATCAGGATGATCACGATCCGGGTGGCGGTGATGGTCCGCTTTTTTAAGTGCACGTTAGAGCCCAGCATGACCCACAGTCCCAAGAGCTCTGCGACCATAATGTAATTGTTCAATACCAGAGGGGCGATACTCATAGCAGTTCTCCAAAGGAACGAATTCCAATTTTTTACAGATCTATTTTACCACATCTGTCCGAACATGACCCCCAATAATCCCCGGATGGTCAAAACCCGGTGTCTCCGCCAAAAACAAAGTGCCTTGACTTATCACCGGAAAGGCCCTCCTGAAGGATTTCGATGACGTCCGGTTCGCCCTCATCGGCTATTCCTTTGGCGGAGCCACCATCCGTCTCTTCTCGGAGATCCTGCGAAACGGCTCCGAAGCCGAACAGAATGCAACGGATGAAGATATGATCAACTACATTTATTCTTGATGTTTGAAACAACTCTGCCATCTGTTGCCGTGGCAATGGGTTGGCATATTCGCCTCCGCCGTAACTTCCCACCGAGCTTCCCGGGGTAAAACAGTTGTAATGGATATCACTTGAGCCGTTTTCAAAAAAAGCAGAGTTATCCGCTGTAATGGTTTATGTACGTAATATTTTTGTTGTGTTTCTTTCACCGTATCTTTCAGATTTTCACTCGTTGTGGAGGACCGAAGTGTACCGGTAAAGGAGCTTTGGGGCGGTTGATTCCTTGAGACAGGCCCCAAATTGCACCTAATTTGATGTTTCTTACAAACTCAGCTTGCTTCTCGGGGATAGTATTCTCAAGAAGGTCTGTCATTATCATCATTGAAGTTATGGGGGTTTTTAGCTGATGAGAAATGTCAGCCATGTATTCAGACAGAATATCCCTTTGATTCGCAAGGCTTTTTAGCTGCTCTTCCTTGCCGGTTACCAATG
>JAILAF010000083.1 GCA_024681775.1 Lachnospiraceae bacterium
ACATCCTCGTCGAGAGAGTTGTAATGGGTCTCGAAGGGTCTGGCTGCTGCGCCGCCGGCGTTGTGGACCAGCATGGGGGTCTCCACCTCCATGAAGCCCTTCGCATCCAGGAAGTTGCGGATCTCGTGGATGATGCGGGAGCGCTTGACGAAGGTCTCCTTCGATTCCGGATTCATGATCAGATCCACATAGCGCTGACGATAGCGGGTGTCGGTATCGGTGAGGCCGTGGAACTTCTCGGGCAGGATCTGCAGGCTCTTTGACAGGAGTGTCATTTCTGTCGCATGGATGGAGATCTCTCCGGTCATGGTGCGGAAGATGTATCCTTTCACGCCATAGATGTCGCCGATGTCGGACTTCTTGAAATCTGCGTAGGATTCCTCGCCCAGGGCATCCTTGGATACATAGACCTGGATATCGCCCTTCAGATCACGGATATTGGCGAAGGACGCCTTACCCATAACGCGCTTAAAGAGCATACGGCCTGCGATGACCACGGTGATGGCATCCGCATCCAGGATCTCACGTCGCTTGTTGTAGGCTTCCTTCTTCGCCTGACGGTATGCGCTGATCGTCGCATCGTCGGCGCCCTCTGCGGGCTCTGCGATCTGCGGCTCTGCGTAATCCTTCAGGAGTTCAGCCTCGTGAGCTTCATAGAGCGCACGAACTTCATCGGTGTGGTGGGTCACGTCGAATTTCGTGATCCGGAAGGGATCCTTGCCCGCCTCCTGCAGAGCGGCGAGCTTCTCACGGCGCACCTTCAGGAGCTGATTCAGGTCCTGGGGCGCTTCCTGCTGATTTTTGTTCTGATTTGCTTCTGACACTGCTTTTATCCTTGTCTATGCCGATTGCTCGGATGCTTGATCGTTGTTATTTCTTCTTGGTATCGGTCTTCTTGGAGGTGCTCTTCTTAGCCTCTTCCTTCTTGGCAGGAGCTTTCTTCTCTTCCTTCTTCTCGGAGGCCTTCTTGGTGTCTTCCTTAGCGGTCTCGGTCTTCTTGGAAGAGGTCTTCTTAGCCTTGGGAGCCTTCTCTTCTTCCTTGCCGGAGGTCTTCCAGATGTCCAGGATCTTGTAGGTGAAGATTCCGTCGGGAGCTTCCACCTCTACGGTGTCGCCCATCTTGTGACCGATGACAGCGCTGCCCAGAGGGCTCTCGTTGGAGATCTTGTCCTCGAGGCTGTTGGCCTCGATGGAGCCTACGATGTCGTACTGGACCTCCTCGGAGTATTCCATATCCAAAAGGCGGACAGTACATCCAATGTTAGCTTTGCTGGCGTCGATGTCCTCATCTACCACGATCTCTGCATTCTTCAGGATCGCCTCCAGCTCTTCAATGCGGGCCTCAATGTCGGCCTGCTCGTCTCTGGCTGCATCGTACTCGGCGTTCTCGGAAAGGTCGCCCTGGCCGCGGGCTTCGTTGATCTTCTGCGCAACCTCTTCACGTCTGACGACCTTCAGATTGTGCAGCTCGTCCTCGTACTTCTTCAGTCCTTCGTAGGTAAGAAGAAACTTTTTTGCTTCCATAATATGCTCTGATCCTCCTTCTAATCTCTACAATAAATAAACCGCTTTGCGGTCCATTATCTGCATTTGGTTCTAAAAACGGCTGTGTTATTATACTTTCTAATGCTATGCCTGTCAAGTAAGGAGCGTGCGGGGCCGGTGAGCGTCGGGCCGCGTCAGGGATACGAGGCGGGGCGGAACTCAGAGCACCATCCTGCCTACAGCTCCACGGGATGGGAGTCCGGGATGTGCTTCCGGGAGTAGAGGAGCAGGACGTCGCCGGGCAGGAGCTCCAGGTCGCCGCTGGGTACGATGACCCGGTGCTCCCGGCGCACGGAGATGATGTAGGTGGTGCGGGAAATGTCCAGGTCCCTGATCTGCGTGTGGGCCCAGGAGCTACGAGCGCCCAGAGTGACCTCCCGCAGGATGACGTTCATGCCATCGGGGCGCCTCTCGGCTCCCAGGATCATCTCATCCCCCTCCAGCAGCTCCAGGTCGCCGGTGGGAACGATATTTTCCTCGTTTCTGCGAACAATGGCCACGATGATGTCATGGGTCAGCTTCAGATCCTTGATCCTGCGGCCGATCCAGGGGTCTCCCGCATCCAGCTTCACGCGGATGAAGCGGAGGTTCCGCTCGGCATTCTCTTCTCCCAGTTGCTTCAGCCGGCTGTACTGCTCCACGAAGCCGGCGCTGATGATACCGGTGGGGATGGCTACCACGCCCACGCCCAGGAAGGCGAGGACGACGCCCATGACCCGGCCTCCGGGGGTGATGGGATAGATGTCGCCGTATCCCACAGTCAGCAGCGTATTGGCCGCCCACCAGATCCCGGAAAAGGCATTGTCAAAAACCTCCGGCTGCGCCTGGTGCTCCAGGCTGTACATGCAGAGGCTGGACGCCAGCATCATGATGAGAATGACGAAGAGGGAGGAAATGAGCTGTCTGCCCTTGCTGACGATGACCTCGGTGATGACGTTGAGGGAGTCGTAATAGGCGTTCAGACGGAAGAGCCGGAAAATGCGCATGACGCGGAACATGCGGAAGGCCACGGCTCCTGCCGGGAAGAAGAAGGGCAGGTAGTAGGGCAGGAAGCTCAGCAGATCCACGATGCCGTTGAAGGACAGCAGGTACTTTAAGATTGCCTTTCCCTTGGGAAGCTCCGGATGCAGGGCATCCGCGGTCCATACCCGCAGAAAATAGTCCAGGGCGAAAAAGGCCACGGTGATGCGCTCCACCACCAGAAGGGCAGTGCCGTACTCAGCCACAATGTCATCAAAGGTCAGGAGGATCCCCACCAGGAGATTGATGGCGATGGCTACGAGATTCAGGATGTCGTAGCTCCTTCCGACGATGTCCTCGATGTATCCGACCTCGATGATGCTGCTGACGCGCTTTTTGAGTTTTAAATATTCGGATTTCCGTTTCATCTGCGCAGCCCCCCGGCTCCCACGGCTCCCACACCTCCCACACCTCAAGACTTCGTCTTTCGGTGTGCTGTACTCGCCGGATTTGCAGCCTTTCATGCAAGCATGACGTTGCCTATCCGGCTCGTTACTAAACACAAATCGAGTAGGGGATTCCTCCCCTACTCGATCATTCTTTCATGTCAGCTCAACAGATCCTTCAGCGCTGCCATTCCGGAGGAATCGGTAGCCTCCTTGTTGGCGTTCTGGATCTGGAGATAGACTTCCTTGCGGTAGACGGGCACCTCCTTGGGGGCCGCGATACCGATCTTGACCTGGTCACCCTTGATCTCGAGGATAGTCACCTCGATGTTGTTGTTGATCACCAGGGCTTCATTTTTCTTACGGGACAAAGCCAGCATCTTATTCACCATCCTTTCTCTTCTTCAGGATGTCGTAGATGGGGTACTTCACTGCATAGCTGTCGCCTTCGACGATGATCTGCGCAGCCTTGTGCTCCTGGGCGTTGATGACGATGGGGCCCTGGAGGTTCACGCTCATTCTGGTCAGATCGGAAGGGACGGTGACGGTAACGAGAACGATGATGTTCTCGGGCGTCAGATCACCCAGGGAAGAAAGCAGCTCGTCATTGACCTGAGGGTCATAATCGGGGCATACGATGAGGGGATCCATAACGGGCATAGCGAACATCGGCTCATCGATGGAGAGCAGGTAACGGATACCGGCATCGGGACCCTTCTCCTCATCGTGAACCAGGGCAAATCTGGTCAGATCGGGGAAACCGATGATACCGCCGGGAAATGTCAGAAGCTTCTCCTCAGAAATCTCAATTTCGCCGAAAATGCGTGTGTTGACTTTCATAGTGTCCTCCTTTACCCTACTTCGGTTTAGATATAACTCAGCAATGTCTGCTGCATTACTTTACTGGTTGCCATGAGTGCCGCCTGGTAGGTGACATCCGCGCTGTTTAAGTTGATGGCTACCTCGGTGACATCCGCATCCTCGTTGTTGCTGCGGAGGGTCTCGAAGGTGGTCTTCTGGTTCTGGAGACGGCTGTTGATCAGCGCCAGCTTGCTGCTGCGGGTACCCACGTTGGTGATGGCCAGATTGGTATCATCCAGGAAGCCCTGGAGGGAGGTGATGCCCTTCTCGAAACGACGCTGGCACACATCCTTGGAATAGGTCAGGGCCTTGTCCACTGCGGTGAGCTGGTTGTTCAGCGTCTCCAGCTCTCCTGCGTCCGAGGTCTCGGAGATCTTCGCCTCGATGCGGGCCTTGGTGTCCTCGAGGTCCACCACATTCTGCAGGGAATTGATGAGATCGTCCACCTCGCGGTTGATGCCCAGAACGAAGCACTCGTCTGCGGTGGAGTTCACCCGGATCACGGTGTTGAAGCCCACATCGTACTCGATGGACTGCTTCTCCAAAGTGGTGTTCAGGTAATCTTTATTATATTCTATTTTCGAGCCTGCGACAACATCAAATGTACCGCCGGCGTTCTTGTTCACGTCCTCGGAAGTGCAGTAAAAATAGTGCTCCGGGCGCAGGTCGGTGGCCTCGAACTCGGTCTTCTGATAGGTGACGAAGAATTTGCCCTCATCCACGGTAGCGGTGGTGGCATCATCCTTCACGGCCATGAGCTGGTTGTAGGCATCCTTCCCCAGAAGGATCTCGCCGGTCTCGGGGACGTAGACCACATCTCCGTCTCCCAGGGTGGCGTAGGGATCGCTGTTCACGGACTGGGTTGCGGGCTGGATGGTGTGGAGATTTCCCACCTGATCGTAGTACTGGATCACGGGGGAAGCCTGGCCTGTGTGCACGGTGCCGTCCCGGTCGGTGTAATCGAAGGACGTGGTCTCGTTGCAGTTGTCATAGGAGAGGCGGATGCGGTAGGTATCCGTGGAAGCGATCTGCTGCTCCTGAATCGTGTTGTAGGGCGCAGAGTTGAAATTCGCGCCGGTCCATTCTCCCAGATCTCCCACGGCGACGGTGGTCACCATGTCGATGGAATCGATGCCCAGCTGCTCGGTGATGGTGTACTGCTTATCGGTCTTCGTCTGGAAGCTTAAGGAGGTGTCGGTGCGATAGCCGGTAAAAACGTAGCGTCCCGCGTAGTCCGCATCCCCCGTTGCATAAACCTCGGAATTCAGTGCCTTCAGCTGCTCCAGGATGATCTGGCGGTCACCGGAAGTCAGGTCGCCGTTGGAGCCCTTGGTGGTCTGGCCGATCATGCTGGTGATGACGCTGGAGAGGTTCTTCAGTGCGTCCTCGGTCACGTCCAGCCAGCTGTTGGCATCGGGGATATTTTTGCTGTAGTATTGGGTAACTTCGGTAACGTTGCTGCGCAGGCGAAGCGCGCGGATGGCAACGACGGGGTCGTCGGAAGGGCGATTGATGACCTTGCCGGTGGAGAGCTGGGTGGTCAGCTTATCTTCCAATACCTTGTTGTTGTTGATATTGGTAAGATTGTTGCGCTCCATGATCTTATTGGTGATTCTCATAAGTACCTCCGATTTCGGGTCCGTAGGGAACTGGTGCCTTTACAGTGTATTTATCGACAAAAATGCCGGAACTCTTAAGGAGCTCCGGCAATTCTTTTGACTTTATTTTTCTGCGTTCCGAGCGTGCTTATACGCCGGTCTCGTTGATGAGCTTGTTGTAGATCTCCTGGAAAACGGAGATCATCTTGGACGACAGGTTGTAGGCGTTCTGATACTTGATCAGGTTCACGGCTTCCTCATCCTGATCGACACCGGAGATGGAGAGTCTGGTGGTGTCGATGGTCTTCTGCATGGTGGTGTAGCTGCTCTTGAAGGTGTTGGAGCTGGATGCGTTCAGCGCCACATCGGAGAGCAGGGACTCCAGGAACTCGGATGCGGAGTTGCCGCGGAAGCTGGCTGCGGACTTGTCGGTGACCATCTTGGAGAGATCCTCCAGCAGGTCGTTCTGCTCCACACCGTCACCGGTGCGATACTTGTTGGTCATGAGGCCCGGATCGTTGATCATGGCCCGGAGCACGGAGAAATTCTCCGCCGTCATCTGATAGTAGCTGTCCTCGGAGGAGGTGACGGTGATGCTCTTCCCGTAGAGGGAGGTGTCGCCTGCATCCGCCAGAGCGGAGAAGGTGTCGAAGCGGTAACCGTCCGTATCCTTCGGGAACTGGTACTGCTCGGAATCCGTAGCGTGGTTGCCGGTGAACATCATGGTACCGGTGCCGTCGTTCCCTGCGAGGAGGATGTCGTTAAACTTCTCGGAGAAGGTTCTGACCCACTCGTTGAGCTGGTTCATGTAGTAGGGGATGCCCTGGTATCTGACGGCGCTTCCGATGGCCGCTTCCTTGTCCACGCGGTCATTTGTGATATGGGTGTCATTTTGTCCCAGATCCGTCCCCACGGGGAGATGGAAGGTGTAGCTGTAAGATACTTCGCCGGCAGCGTCCACGGAACAGGTCATGTCCCAGGAGCTGAAATTATACTGCACATTCCCCAGGGTGATGATGCCTCCCTGATCGGAGAGATTGCACTGGTTCAGATCCATCAGGTAGCTGTCGCTGACGGAAACGGTGACGGTGTCTTCCGTGGTGCCCACGGTGGTCGCCGTAACGGTGCCGTGGAAAAACTCGCCGTTGTTGCCGTCCCGCATGGCCACCAGGCCCTTTAACGCACCGCCCATGGCTGCGTTGTTCAGGTTGAAGCGCTGGCCGTCCTGCCAGTACACATCATAGAGGCCGTCGATATCGGTCTGGTTGACCTTCTCGAAATTCTGACGGGCCACGCACTCCAGCTTTTTGTTCTGGTTTGCATCCACCAGGAGCTGGCCGCCGGCGATCTTCACGATGAAGCGGGTAGCGCCGGTCTCGCGCTCGGGATCGTTCAGGTCCATGACCTGATTTTCGATGGTGGTGACATCCACGATCTCGGAGAGCTTGTCCAGGAGCACGGTCCTGCGGTCCCGGAGCTCGTTGGCATGATTGCCGCCCATCTCCACGGTGTTGATCTGCTCGTTTAAGGTAGCGATCTCCGCGCCGATGGAATTGATCTCGTCTATCTTCAGCTTCAGCTCGGCGTTCACGTCCTTCTGCATGTTCTGGAGGTTGCCGGTGATGCTGTTGAAATAGTCGGTAAGGGATCCGGCATAGCCCACAAACTGGGTCTTGGTGGTGGTGTCGCCGGGATTTTTCAAGAGCTCCTGCATACCGGTCTTCATCAGGGTGTCAAAGATGGTGGAGAAGCCGCCGTTGGTCCCGCTGTCGTAGAAGTAGTCCTCCATCTCTGCCATGTAGTAGGACTTCATGTTGTACTCGCCGACATAGGTGTTGTTGTTCCAGAATTTCTGATCGTAGAACTCATCACGGATCCGCTCAATGGCCAGGGTCTGCACGCCGGCGCCGGCGCATCCGTAGGCCTGCCAGGTGCGCAGTGCCTCAGCCGCACGCTGATCCACCTGCTGCCTGCTGAAACCCTCCGTCTGCACGTTGGAGATGTTGTTGGCGGTGGTATTCATGCCTGCGTTGCTGGCGAGCAATCCGGAGTATGCGATGTTTAATCCAAAAAAGGTAGATGCCATAAGCCCTCCTGTCCGGGCGCGGATCCCTATCAGCCGAGCCGCATGAGCAGATGCTCGAGCATGCTGTCCACCACATTGATGAAACGGCTGGAGGCATTGTACGCGCTCTGGAAACGGATCATGTTGGAAAGTTCCTCATCGGATGACACTGCTGTCACCTGGTCTCTGGCGGTCTGTGCCGCTTCCACGGTGGTGGCCTGGTTGTCATAGATGCTCTGGAATACGTAAGCGGAGTTGGCGATCTGTGATACCAGGTCTCCGTAGTAATCGGTGAGGTTCACATGCTTGAGGACGTAGGGGTTCAAGGTGTACTTCTGATCGGTGAAGACAGCCTTGAGCTTGTCCATGGTGACGGTATCTTCGGAGCCGTCCTTCAGACGGAAGCCCAGGAGTGTGGGGGTCTGCTTCAGGCTGGGATTGACCGAGGAATTCATGGTGCCGTAAAGGGATTCCTTCACGTCCGCCTGCTCCTCCGCGTACACCCAGTAGCTCTCGGTGATGCCACCTACGGTGAGATCCTGCTTCAGATACCCTTCCGTGGTGCTCTTCTTGAAGAGCTGCAGAGGGGAACCGTCGTTGTCGATCATGTAGTCGGCTTCGTCCGCCTTCACTACCTGATAGACCTTGCCCTCGTACCAGGAAGGATCGTTTGCCTGCAGTGCGGCATAAAGGCCGGTGGTGTCGGTGCTGTCCACGGGTTTTACGCCGGTGGCATCTGCCAGGACGCCGTTGACTGCGGACACCAGGTTGTGGACCAGCTGGTCAAACTCCGCCTGGATGTTCATGAGAACGGACTGGGATACGTCATCATAGCCGTTCTCGATGTCGGTGTAGTCCGCACGGTGATCGCCTCTTGCAAGGAGCATGGCCTTCAGCCCGCCGATGTCGGTCGCCAGCTCGGAGGAGATGGTGCGGCCCAGGTCAAAGACCTTGGCGTTGGAGATGTCGTAAACCTTCTCCCCGTCGGGGCCGATGGTATACTCGGCATTCTGGGGCCAGAAGGGGGTATAGAAACCGGTAGTGTTGTCCATCTGGAGACCGATCTCGTAGCAAAGGCTTCCTTTGACGAAGTCCTCACCCTCGATCTGCACGGACAAATTCCCGTAGGAGTCTTCTTTATAGGAGATGCTGCAGAGCTCGGCAAGCTGATCCAGATAGAGATTTCGGGTGTCGCGAAGGTCGTTGGCGCTCTCGCCGGAAAGCTCGATGAGACGGATCTTGTCGTTCAGATCCAGGATCTCCTTACCGATCTTATTGATCTTTTCTACCTGCTGCTTGACCTGGGCGTTGAGATTGTCCTGATATCCGGACAGCCCGTCGTAGACCGCCTGTGCGTCGGTCAGAAACTTCTCCGCCTGAGATACCAGAGCGCCCTGGGTAACAGAGTTACAGGGATCCTTGGTAAGCTCCTGGACCGCGGTCCACAGATCGCTGATGGAGGTCTGGAAGGCGTCGCCGTTGAGCTCGCCCAGAAGGTCCTCCACCTCATGCAGGGTGGATGCGGACACATCGTAGAATTCGTTGCGTCCCACCTCTCTGCGGTAGGTCTTGTCCAGGAAATAGTCGCGGACCTGTTTTGCATTGGAATAATAAACTCCAAGGCCAGTCTGCTGATAAGATATCGCGCTTTCTGTCTTGGAGATCGTTATGTATGGTCTGTCTGATTGTTGAACCTGCTGGCGGGTGAACCCCTCCGTGTCGACATTGGTCAGGTTGTGGGACACGGTATTGAGCGCGTTGGAGCTGGTCTGGAGACCGCCCACGCCAACAGAAAAAGCACTCCACAGGGACATACCGTTCTCTCCTCTTATTGCTTTGCGTCAAAGTTCCCCCGGGCCACACCCATGGTCTCACCGGTGTTGTAGGCACCGCGGGAATAGTTGGCCATTTCGGGAGCGGTTCTCATGGATTGAAGGAGATTCATCTCCACCTGAACCAGTTCGATGGATTCTTTCAGAAGTTCGCTGTTCTGCTCATTGACCTGCCGAAGGGCATAAACCACCTTCTGCAACCTGTCTCTGACCGCCACCAGGGCATCCCGTTCGCCGGGTCTGCCGGAAAGGATCTGAATGAGCACGGTCAGCGTCAACGTGTCTGCCTTTTTGTTCAGCACATTGGCGATGTCCTTCATGGCCACCTCTCTGGAACGATCCAGATTCTGCAGCCTGGAGGCATACTCCTGCTCCTCTTCGGTAATCCTGGAGAGCTCTTCGAGATTCCCGGTGATGATCACCGGTGTCTTTTTGCGGGACAGCTCCAAAAGCCCGTCGTATGTGTCGCAGGTACGCGTAAGCACATCGATCAGGTTCTCCATCAAACTAGCCAAAGGTGATTACCCCATTTCCTGATACTTTGCAAACAGCTTGTCAGCGAAGCTCTCGACGGGAACATTGTAGGTGCCGTTCTGGATCTGTGCTTTCAAGGTCTCCGTGATCTCAGTGCGGACATCGGATGCATTTTTCACGGCTGCCTTTGCGGCTGCCATGTCTGCTCCGAAGCTGCTGATGGAAACCTTGTCAGATGCATAAGCGGACGCTGCAGTCTTCTGGGTCTGCCGGGGCTTCTGAGTCTGGTATACACTTTGAATCTGGTTATAAGCTTCAATACGCATGGGATTTCCTCCCTCCTTGATAAACTCGCAATGCTGCTTTAGCATTACACTCTGTTTATCGGAGCGGGTTTCGTTTTTCTTTAGGGGTGGTGCAAAAAATTTAAAAGTTATCCACCGGAGACGGAAAAATGCCCCGCAGTTAACCACGGAAAGCGGAAAAAATCCCTAGTTAACCACACGCCGAATGGTGACGATGGACCGGTAGGAAGCGTTGCTGACCTTGATGCCGGTGCGCTCGGTGCTGGCATGGACGATCAGACCGTTACCTATATAGAGTCCCACGTGGCCACTGTAGCAGACGATATCGCCGGGCTGTGCCTCGGAGAGGGAGACACCGGTGCCGATGCTCTGCTGCTGGAAGGAGGTCCTGGGAATGGAGTACCCGAAGTCCGCGTAAATACGATAGGTAAATCCGGAACAGTCTGTGCCGTTTGTCAGGCTGGTGCCGCCAAAAACGTAGGGGTTGCCGATGAATTTGCAGCCGTACTTGGCCATGGCCTTGCCGGTTGCGGATCCGCCGCATCCGTCGATGAGGGAATCGTAGCTGCTTCCGCCGCCACCGCCGCCGTCACCGCCACCGCCACCGCCATCGTTGCCGCCGTCATCCGGTATCACCGGTTTCTTTTTTTCGTCATCCAGGGCTTTCTGGTAGTCATCCTGGAGCTTTTTGAGCTTGTCTTTTTCCTTCTTCAGCTCGTCCTTGGCCTTCGCCGCTTTCGCCTTGGCCGCGGCGATCTGGGCGTCGTAATTGTCGGATCTGGCCTGGAGGTCCGCCTTCAGCAGATCCAGCTGGGCTTTGGTGCTCTCCAGATAGGCCATCTGCTGTTCCAGCTGATCCTCCTCTTCCTGGAGTCCGGCTTTTTCCTCCTCCAGCTGATCCCAGAGGGTCTTGGTGGTCTCCTTGGCTGCGGTGTAGTCCTCCAGCTTCTCTCTGTCGTAGCGGTAGATGCGCTCTATGAAGTCCAGACGGTTCAGGACCTGGGAAAGGCTGCCGCCCTGGAGCAGGAGGTCCGTGATGGTAGGAGAGCCGTTTTCGTACATGAGGCGGGCGCGGGAGACCATGCCGTCGTATTGCTCCTGTTCATCGATCACCGCCTGATCGTAGGCCGCCTGGGTCACGGCGATCTCGTCCTCCTTCACGGAGATGGCGGCTTTTTTCTCGGTGATCTCATCCTCGGTGAGTCCGATCTCTGCCATGGTGTTGATGAGCTCGGCGTTGAGGTCGGCCATCTCCTCCTCGATGACGGAGGCTTCATCCTCCAGCTCGGAGAGACCGGCCAGGAGATCATCAAGATCGTCCTGTCTGTCGCTGATCTTGTCCTTCTGATCATCGATCTGATCCTTGATCTCGTCTGATTTGGCGGCGGATGCGGTCATGGGATCCGGCAGCAGCATCACCGCCGTCAGTAAGATTGCGATCAGTCTGATGGATTTTTTCTGTAAAAGGAAAGATTTCATATCCTGCTCCCGTTAGATTCCATTCTAAGATCGGGTTACTGTTGCTCAGTCACATTGACAGTGCTCACGAGATAGTCCAGTACGTCCTGCTCCATGAAGGAGACGCGGGCCTCCTCTTTCGAGGTATTTTTCAGGATGTCATCCACGGTGACACCGTTCTGCGCCGCATAGTCGGCCAGGCGCTGGTCCAGTGCCTTGTCATCCACGAGGAAGCCTTCCTTCTCCGCGATGAGGGCGCAGGCCGCATCCAGCCGCAGCTGGTCATAGCTCATATCCTGTATGTATTCCGAAGCGCTCATGCCGATGTAATCCGCCGCAAAGGTATCGGCATCGGTGCCGTAGCTCTGGGCGTAGTAATCCAGGGTCTCTTTATAGCTGTTCTGGTAAGCCAGAACGATGGCACTCGGGAACTCCTTCTCCACGGTGACGATGTTCAGGAGCTGCTCCACGATCAGGGTCCGGATGTCCTCGTCCGTATTCTGGGAAGAGCGGATGTAATTGCGGTAGTACTCCCGCAGGCTCTCCTCATCGCCGATGGGCGTCTCCGCGTCGGTGATCAGGTACTCGCTCACGGCGGTGTAGATCTCATCCTCGGGGATGATGCCGTTGACGGTACAGGTGAAGACCACTGCCGCACCGGCCAGGTCCGCATTGCCGTAATTCTCGGGGAAGGTCAGATCCAGATCCACGGTCTCGCCGGGACGGACGCCGATGAGGCCTTCCTCAAAGCCGTCGATGAAGGTGCCGGAGCCGATCCACAGGGTCTGGTTCTCGGCGGTGCCTCCGTCAAAGACCACGCCGTCCTTCTTGCCGGAGTAGTCCAGATTGATCATATCGCCGCTTGCCACGGCTCTGTCGGTGATCCACACCTCATCTCCCACATAGGAAGCGCCGGAGGAAAAGGCATTGCTCACCAGGTAGTCCACATAGGCCTCGTCCACGGTGGGAGCAGGTACTTCCACGGAGAGATTCTTGTAATCCCCCAGGGAAATGTAATTCCCTACTTTCAGCTCGGTGACGTTCTCCGCCTTCTCATCGGATGCGCCGCAACCGGTAAAAAGAAGCGCAGCAGCGCACAGGCAGGCGAGGGCACGCCCGAAATCCGTCATTTTTTTCATAATCGTCAGATCTCCTCAAATAGATATACTCATAGTTAATAGCATTATATCACAAATGTTATTCCTTTCCAAACGAAAAAAGATGCCGGTGTCAAAATATTGCTTATAGTCGGGAAATTTGCTAGAATATTTCATGCGAAAGGGACGAGGGGGAGTCCTCTCGATAGGTATTTGCCATGACAAAAGGTGCTATTATCGCCATCATTGTTCTGGTGGTGCTCATTGCCGCCATCATCGTTTTGTATTTTCTCGGGAAGCGCGCGCAGAAGAAGCAGGATGAGCAGAACGCCATGCTGCAGCAGAACAAGCAGACCGTCAGTATGCTGGTCATCGACAAGAAGCGGCTGCGCATGAAGGATGCAGGGCTGCCGGCCGTGGTGCTGGAGCAGACGCCGAAGATCCTGCGTAACAGCAAGGTTCCCGTGATCAAGGCAAAGGTCGGTCCGCAGGTGATGAACCTGATCTGCGATGAGAAGATCTTTGATGATGTGCCGGTGAAAAAAGAGGTGAAGGCCGCCGTCAGCGGTATCTACGTGCTGGAGGTGAAGGGCCTGCGCAAGAGCGCTCAGACGGCTCCCGTAAAGAAAAAGGGATTCCGCGCCTGGGTGGACAAGCTCCAGGAAAAGGCAGGCGCTAAACCCCTTAAGTAGGTATCCGTTCGATCTTCACTTTCAATGTCGCATCCCTGGGAGTCTCCTCCTCGTGGTACGCGATCTTATAGGACAGTTCCAGCAGGATCCCTTCGGGGGTCCTGTTTATTTGCAAAAATGAGGTGTCGGTGACGATGTCGAAGGTGCCGAAAGGTGTGGTGTAAGGACTCACCCGGCGCTTCCCCAGCTCGTACACCAGTGTGCTGCTCACCGCGCCGCTCCGGGTGACCTCCAGCGTGGCGCCTTCCCAGCGCAGACAGGTGGAGGTGGTGATGCCATCCGCCGTCTCCCGGTAGTGCAGCGAGCACGCCGCGCCTCTCTCGGAATAGATCCCTTCCCCGGAACTCTCGGACACTTCCCAGTGGGTGTCCCGGAAATGTCTCCCTTCCAGGGAAAATCTGACTTTTTCTCTCATATCCTTAGTTCCCCTGGAGCTGCCGGTTGATGGCGCTCTTCTGATTCTCCACATGGAGTCTGGCGGCTGCGGATGCGCGCTTCGGATCCCGCTCCCGCAGGGCTTCCAGGATCTCCCGATGTTCCTCCACCAGCCGGGCGTGTCCCTCCACGTCCTTGATGTACTCGTAGCGATAGAGGTAGATGGACTGGCTTAAGGAGTCCTCCACACTGATGAGGCGGTCGTTGCGGGTGGCGTAGATGATGATGTTGTGGAAGTCCACATCCGCCTGCGCAATGGCGCGGTTATCATTGGTGCGGACCATCTCCTCGAAATGGAGGGCCGCCTGTTCCAGGGCCTGGAGCTCCGTGTCGGTGATGCGCAGGCATGCCAGTTCCACGCAGAGGGCATCCAGAGCCTCTCTCACCTCCAGCTCATCGTTCATCCGCTTCTCGGTGATCTGGGCCACATGGGCGCCCCGTCTGGGGATCATGGTGACCAGACCCTCCAGCTCCAGCATGCGGATGGCCTCCCGGATGGGGGTACGGCTGACGCCCAGCCGGTCTGCCAGATGGATCTCCATGAGGCGCTCGCCGGAGTGGAGCTCGCCGGTGAGGATCTCTCCCCGGAGGGTGTTGTACACGGAATCCCGCAGAGGCAGGAATTCATCGGATTTGTTGCGATATTTTGTTCTGGGCATGATGCCTCCTTTGTGTTGGATATGGGCCGGGCCGTTTGCCGTTTGGGGCGGCGCATTTTGGGGCGCGCCGGGCGCGGGCGGACTTAGGAAAACAGGTACTTGGGGCGGATGGTGCGGGTCAGGAAAATCTCCCGGGCCAGGCCGGCGCTGCGCATCTCCTCCAGAGCCTTTGCGGCCCGTTCCTCCTGCGCAAACACGGCAAAGACACTGGGGCCGCTGCCGCTCATGAGAGTGGCCTGTGCACCGGCCTCGAGGAAGATCTCCTTGATCCTCCCCACCTCCGGGCACCGGGGGATGGTGACCTCCTCCAGCACATTTCCCAGGCGGCGCAGGATCCCGTCCCGGTCTCCCGCTTTCAGGGCATCGCACATGCCGGGCACGTCCGGGTGCCGGACACTGTCGAAAACAGCATCCAGGTCATGATATACCTCCGCGGTGGACACGCCCCGCGGGGGCTTCGCGATGGCGAGCAGCAGATCCGGCATGTCCGACAGCCTCGTCAGATCTCCTCCGATCCCTTCTGCCAGCACGGTTCCGCCGTGAATGCAGTATGGAATGTCAGAGCCTATTCCGACACCGATGTCACATAGGTTCTCCGGTGTGAGTCCCAGGGAAAAGAGGCGGTTTAGCCCACGCAGGGTCGCTGCGGCATCGGAACTGCCTCCGGCCATGCCGGCGGCGATGGGGATCCTTTTTTTCAGGCGGATGGTGACGCCCCGCCGGGAGATCCCGCATCTGTCCAGGAGGGCGGCCGCCGACCGGCAGATCAGGTTATCGGGGCCTGCGGACAGGACCTCAGAGGAATCCTCGCCTCCCTCGATCAGGAGTCTGATCTCCTCCCCGCCCGGCTCAAATGTCAGGGTATCGTACAGGTCCACTGTCTGGAGGATCATGCGCAACTCATGGTATCCGTTGGGATAGCGCCCCAGAACGTCCAGGGCCGGATTGATCTTGGCATAGGCTTTTTCGGTGATCATGACTGCTCCTTTGGGATTGTATTATTTTCCATACAATGTGATTTTATCATATTCCGGGCGCCGCGGGGAATGGGCAGATTTCCGATTTCTCACATTGCATCGCAAGGGGAAAATGCTTTATAATAGACCCATGGGAAACGCTAGATTTTTATGGATCCGAAACGGCCATCTGACAGACCCTGCAAGCGGCCTGGACGGTGCATTTGACCTGCGTCTGGACACGGAAACGGGACTGGTGGACAGAGTGGTCCCCGCTGGGCAGGAGCCCGATGCGGAAGGCGATACGCTGGACGCCGCGGGACTGACCGTAGCCCCCGGGCTGGTGGATGTCCACGTGCATTTCAGGGATCCGGGATTCACACACAAGGAAGATATCATCACCGGTGCGGCGGCAGCGGCCAGGGGCGGATTTACCTCCGTCATCATGATGGCCAACACAAAGCCCCCCATCGACAACACCGATGTCCTCTCCTACGTCCTGGAAAAGGGCGCGGAGACCGGGATCCGGGCCTACGCCTGTGGCAATGTGACCAAAGGGATGGCGGGCCGGGAACTGACGGATTTTGAGGCGCTGATCGGCGGCGGCGCCGTGGGCCTGACGGACGACGGACTGCCCATCATGGACGAAGGGCTGGTGACGGATGCCATGAAGCGGGCGGCTGCGCTGCAGGTGCCCATCAGTTTCCACGAAGAAGACCCCGCCTATGTGCAGAACCCGGGATACAATCACGGCGAAGCCTCGGCACATTACGGATTTTACGGTGCGGACCGGATGGCGGAGATCTCCATGACGGAGCGGGACATCCGGCTGGCAGGGGGGACGGGCGCCAGAATTGACATCCAGCACATCTCCGCAGCAGAGAGCGTGGAGCTGGTGCGAAAGGGGAAGGCCGCGGGCATCGATGTCCATGCGGAAGCCACCCCCCATCATTTTTCCCTGACGGAGGAAGCTGCGATCCGGTACGGGACCCTGGCGAAGATGAATCCGCCCCTGCGGACGGAGCGGGACCGGCTGGCCATCATCGAAGGCCTCCGGGACGGCACCATCGACATGATCGCCACGGATCACGCGCCCCACAGCACGGAAGAGAAAAATGCAGGACTTACCAAGGCACCCAGCGGCATCATCGGGCTGGAGACCAGTCTGGCTCTGGGGATCACGGAGCTGGTAAATCGGGGGTATCTTACCATGTCGCAGCTCATGGAGCGCATGAGCGCAGGCCCCGCGGCGGTCTACCGTCTGCCGGCAGGTCGGCTCTCGGTGGGGGATCCCGCAGACCTGGTGCTCTTCGATCCGGCAGAGACCTTTACGGTAAGGAGAGAGGATTTTGCCTCAAAAGCCGAAAATTCCCCGTTCGTGGGCAGGGAGCTCCGAGGGAGGGTGCACCTGACCATCTGCGGCGGTAAGATCATATACAGCACGGAAAACGCGAAAGAGCGGATGATTTCTCGATAAGGGGGTATCAAAGTGAAGCGAAAAGAAGAAGCAAGAGTACTGAGTCAGCGGCAGATCTCTGCCAACATCTTCGACATGTGGATCGAGACGAAGCTGGCGGAGGAAGCGAAGGCAGGCCAGTTCATCGCGGTCTATCCCAGAGACCGGTCCATTCTGCTGCCCAGACCCATCAGTGTCTGCGAGGTGGCGGAC
The DNA here is from genome assembly GCA_024681775.1 of Lachnospiraceae bacterium. Taxonomy (GTDB): domain Bacteria; phylum Bacillota; class Clostridia; order Lachnospirales; family Lachnospiraceae; genus AC2028. The sequence goes on from JAILAF010000083.1 coordinate 17,053, forward strand.
GACAAGCGCAGCCTGCGCATCGTCTACCGGGTCAACGGCGAAGGTACCATGGAGTTCTCCCACTACGAGCCCGGTGAGCCCATCCAGATCATGGGTATGCTGGGGAACGGCTTTAACCTGAAGGTGGCGAAGGGCAAGAAGGTGCTGCTCATCGGCGGAGGCATCGGCATCCCGCCCCTTGTGGAGCTCTCCAGAGAGCTGGCCATCATCAGCTCCAAATCCCTTATCGGCAATGACATCGATCTGACCACTGTCCTGGGCTATCGGGACAGCGACACCTATCTGCGCTCGGATCTGGAAGCCTACAGCAGGGTCTATGTGGCTACCATGGACGGCAGCGTGGGTGCACCCGGCACCGTCCTCGACGCCATCGAAGCCTTCGATCTGAAGGCCGACATGATCTACGCGGTAGGGCCCCTTTCCATGCTCCACAATATCAAAAAGCTGGCACTGGATCTGGATATCCCCGCCTATGTCTCCCTGGAGGAGCACATGGCCTGCGGCGTGGGCGCCTGCCTGGGATGTGTGGTGCGCACCAAAGAGCCCAATGCACATACCCACGTGAACAACGCCCGGATCTGTCTGGAAGGCCCCGTCTTTGAGGTAAGGGAGGTGGAAATCTGATGAATGCTAAGGTTGATATTGCAGGTGTAACCCTGAAAAATCCCGTTATGACCGCATCCGGCACCTTCGGTTCCGGCCAGGAATACAGCGATTTCGTATCGCTGAACAAGCTGGGCGCCGTGGTGACGAAAGGCGTCTCCAGCACTCCCTGGGAAGGCAACCCCACACCCCGTGTGGCGGAAGTCTACGGCGGCATGCTCAATGCCATCGGGCTGCAGAATCCCGGCATTGATGTCTTCATCGAAAGGGATCTGCCCTTCCTGGTAAAGTCCGATGCCACCATCATCGTCAACGTCTGCGGACGCACCATTTCCGAGTATGTGGATGTGGTAGAGCGGCTGGGAGAGCACCCGGAGGTCTCCCTGCTGGAGATCAACGTGAGCTGCCCCAATGTAAAGGAGGGTGGCATCGCCTTCGGCCAGAATCCCGAAGCACTGACGGCCATCACCAAAGAGGTGAAAGCCCACGCAAAGCAGCCCATCATCATGAAGCTCTCTCCCAATGTGACGGACATCCGTGAGATGGGCAAGGCTGCGGAGGCGGCAGGCGCAGATGCCCTGTCCCTGATCAACACCCTCACGGGTATGAAGATCGATATCCACACCAGACGCTTCGCCCTGGCAAACCGCACCGGAGGCTTAAGCGGCCCCGCCATCAAGCCCATCGCCATCCACATGGTCTATGATGTGGCGCATGCGGTGAAGATCCCCGTCATCGGTATGGGCGGCATCACCACCTGGCAGGATGCCATCGAGTTCCTGCTGGCAGGTGCCCGGGCCGTGGCAGTGGGTACCGCAAACTTCGTCAACCCCACCGCCACTGATGACATCATCACCGGCATCTGGGATTATATGAACGATCACGGCATCACCGACATCCAGGATCTCATCGGAAACGTGGAGTACTAGGAAACAAACGAGTCGATGACTCGTTTGTTTCCGGGATTATAGATGAGCGAAGCGAGTCTATAATACTGACTTGCAAGATACGAAAAAGACCCCGGGCCATCAGCCCGGGGTCCTTTTTGTTCTCATGGATGATCTATTCTTACTGTGCGGCTTCCGTGGTCAATCCTGCGTCCCGGCGAAGCTGCTCAAACTTCTCCAGTACCGCATCGTAGGTCTGCTGCGAGATCTCCGGGAGCTCACCGCCCCAGGCTTTCTTCGCCTGCTCGAAGCCTTTCTTGAAGGCTTCTTCCATCTCATCGATCTTGTCGGGATCTCCTCCCGTCAGCGCAGTGGCAAAGGAAACGATCCTTTCGCTGGTCTGCTTGACACCCCAATATCCGTCCTCGGAGATGTCCTTCTGTGCCTGAGCCTTGGTCTCGGCATCCACCTCATACTCACCCTTTGCCAGGAAGCTCCAGATGTCGGTAGCATTGCCGTAGGTGGTCGCCTGCTTGGAGATCAGCTTCTCCACCAGGCTCTTCAGGTTGTTGGTCCTGGCTTCCGTCTCTGCTTTCAGGCGGTTCACCAGATCCGTGTTCTGGGTGTAGGTCTTTTTCTCCGGTGCAGCATCTGTCTTTGCGGAGGGCTCATATACCGCAGCGGCATTTTCCGTCTTTACCGCGGTATCCTTACCTTCTGTGGCAGCGGCGCTTGCAGAAGCACCTGCCCGGTAGGCATATGCAGCCTGAGAGGAAGTAACTCCGTTTACATTCATGCTCTCTCTCCTTTCCGAAAATGATCATCCATGATCACACCGATACCATGAATTGCTTCGCTGCTTTGCAGCTCAAGCAATTCATGACAGTCATTCGCAATCCGCTAATTTCCTGCTTTCACAGGAAATTGCTACTTGCTCATGTCTGTCCGGGTCATTAAGTCAAAACGCTCGTCTTATGCAAGCATAACTCGCATTTTTGACTTATGACCCTCTGTATCACATATCGGCGCATCTGCGCCCATTCTTTAGGGTACGGTAAGTATATCACATGCAGCCGGCAGCCGTCCTGAATTTCCCGAAAATTTAAGACTTTTCTGGGATTTTTTCGTCTTTTTCCGCCTCCAGCCGCGCTTTCTCCATGAGGAATTCCGCGGCATCATCCTGCACGTCGTCCAGATCCTCCTTGCCGGTGTCCACGCTCAGAGGCGGACGCTTAAAGAGGATGTCGTACATGACGGGGATGATGAAGAGGGTCATGAGGGTGGCGTAAGCCAGACCGCCCGCAATGACCAGGGCCATACCGCGTCCCATCTGGCTTCCCAGGTCGTCGCCGAAGATCAGGCTGGCCTCTGCCAGGATGGTGGTAAGGGCAGTCATGAGGATGGGGCGCATACGGGTCTTACCGGTGGCGATGAGCGCATCTCTGCGCTCCATGCCGCCCACCCGCAGCTGGTTGGTATAGTCCACGTAGACGATACCGTTATTCACAACGGTTCCCAGCAGCACCAGAAAGCCCATGAGGGAGATGATGCTCATGTTCTCTCCCGTGATCCACAGCGCGATGAGACCGCCGGTGAAGGCCAGGGGCACGGTAAAGAGGACGATGAAGGGACTCAGCAGGCTCTGGAACTGGGCCACCATCACCAGGTAGACAAAGGCCAGGCCCAGGGCAATGACCAGGAGCATCTGGCTCACCATCTGGTTGACGGTGTCGGACTCGCCGGAAATATCGATGGAGTAACCGTCCGGCAGCTCGTAGCGCTCCAGAAGGGGCTCCAGCTGACGGCTGAGCAGAGTGGCATTGTACCCTTCCGCTGCATCGGCGCTGACGGTGATGTAGCGGCTCTGGTTCTCACGGTTGATGGCGGTTAAGCCTTCCTCCTCCCGAAGGGTGGCGAACTCGCTTAAGGCATGATCCTCGGTGATCTCGTTTCCGTCCTCATCCTTCGTCTTCACGGGGAAGGTGTAGTTCATGATATTTTCTCTGGTGAGGGGCTCCAGCTCATCCACCACGCGGACAGTGACATCAATGTCATTTAACGTGATGGTGATGGCATCGGCAGAGGTGGTCAACTCCGATGCGATGGTCTGGTAGATCTGGGCCGCCGTGAGGCCGTTCTTCATGGCCTCGTTCCGATCGATGACCAGGTGGAGGGCAGGATCCGCTTCCTCCTGGCCGTTGGAGATATTTTCGTAGCCTTCGATGCCGTCCACGATCTCCATCAGGTCCTCGCTGATGGCGATGAGGGTCTCGGGATCGTCTCCGTAGATGGGGATGCTCAGGCCGCTGCCGAAGATCTGGGACATTTCGTCCATACCGCTGGAGATGGAAAGTTCACAGTCCAGATCCGCTACGGAAGCAAAGATCTCGTCCATCATGCGGTGTACTTCCGCGGCGCCGGCATTGGGATCCTCGGTGAGGATCATGAGGCTGTAGGAGGTAAAGTCCGTCTCTCCCATACCGCCCACCAGGAGGCTGTCGCCGTTGCCCGCCAGGGCGGCCACAGAGTCGATGCCCCGGACCTGATCGATGCGGTGGATGACCTCATCGGTAATGGCGAAGGCAGTCTCCTTGTCCGTGTCCTCCTCGAAGGTGAGGGTGCCCTGCATCTGGGCGCTGACCATCTCGGGGATCAGCACGATGCCCATCCGCAGCACCTGCCAGACGGAAAGAGCCAGCAGGCCCACTGCCAGCAGCAGGGGAACAACCTTCACCTTCAGGAAAAAGGCAAGGATCTTCCCGTACAGGTCCTGCACCTTGTCGAAGAAGCGATGCTCCTTCACCCTGGAGCGGCTGAGCAGGGTGGAACCCGCAGCGGGGACCACGGTCATGGCGATGAGCAGACTGCTCATGAGGCAGTAGATGATGGTGAGTGCCATGGGCAGCATCAGCTCCCGTACCATACCGGAGGTATAGACCATGGGGAAGAAGACGCACACGGTGGTCAGAGTGGAAGCGATGACGGCGCCCGCCACCTGACGGGTACCCTGAACGGCGGCTCTGGGGGCGGACAGCCCCTTTCCTCGCAATCGGTAGATATTCTCTATGACCACGATGGAATTGTCCACCAGCATACCGATGCCCAGTGCCATACCTGACAGGGACATCATATTTAAGGACACGCCGGTGAAATACATGCAGACCAGCGCCGTCAGCACGCTCAAAGGAATGCTGATGGCCACCACGATGGTGGGGAGCACATCCCGCAGGAAAATGGCCAGGATCAGGATGGCAAGGGCTGCGCCGATGATCATGTTCTGTACCACGTTGCTAAGGATGAACTCGATATAGTCACCCTGGTCCATCACCACCAGAATGGAGAGTCCGGGGTATTCTTTTTCCAGTTGCTTTATCTCCGCCTTGGAGATCCGGCTGACCTCATTGGTTCCGGCGGTGCTGCTCTTAAAGAGGGACAGGACCACGGCACGGTTTTCGTCCAGACGGGTGTAGGTATCGCCGGAATTGTCGATGAAGGTCAGTTCCGCCACATCGGAGAGGTACACGGGGCCCACATCGTCGATGTCCGCAAGGAGCAGTCCTTCCAGCTCTTCCACGGAGGAGAAGTTCTCGCCGATCTTCAGCATCCAGGAGCCGTCCTTTTCATCGTCCAGATAGCCTGCAGGCATGGAGAAATTCTGGGCATAGAGGATCCCGGACAGAGTCTGGAGGCTGAGGAGCTGATCGGAATTGGCATTCCGCAGGGCTTCCAGTCTCTGGATCTCATAGGAGGTGAGGGAGTCGTAATAGGTCTCCCAGCCGTCATCCAGCTGTTTTTTCCCATCCTTTAAGGAATCCCAGCCGGAATCGATCTGGTCCTGGGCGCTGTCCAGCTGGGTCTTGGCAGTATCCAGCTGGGTCTGGGCGGAATTCAGCTGCGCCTCGCCTGCTGCCAGCTGTGCCTCCGCGCTGCCGAAGGCAATGGCTGCCTCCAGCTTGGCTTTTTCGATATCGGTATAGTCCACGCCCAGCGCAGCCAGCTGATCCTCGTAGCCCTTGATGATGCCCTGGGTCACCTGGATCTCCACTTCCAATGCGGAGAGCTCGGATTCGTAGGAAGCTCTGGTGCTTTCCATGGTGGCGATGGCTCCCGTCAGGGATTCCGCCGACTGACTGAAGGTAGAGCGGTAGCCGGTGAGGGCTGCGATGGCAGTGGCACGGTCCGTGATGGATTTGAGCATTTCCGCATCATAGCCCGCTGCGGTAAGGCCGTCTGCTAGCTGGGCGATGGCCCCCATTTCCATGGGAGAAAGGGATTCCTCCGGAGAGAGGGACAGCATCCCCAGAAGCTGATCCAGGGAGCCGATGAGGGTATTCAGACCTTCCAGCGCTTCCCGCGCCTGGGCCAGGTTCGTGTCGATGGTTGCGATGGCCTCGGTAAATACTTTCTGCTGGGCCTGCTGGCTCAGGAGCTGGGTCTGGAAGGCGCTGAGCTGGTCCAGGGCCTCACTGGCAGCCGCCAGCTGATCCAGGGTCGCTTTTTTGCTGTCTTCCAGTTCCTTGCGGCCGTTGTCCAGATCTTCCTTGGCCTTGTCCAGATCTGCCTGGCCCTCCGCCAGGTCGATGCGTCCGTCGTTGATCTCCTTCTGTCCGTCCCGGAGGTCTTTTTCGCTGTCGGCAATCTTCTGCTCGTTTTCCTCCAGGGTCTCCTTGGCTTCCTCCAGCTTCTCCTCCGCTTCCGCAAAGGCGTCATTGGCCACTGCCAGGATCCGGTCGTTCAGGTCATCCACTTTTTCCTGATCCAGACGTACTTCCACCGTCTCCTTGATCATGCCGGAGGCGGAGATATTGGCCACGCCCTCCAGACGTTCCAGTCTGGGTACGATGGTGTCCTCCACGAATTTGGAGAGTTCCTCCATCTCCATGCCTTCGTAGCCCACGGCCAGATACTGGGTGGCGATCATGTCGGTGCTGATCTCAAAGATCTGAGGCGTGCCGCACTCCTCGGGGAAATTCGTTTTGACCACGTCGATGCCGGTGTAGACATCCACCATGACAGAATCCAGGTTCACGCCATCGGCGAACTCCAGCTCCACCAGACTGTAGTTTTCATAGGAGAAGCTGTAGAGATTTTTCACGCCGGTGATGGTGCCCAGGCTGCTCTCCAGCGGTTCGGAGATCACGGTCTCCACCCGCTCGGGGCTGGCACCGGGATAGGTAGTGACCACGATCAGGTAGGGGAGCGAGATCTCGGGGAGCAGATCCATCTGCATCCTGGTAAGGCTCACGATGCCCAGGACCAGCATGACGACCACCATCACGAGGACGGTGAAGGGTTTTTTTACACTAAACTTTGCCATAATCCCTTTCTTTCCTGCGGCGTATTAAAGCTGCCTGCAGATCATATCTGCCATCCTGCCCAGGGCCTCCGGGAGCCTTTCGGGTTCCAGGGCGCCGTATCCCAGCAGGAAAGCGTGTGCGTACGGTTTTGCGTCATTGTAACAGTATAATGCAAGAGGGTTGATCCGTATTCCCACATTATCTAAATCTTTTATAAACTTTTTATCATTAAGGTCCCGCTTAATGAGAAGGATA
>JAILAF010000094.1 GCA_024681775.1 Lachnospiraceae bacterium
AGGGCAAAATGCTCCTGATCCGAAAAATCGATGATGTGCTTTTCCCGTTTTTTCTCCGCAAAAGCTTTCGAAAAATCACGGGTAAGATTGATCAGGCCTTCCACCGCAGGACGCTGATACCGGATCATCTCCACCTGCTCCTCGTAGGAATAGACAAAGAAATCCTTCCAAAGAGTCTCCAGAGACTTCCGCGCTCTGTCATGCCCTGCTTTCACCTGTTCCTTCAGTTCTTCATCCAGTTCGGGAGTCTTTTTCTGGCTGGGCATGCGCTCCTTGAAAATGTCCAGAAGCAGGCACATTTCCTTTCTCAGGTTCTCCGCACTCAGTTCCTGCGTAAAGCGCTCCATTGCTTCCAGTTCCTGCTCCATGCGATCTGTGTATGCCTGGGGGCCGTCCTTCCTGTAGCAGAAGTCCACCAGCGGATGATATTCCTTTGCCAGGCTGTCGACGAGGCCGTCCAGATACCAGAGCAGCTCATCCATCATGGGGCTGCCTTGCAGCTCCGGAACCGTCTCAATCTCATAGTAATCCAGACACTCCTCCAGAAAGCGGTCAGGCCAGGGAAAGCTTTCGGAATACTCGAAGAGCCTGAGAACAGCCTCCTGCAACGGGGCATCTCCCTGGGCGTTTCCGAACTGCTCCACCGCCCTCAAAAAAGCCGGATCCTTCCGTGCGTAGGCTCGCTCCATCACTTCCTGCAGCACATCCTCCTTCAGGAGCTTTCCCTCCGCATCATCGCAGATACGGAAGCCCGGATCGATACCGATCTCCTGAAAATGATTCTGCAAAACGCTGAGGCAAAAAGAGTCGATGGTGGTGATCTGAGCACGGTGCACCAGGGAGTACTGCCGCCGGATATGAGCATTTTCCGGATGTTCCGTCAGAAGCTCCCGGATCCTTTTGCTGACCCGTTCCCGCATCTGTGCCGCAGCGGCTCTGGTAAAGGTCACCACCAGAAGACGGTCGATGTCCACAGGCTCCGGATCCAGACAGCAGAGTTTTACGATCCGCTCCACCAGCACTGCGGTCTTGCCACTGCCCGCCGCAGCAGATACCAGAATATTGCTGTTTCTGAGGTCTATGGCTTTTTTCTGATCGTTGGTAAACTCAACAGGCATTAGGATTCCTCACAATAGTTCTTCATCTGTTCCAGGATCTGATCGTCCTCTTCCTTTTTCTGCAGACGGACCCGGAATCCGGGAATGTTCCGGTCGAAGGGACAGGACTCCCGGTAATCGCAATAATCGCAGGTCGTTCGCATCATGTCGTCGGTGGGCCGGATTTCGATATCTCCCTTCAGGATCCGCTCCGCCATATCCATGCTCAGCTTCTGCGCATAGCGGATCACCAGGTCCATGGTTTCCTCCGGGAAGACATCGCAGCCCTTTCCGAAGGAACCGTCCTTGTTCAGCTTGATCTTGGCCACATCGGAGGCATAAAAAGGCGCCACCTCCCGATCGATGAGGATGCAATTCCCCGTGGTATCCAGGATCATGCCTTTGGGACGCATCTCACACCTGACATCCCGGATACGCTCAGGTTCTGTCAGGACAGCACCCTCTTCTTTGACCACAGGCTCCGTCACCCGGTAATACAGCATGGCACCGGGCTTCACTTTTTTTCCGGGATGTTCCCCGGATAACCGCTCCAGCTCCTGTCCCATGTAAAGAGGGAGCTGTAACTGCTCTCCGGAATATATCTTTCCCAGATCCATATCCTTATCGCCGGTTTTGTAATCCAGGATTTTTACATAGAGATTCTCCCCGTCTTCGGCGAGATCCATCCGGTCCACCCGGCCCTGCATGCGCACCTTGGCCGCTCCGTCCAGCGCGGATTCTTCCCGTTCAAAGGGCAGTTCGTACGCGGAAGGAACATATCCGCCCTTCTGCACCTGGTACTGCAAAAACAGGAGATTGTTCCGAAGGATGCTCTCCAGGAGTGCCAATTGCCCGGCGTTGCGCTCATTGTCAAAATACAGCGCCCCATTGTAGCCTGCTGCCACATCGTGCAGGAGTCCCGGCAGCACTTCATCCAGATACTCATCCGTAAAGGTGGTCCAGTCCAGACCGTGTTCCTTCAGCCCCCTGCCGAACAGATCCAGCACATCGTGGGCCACATTGCCCCGATCCAGGGCAGTCACCTCGAAATCCCCGTCCTCCTTCAGCTTCAGGCCATACGTCAGGAAAAAGCGGTAAGCACATCCTGCGAAGCTCTCAAGACGACTCACGGAAATGGCCAACTCTCTGCCGTAGAGTTTCTGCACGATCTCCGGGTTCAGAGGGATGGGATCATAGCGTAAAAATGCGGCGTCAAAAAGCTTCTGCCCTTTTTCCGGGGCATGCTTCCGAAAGGCTTCATAGAGGGTGTAGAGTTCCTTCTGCTCCTGCTTTTCGCCTTCCGCTTTGGATTCCCCTGCCGCGGCATTCTCTCCGCTGCCACTTATGGCCACAGCTTCTCTGAGACCATCCGCAAGATACCGAAGGCCTTCCTCCGGGGTGACCACCTGTTCAAGCACGGGACGTCTGTGAGGATGTCCTGTCTGCAATGCCGGAAAGAGATCCCGCAGGACTTCCGTCAGGTAGGAGGGGCGCAGTTCCTTCCCATCCACTCCCAGGGAGGCATAGGACAGATACAACTTTTCTGACGGCTTTGTCAGATTTAAGTACAGGTAAAGACGCTGGGTGTACATCTCCTCCTTGGGGGTAGGCGCCAGCTCCATTCCCATCTCCTGAAGAAACTCCCTATCCAGATCCGAAAGGATCCCGCCGCCTCCTGCGATCCTGGGGATATTGCCGTCGTTGACTCCCATGAAAAAGAGAACCTTTACACCGTTCAAACGGGTCCGTTCCATGTCGCCCACGGCCACGCGGTCGATGCTCTGGGGGATGGTGCCCACGCGGATCTCACCGAATCCCGCATTCAGGATTTCCGAGAAATCACGAAGGGAAAGCTTCTCCTCCCCGATGAGGGCATGGATCTGGTCCAGGAGTTCCAGCACCAGACCGTAGATGGTCCCATATTCCTTCTCCCGCTCGGGATCCTTGCTCTCATGGAAAGCATCTTCCATGGCAAAAAGTTGCTCTTCCACTTTCAGTCCCAGGAGAAAATCATAGAGGGCACTTACCAGTTCCGCCGCCGTTTTGCCCGCATTTTCCAAAGGCTCCATCTGTGCAAGGAACCGTTCTCTCAAGGCGTTCAGGGCAAAGTAGGCTTCCTCGGATTTCTCATCCTGCTTTTTTGTGGCCTTCGCGTCTAAGGGCCGGAAAGTGCGCTCCCAGCGCTTTCTGCTGCGGATGCCGGCACTGCGGATGTAATTCTCCAGACGGTCCGCCTCATCAGAGGTAAAGCCGGAAAGGCCGCTGCGCAGGAACCTGCAAACAGCCGGGATACTGTAATGATCCAGAAGCACTTCAAGCGCACTGCTGATAAGCTCCGGCAGAGGATTTTGGGATGCACCGGTGGTGCGGTCCAGATAGGCAGGGATCCCCAGACGGTGAAACTCCCGCTCCAGATAGGGCGCATAGGTGCTCTGATCGCCACTGACAACGGCAATCTCACGGTAGGCATATCCGCCGGTACGGGTGAGACGGAAGATCTCCAGGGCTACCTGATGGGCTTCCTCAGCGATGTCCGTCATTTCATTCAGATACAGGCCCTCCGGCTGCCCCTGATAATGCTCCGTGGGGAACCGGAAAATGCTGCGCTCCAGATGCTGCATCCAGGGCTGCTGTGCGGGATGATCCGTATAGAGATCCTCTCCCCGCTCTGCTCCCGCATCCTCCGCCAGCTTCAGAAGGGAAGCAGCAGTGCGATGGGTTAGCGCAAAAAGGGCTTCCGGCTCGCAGGGTGCAAAAGGATCCACCCCGGCTCCCAGCGCCAGAGTAACGATCAACTCTCCGGACAAGGCCAGCAGGTCACCGATGACAGCACGCTGGTTGGGGGTAAATCCGGTAAAGCCGTCAAAGACCAGAACGGCATCCGGGATCAGCTCCGACTTGGGCAATGCCTGCCGCAGCAGGTCCAGCTTCCCCTCTCTGGTGATGAAGCGCCCGGAGAGATACTCGTTGAAGGCACGGTATATGGTCTGCAGATCCGTGAGTTTCGCCTTCAGGGAGCCTCTCCCGCCGCTGCAGGCAAGGAGCGTATCCACATCGTCGGGACCGATGCCGTAGGTCATAAACTCGGAGATGGCACTCTTCACCTGATGGACGTAGCCCTGCATGTGCATGCGCCTCCCCAGGACAGGGAGCTGCGCTTCCATGGCGGAGCCCACCTTTTGCAACACCAGGCTCTTTCCCGTATCGTCCAGAACGGGCAGACTCTCCATGCCCACTTCCTCCAGGATGCGATGGGTCAGGCGCCCAAAGGAAAGAACATCCACGTTCAAAATGCCGCCGGTGGGACTCATCTGCACCAGCGTCTTCTGGGTCTGCATGGTGAACTGATCCGGAACGATGACAAAGAAATTCCGCGCAGGCTCCCTTGCCGCCCGTTCCAGGATCTCCCGATAGATTGTGGTGCTTTTGCCGGAACCCGAAGGGCCGAATACAAAACGTAATTTTCCCATGCCTGTTTCCTTACGAATCACTCGATGTCCAGTTCCACGGGGCAGTGGTCGGAGCCCTGGATGTCACTGTGGATCTTCGCGTCTTTTAGCCGATTTTTCAGGCTCTCGGATACGATGAAATAGTCGATGCGCCATCCCGCATTTTTCTCCCGGGCATGGAACATGTAGGACCACCAGGAATAAGCTCCCTCCAGATCCGGATAGAAATACCGGAAGGTGTCGATGTGTCCCGCATCCAGCACACGACCGAAGGCCTCTCTCTCCTCATCCGTAAAGCCCGCATTTCCGCGGTTGCTTTTGGCATTTTTCAGGTCGATCTCCTGATGTGCCACATTCAGATCGCCGCAGTAGATCACGGGCTTTTTCTCCTCCAGGGACTGAATGTATTTCAAAAAATCCGCTTCCCATTCCATTCGATATGACAGTCGTGTCAATTCACGCTGTGCGTTGGGAACGTATACCGTCACCAGAAAGTAGTCCGGATACTCCGCGGTAATGACGCGGCCCTCGTGATCATGCTGCTCCACGCCGATGCCGTAGGTGACGTTCAGAGGCTCCTCCTTCGTAAAAAGCGCAGTCCCGGAGTATCCCTTTTTCTCCGCGTAGTTCCAGTACTGATGATAGCCCGGCAGATCCATCTCAATCTGCCCCTCCTGGAGCTTCGTCTCCTGCAGGCAAAATACATCCGCATCCAGTGCGTTAAAGGACTCCATGAATCCCTTCCCCATCACTGCGCGTAATCCGTTCACATTCCATGAGATCAGTTTCATATTTCCTCCGTTCCGGGCCATACGCCCACTCCATTAGTTTACCACTTCCGGCCCGGAGTCACCAACCGTAAGAATGCGTTTGAAAAGGATATATTTATTTCGTAAAATGTGTTTAAGGGGTACAGATATGAAGAAGCTGTTTTTCTCGATTTACATTTTTTCCGTGATTGCACTCACCGCATGCGGACAAAACACCGACCAAGCGATCAATCAAGATACATCAGAAATTATCTCTTACAAAGCTGCAGTCATCGATAGTAACACTTTACCCGGAGTGGATGGAGCACAAATAGCATTCGTCTTTGAGGACAATCTGATTTTTTATGATTACTTTGGTCTATTTGTGTATGATTTGACATCACTGAAATTACAAACAAGTCTGGATTTGCAATACATCGGATGTTCTGAGATTCAGGGTGATTCAGCTGTCTCTTTTTATCCGGAGCCTATAGACTACCGAATTCTTATTCATGCAAACAATACGGAGTGGATGTACGAATTTGACTTTGAAAACGAAGTGGTTCGAAAAATGAGCTACGATGAAAACTTATGTCATTCGGCATCAGGACTTGTAGATATAAGAAAAGTTTTGCAGGAGTCTGATCCTACTATTTTTCAAAGTAATCATGCGTGCAAATTCACTTTGGACGGCCAGGATTTCTATGTGTGGTTGGAATCCGGTTCTGGGATGCCCATCGACCTGTCGGTACATATTCGAAAAACAGGAGCAGATGATAATTCTGATAGTGTCTGGTACGTTTTTCAAGATTCGTTAGCAAGCCTTCCCGATGGAGACAAGCAACCGAAGGATCTGGAATCGGAAAATCCGTTAAAAGGTAATTCTGTATCCCTCTTAACAGAAGATGGCGAACTGTTCGTACTCGTGAACGGACAGGAAAGACGAGAAATTTCCGATGCGTGCTCTCCTGCAGGTACATCGTTTTTATTCATGAATAATGATGAGGAAGGATACCTGCTCTATTGCTCGGATCCCGCCGGAGGACTGATGGAAAAGCGGCTCTTTCAAACCAATGACGCTTGGAAAAACTTTGAAGTGCAAGATCTGACATCGGTTATCCAGGGGTATCCTACCGGAATCCTGTTCACGGAATCAGGGATAGGGTATATGACCGTGGCTCATCGCGGAGAACCGATTTATCTATACAGGTGTGAAAAGAACGGGGGATGGCTTCCCTATAGTGTTGATGTCGGAGAAACCGGGTATTCCTATATCGACGGAGAATCCGCAGACCGAATCGACGGAAAATATGTTCTTCGATTGAAAGTTGTGACAGAAGAAAGTGAATCCTACATTCAGATGGAAAGCGACGACGGAGAACAGTGGGAACTAATCCGAGAGTGAATAATTGCTGACATACAAAAAGGAGCCTTTCGACCTAGTCTTATTCTCTGGACGATGTCGAAAGTCTGGAAATCACCACAGGTGACACTCGAATTAAGAGTATTATGGTCTTCGAGTGTCTATTTTTCTGAAAACCCCGGTTCCCCTGACAATTCTGACACTCGCCAGGCATTTTCACTTGTTTTTCGAGTGTCAGCAGGCATCCCCCGCCTCGTTTTGACCCGCATTTTGACACTACTACAGTAATCTTCGCTTCAACCTAGTGTCATTTCAGCGAAAAGCAGCCCAAGATCACTATAACAGTTATCCACTTCGTTCACTGATTTCATAAGGTCATGATTTATATGGCGCTCAAAAAAAGTCTCCCATGCCAAAATAGATACGGAAATAATCGGACGCAAAAATCAGGCAATATCTGCCTGCTTTTTTCTATCTTTTTCCGTGGCCTTACAGTATTCTGATATCAGATGAAAAAAAGCGGCATAATGCCGGTGCGGGGAGATATGACATGAAACTCTTGTTAAAACTCAGCAAAGAAGCGATCCGTTACAGAGGCCTGTATGTGATTGCCATCCTTTCCACCCTGATGCTGACGGTGATCAATCTGGCTGCACCGAAGGTGCTTTCCGAAATGACGGGGATCGTGAGCCGGGGCGTCGACGGCGCCGGAATGAGCAGGATCCGGAATCTGACGGTGATCCTGGTGATTCTGTATCTGGGCAGAGTCCTGTTCCGCTTCCTGAACAATTACCTGGCACATAAGGCTGCCTGGTATCTGGTGGGAGACCTCAGGACCCGGACCTACGATAAGCTGGAGCGAATGCACATCGGCTACTTCCACGACAAGCAGACCGGTGATCTCATGAGCCGCATCGTCAACGATACCAGGGATTTCGAACTCCTTTATGCCCATATGATCCCGGAGACCATCACCAATGTGGTGACCTTCCTGGGGGTTCTCATCGTCCTGCTGACCATCAATGTGAAGCTGGCCCTCATCACCTGCTCCCCCATCCCTCTGATCTTCCTGTCCGGCATCATTTTTTCAAAAAAGGTACGGCCTTACTTCAAGGCATCCCAGGCAAAAATGGGTGAGCTAAACGGAAAGCTGCAGGACAATCTCTCGGGACTGCAGGAGATCCAGTCCTTCGGCAGAGAGGAATATGAGACAGAGCGGGTGAATGAGAAGAATTTCGAGCACATCCGTGCCATGCTGAAAGCCCTGAAGATCAGCGGGATTTTCCACCCTTCCGTGGAATTCATCTCTTCCATCGGCACCATCCTGGTGGTTTCCTGCGGCGGATATTTGGCCTGGAAGGAAGGACTGCTGGTAGAAGACGTGGTAGCATTTTTGCTCTACCTGGGGCTGTTCTACGCGCCCATCACCGGCCTGGCGAATCTGTTGGAAAGCATGCAGCAGTCCCTGGCGGGAGCCGAGCGTGTCATGGCAGTGCTGGAGGCGCCCTGTGAGATTCAGGATGCACCGGGTGCTAAGCCTCTGGAGAATGTGAAGGGAAGCATCGCTTTTGATCATGTCAGCTTCTCTTACGAGACCGGCGGCGTGATCCTGGACGATATCTCCTTTACCTGTGCCCCCGGAAAAATGCTGGCGCTGGTGGGCCCCACGGGTGTCGGAAAAACCACCATGACCAAGCTGATCTCCAGGTTCTACGAGCCTACTTCGGGGCGGATCCTGGTGGACGGACAGGACATCCGGAAAGTCACCATCGAAAGCCTCCGGCAGAACATCTCTCCCGTCCTGCAGGACACTTTCCTGTTTAACGGTACCATTGCGGAAAACATCGGATACGCGGCACCGGAAGCAGGAATGGATGCCATCATCGAAGCGGCGAAGGCTGCCAATATCCACAAGGATATCATGAATATGCCGGACGGCTATGACACGCTTGTGGGAGAAAGAGGTCTCAGACTCTCCGGCGGGCAGAAGCAGCGTGTGGCCATCTCCAGAGCGATCCTGCGAAAGTCCCCCATCATCGTGCTGGACGAAGCCACCGCCTCCGTTGATGTGGAGACGGAGCGGCAGATTCAGGAAGCCATCAACAATATCTCCGGAAGCAGGACCATCATCGCCATTGCCCATCGTCTTTCCACCATCCGGAATGCGGATATGATCCTGGTCATCGAGAACGGTCATATCGTAGAGCAGGGGACCCATGAGGAACTGGTGGCACTGGGCGGGACCTATGCGCGGATGAGCAGGATCCAGGGATAACGAAAAATGAAATGAAGACGCAAAAAAGGAGCCCTTCTGGGCTCCTTTTCTCGTGGAAGCAAGGAGGCTCGAACTCCTGACCTTTCGCGTGTGAGGCGAACGCTCATCCCGGCTGAGCTATGCTTCCGTACAACATTAGCATTATAACACGGAAGGATGAAAAATCAAACCATTTTTTCCGTCAACAGTTCCGCATACAGCGCCGCGGGATCCGCGAGCACCCGGGTGGGGCGGTACTGCGTGGTCTCCAGGTCCGCCCGGGCGGCCTCCCCGCACAAAAGCAGCGCCGTATCCACGCCGGCATTGATCCCGCAGGCGATGTCCGTGTAGAGCCTGTCTCCCACCACGATGGTCTCCTCCGAAGAAAATCCGAAAGTGCGCTGCGCGCAGAAAACCATCTCCGGTGCGGGCTTCCCCAGATAGATGGGAGTGCGGCCGGTGGTAACCTGCAGCATTTCGCAGATGGATCCGCAGTCCGGGATGAACCCGAAAGGGGCGGGACAGCGCAGATCCGGATTCGTGGCATAATAAGGCGCATCGCAGGTCTGCAGCATCTCCGAAGCCCGGCAGAGCTTCTCATAGGTGATCTCGCTGTCGTAAGCCACCAGGATGCAGTCCGCATCAGGGCAAATCTCCTCCGTCACCTGCAGGCCTTTTGCCCGGAGCTCCGCCACGTAGGAAGCGGTGGCCAGACAGTAGATCCACTTCCCCAAAAAATGCTCCGTCAGGAAAGCGGTGGTCACGGTGCCGGAGGTGATGAACTGCTCCGGCCGGGTCTCCAGACCGAACACCTCTGCAAAGCGCCGCACGTAATCCTCCCTGCTGCGGGTGGAATTGTTGGTCAGAAAAACGCTGACGCCACCCTTTGCCCGGATGGCGTCCAACAGTTCCCTGCTGCCGGGGAACATGGTGTCCCCCAGTGCCAGAGTGCCGTCTATATCAAACAAAAACAGTTTTTTCTCTGAGATCTGCATCGTAGTGTTCCCGTCACGGGCGCATGATATGGATCGCATGCTTCTCGATCCGCACGCTTAAAGCATCCGTCTTCTGTGCCACTTCTCCGTCCGTATGGACCCACAGAGGCTCCTTCGTCCGGATCTCAAAGCTGTCGGTGCGGTAGGTACTGATGCCGCGGATGTGCAGATGCTTTCCCTTCAGTGCCAGAGGCAGGGAGATGAGCACCCTTCCTTTACTGATATTCTGCACCATGCACAGATCCAGGAAGCCGTCATTGTCCTGGGCGCCGGGGCAGAATTCGAATCCGCCGCCCTCATAGCGCTGGTTCATCCCCGCGATGAAAAGGAGCTTGCTGAAGGGGATCTCTCTGCCGTCCCCCAGGGTCAGGGTCCCGTCGGTACGCCCTGCGGTAAAGATCTGCTTGATGGCGATGGAGAGGTAGGTGAGCTTTCCCAGCTTTAACTTGTTCAGGCTCCCTTTTAAGCTGCTGTGCATGGCCTCCTCGCACACCGCAGCGTCAAAGCCCATGCCGCAGCTGACGAGAAAACGTCTGGTGTTGCCGCCGGGATAGGTGAGGCTTCCCATATCCATGAGGGAGGGATGTCCCGTGCGGAAAATGATATCCAGGGCCTGGTTCGTATCGGCGGGGATCCCCAGGCCTCTGGCCAGATCGTTGCCGGAGCCCGTGGGCACATAACCGATGACGATGTCACGGGTGCCGTGAAGTCCCTGGATGAACTCGTTCATGGTGCCGTCGCCCCCCAGCACGACGATGCGGATGGGGCGTTCGATCTCGGAAGAACAGATATCACCGGCGATGCGGATCAGGTCACCCTTTGCAGTGGAAAACCATGCCTTGTACATGATGTTGTGGCGTCTGAGGTAAGGGCGAACCTTCTCCTCCCACATGATTTTTCCGCTGCCGGTCCTGGCAGCCGGGTTGATCACGATATGGTATCGAGCCATTTTTCGGCTTTCTCCTTTCGGATTACTCTTGTACTACAATAGACCGCTTCGCGCTCTATTGTCAGCATTTGAAAGGAATAAGCCCTTTGGGCTTATTCTAGCTCTAATGTATCACATTTAGCGAAAGATTTACAGTATCCGAAAGGAGAATCCGGGGGAGAGCTACCGGACGGTAAAGTACTTCTCCGGCACCTCCACACCGGTGGAACCCATGTAAAATCCGGGATCTCCCATGATATAGGTGTCCTGATAGATCAGGATCGTATTGTCCACGGAGGCTCCGGTCTCTGCGTCGATGTACTTGCTGCCGTTCCAGTCCGCGCCGGGGGAAAAGACCTGATACGCCTTGGAGACATCTCCGATATCCGTCAGCTTGCTCTCTCCCAGGATCACGTTCCGAACATGCTCCGCCAGTCCCGCAGACACGGTATAGCTGTAGGAATAGGCCCAGGTACCGAATCTGCCTGCGCCGCCCCTGGCGACGACGGCTTCTTCCACCGTCTGCAGGATCTTCTCAAAGTCCCCGGATTCCCGGGTCAGGTCCAGATCCAATGCTCCGGGATAACCCATCAGGGGGGAGGGAAGATCCGCCTCGATAAAGTAACCGCCATGCTCCAGCAGCTCCCTGATCAGGGGTTCGGTGTGGGCGTCATTGGTGCAAAAATAGGCCGACTTCGTGCCGTATTTTTCGATCCATTCCGGCGCGTGCTCCTCGATGTATGCCTGGGCTCCGGGAACCCCAACCTCCGTGATGGGATCGGGGGCTTCCTCCATGGCAAACCTCATGCCGAAATCCTCGCAGGCTTCCTTCATGATGGCCACCTCCCGGGCAATGGTATCGTAGGAAAGGTGCCGCTCAAAGGAGATGTGGACGAAACTGTCGCAGCCCAGCTCATGGGCCGTACGGACGATCAGATATCCTCTGGCCACGAAATCGTTCACCACCACCAGATCCGAAACCGCACCGATCTCCGGCAGGTCCTCGTGGGCCTCGCCCGCCACGCAGATGATGTCGGGGCGCTTCTCCTTGATCTGCCGGAAGGCTTCCGCCGTTCCGGGAACCGCCTGATTGACCACGATGGCCTTCATCTGCGGATCGTCTGCCAGATTCACAATGGTCTGCACCGTGGTGTCCAGTTCTTCCTCGAAATTGTCCGGATAAATGGCCAGCGTCACCAGATCGGAACCGTATTTTTCCAGAAAGGCTTCCGCGCCCCGTCTGTCATCCTCCGACTGTGCCATGGAGCCGGTGACGATCCCGATGCGGAACAGCTCCTCAGAATCCTCAGTCGGAGCATTATCTGCCTGTCCCTGCGCATCCGCGGAGGTGTCTGCAGCAGTCAGGGAATCGCTCCCTGCCCCCGCAGCCGGATCCGGCTGCGACGGTGCGTATGTTCGCGACCCGCAGGCCGTCAGTCCCATGGTTACGGCCGCCGTCAAAAACAGGGCCAACATCTTTTTCTTCATACATGACTCCTCTTAAATGCTGTGGTTCCATCGTCACTGTTTCCGGTTCTTTTCCACATACCTGGCAGCGCTCTCCATGTCCTTCACAAAAACGCCCTTGTAGTCCTCTCCCAGCAGCGCCTTCAGTTCCCGCAGCTTCCCGGAGGATGGACTGATGCCGATGACCAGAGGCTTGTCCTCGCCTTCTCCCGCCGCATTCGCGGCATTTTCTGCCCCGTCCGCGATGAGCTCCGCCGGCAGGATCCGCTTCATCAGCTCCTCCAGGTCCTCATACATGATGGGCTTACTGAGATAATCGGAAAATCCCTGCCGGATGTAATTTTCCCTTGCACCTGTGATGGCATCCGCCGTCAGGGCAATGATCGGCGTATCGTCTGCCAGATGCTCCTTCCGGATGATCTCCAGCGCCTCGGTTCCCGACATTCCCGGCATCATCTGATCCAGCAGCACCAGATCAAAACTGCGCTCCCGCAGGAGGTCGATACATTCCTGGCCGGACTCTGCGGTGGTGATTCTCATGCGGGTGGCCTCCAGGAGGGATGCGATGACTTCCAGGTTCATCTCGTTGTCGTCCACGATCAGAAGCTTCGCCCGGGGTGCCTGAAAGGCTGCTTTATAATCCTGCCTTTGCACATGAAAAGCGGACAGGCGATCGGTAAAGTCACCGATGGGTGTGCTGTCGATGACGGTCTGCTTCATCTGTGCGGTAAAGGTGGTGCCCTTTCCGTAAGTACTGGAGACGTCGATGCTGCCATTCATCATCTTCAGGAGCGCCATGGTAATGTTTAAGCCCAGGCCCGTTCCCTCGATGTTCCGGTTCCGATCCTCCTCCAGACGCTGGAAGGAGCCGAAGAGCTTCCCCTGGTCCTCCTCCCTGATCCCGATGCCGGAATCGGAAACGATCAGTTTTAACATCTGGCCGGCATGATCGTAAGAGACCTCCACACTGACGTAGCCCTTGTGGGTATACTTGATGGCGTTCCCGATGAGATTCAGCATGATCTGCCGTACTCTGATCTCATCTCCCCGCAGCAGGGAAGGAATCTCCGGAGAAACCTTCAGGCGGTACTCCAGGCCCTTGTCTTCGGCCCGTTTCATAGTCATGTTCACCACATCATTCATCACGGAGGTGAAGCCGTATTCCACGGGCACCAGCTCCATTTTTCCGGACTCGATCTTGGAAAAATCCAAGATGCCGTTAATGATGGAAAGCAGCGTTTTTCCGGCGCTCTGAATGTCCATCGCATACTTACGCACTCTGTCGTTGATGCTTTCCCGCAGGATCATCTCATCCATGCCGATGATGGCATTCATGGGCGTGCGGATCTCATGGGACATTCTCGCCAGGAAGTCGCTCTTTGCTTTGTTGGACGCATTGGCCGCATCCTTTTCCAGTTCCAGCACGCGTCTCTCATAATCGGTCTTCTGTTCTTCGAGGCGCATCTCCTCCATCTTTTTGGCGTTGATCTTTTCGTTCCGGTAACCTCTGTAGTAAAAGGCTGCGATCATCAGGAAGATCAGCGCACAGATGACTGCGTTCAGTGCGATCTGTCCGCGCACATCCGCATAGAGCTCCCGATTGTCCACCACCATCACCACATACCACAGGTCCATGATGCGGTTGACATAGACGGTGCTTTCCTCACCGTCCACTTCACAGATAAAGGTGGAATCCCCCTTTTCCATGATCTGCTCCCGGAAGCGCTCCCCTTCCTCCGTATCCGAAAGGTTTCGCCCGCGCCTGCTCTCATCCCCGTGGGCGATGATCAGTCCCGCATCGTCGATGATGAAGCCGTACCCCTTCCCGTTAACGTTCAGCTCCTGCGCCATTTCCTGGATCCGGCTGAGGAAAACATCCAGGGAGATGACATTCTGTCTGTCCGGCAGCATACGGCAGACGGAGATGATCACATCCCCGGTCTGGGCATCCACGTAGGGCGGAACGATCACCACTTCTCCGCCGGCTTCCTGCGCAGCGATGTACCAGTCTCTGGAACGGGGATCATAATCCTCCGGAGGCTCCCAGTTCAGACCGTCCAGATATTTGGTCATGACATAGCCGTAGAGTCCGTTGAAATTCGGGTCAAAATTCTCCGAAACATTTTCGGTCTCCTCCACGAGAAACTCGTGGATCCGGGCAGGCGTGGATCCGCTGATCAGCATGTGGTGCACGGAATCGGCCGTTACATGCAGGACATTTTTGGCGGTACCGATATGGTTCTCAATCATGGAGGAGACGTTCAGCAACCTGTCCTCCATCACCACCTCCACATTGGATGCCGCAGCCCGGTACAGCAGTCTGGAAGCATAGATGGCCATGACGGTCACGAAAAGAAAGACCATCATCAGCGGAAGGGCGATGCCGAATTTCTTCGGTACGTATGCCTCTTTCCCATCCGATCCGTTTTTTGTTACCTGTTCACTCATTTGCAGTCTCCAAGATCTCCGAACCGATGTGCATCACCCGGTCGGGATGATGCTTTTCCAGATATTTCTCCGCAGCGACGCTACCCGTGACACAGATGCATTTGTAGATACCTTCCAGCCGTTCTTTCTCCTGCCGCAGAAGCTCCGGATCCGTTCCCCAGAGCAGCAGGGCGGGCAGATCTTCCTTCGGCTGACGGATCATCTGTTTTTCCTTCGGAAGGAAATATTTCAGCGTCGCCTCCAGCTTGTCATATTTCACCGGCTTGCTCACATAATCGGAAAAGCCCTTTGCCAGGTAATTGTCTCTGGCACCGATGATGGCATCCGCCGTGAGGGCGATGACGGGAGCTCCGTGGAGCAGGTTCAGCTGCTTTAACTTTGCCAGGGTCTCCTCACCGCTCATTTCCGGCATCATCTGGTCCAGTAGGATCACATCATATCGGGTCTGCTGCACCTTCTCGATGCACTCCCGCCCGGAGGTCACCAGATCCGTCCGGATGGCGGTGTCTCGCAGGAGTCCCTCCATCACTTCCAGATTCATCTCATTGTCATCCACCACCAGCACCCGTGCTTCCGGGGCGTAGAGGGATACCTCTTCCATCTCGATGTGATCCAGATAGTTTCGCACCGCTTTGGAAAAATCTCCCAGGGGCTGAGCCGACACCACCCGTTGCGGCACGGTAACGGTAAAGGTACTGCCCTCTCCGTACACGCTCTCAACTTCGATTTTTCCATCCATCATTTCCAGCAGCAGATTGGTGATATGGAGTCCCAGGCCTGTTCCTTCAATGCTGCGGTTCCTGCGCTCCTCCAGTCGGGAAAAGCTTTGGAAGAGCTTCTGCAGGTCCTCTTCCCGGATGCCGATACCGGTGTCAGAGACGCGAATGATGAGATCGATGGTTTCTCCGCCGCCGGGAACGGTATAATCAATGTCTATGATGACGCCGCCTTTTTCTGTGTATTTGATGGCGTTGTTGATGATGTTTAAGAGGATCTGCCGGATCCGGATCTCATCGCCGTAGAGGCGCGAAGGGATCTTTTCCGACACGATCAGATTGTATTCCAGGTCCTTTTTCTGCGCCCTGTGTCTGGTCATATTCAGCACATCGTTCAGAACGGAAGCCAGGTCGTACTCCACGGGAAGGATCTCGAAATTTCCCGATTCGATCTTGGACAGATCCAGGATGTCATTGATGATGGAAAGCAGGGTATTGCCCGCACTCCGAATTTCCAGGGCATGCTGCCTGGTCCTGTTTTCCCGGGTATCCCGGATGATCATCTCATCCATGCCCAGAATGCCGTTTAAAGGGGTGCGGATCTCATGGGACATGTTGGCGAGAAAATCGTCCTTCGTTTTATTGATATGCGCCAGCTCATTGGCTTCCAGCCGGATCCCGATGAGCTGCTTGATGGTATGGATGATGGCGGTGATCATGAACCCGAAGAGACCGAAGGCCATGAACAAACCGGAAACGACGCCGTTGTGGGCGAACTGGTATACCAGGATCTGAACCACGGCAGCCACCGCCAGGATGGCAAAACCGAAGGCCACCACCTGATAGGATTCGAGCTGCTTTCGCTTCAGATCCAGGATGATGGTGGTAAACATCACCACGATGGAGATCAGCGCACACAGCGCCGATGCAGGGAAGCTGTGCACCAGTGTCACCTTCCCCGAGATGAACAGCAGACCGCAGACCAGAAAATTGGCAATCTCCAGGACGCTGACCGCCTTATATGCCTTCCGGTATCTGCCCTTTTGCAGGGAATCAATGAAAACAAAGAAGGGCAGCGGCATGATCATCACCATCAGGAAGGGGATATCCGACATGACGGAGATGTTCCTGGTGTAGAGCTGCCGGAAAACGGAATTGGAAAGCACCCAGCAGGCTCCGATGAGGACGCCGATGGAGAGATGCTCCAGTTCCAGATATTTTTTATGGATCAGCTTGTAGGTAACCGAAGCGATGAGGCAGATCACGCCCAGGAGCAAAATGGCGGCTCCTGCGAAAAACTCCAGTCCGTATCTGCGGAACAGGTAGATCAGGACGCCAATCCTGGTGCCGATGTAAACCTCATAAACCATGCCGGAGTTGTACTCGTAGCAGACCCGCAGGATCTTCCCCGCATCTGTCGGATAAACGGAAGCAAATACATAGCACTCCGCGGAACGGTCTCCCAGGAAGAGATAGTCCGTGGTTTTATACTCGGTGCGAAGCTCTCCGTCCACATAGATCTGCATATCCATGCCGCGGAAGCACAGCACGCTGTAGTCCGGGTTGTAATCCGCAGGAATCCTGGTTTCCAGGACGATATCTCCCTCCGTGCGTCCGGGCACGGTAAAGGGCGCAGTGGTGCCGTCCTCAAAAACCTGCTGCCAGCCATCCCCGGGAAGCACATCGCAAATGTCCCCGTTCATGGGCGTGTCGGCAGGAAAGAGAATTTCCCCGATCAATATGTATCCAAACACGATGGTCAGGATAATGGATATAATCAGACTGATCTTCTTCAAGCGTATCCCCCATCTGCAACATCTGCACTACTCGATGGTCTGCGTGATCTGACGGATCAGATCCGCCGCTTCATCGTAGAGAAAATCGGTGATCAGATCTTTTGCTTCCTTCAGCATTCCCGCCTGGGTGATCCGGAAGGGATACCCGGACAGCTTTTCCGTCAGGCTCTTTGCCAGTTCGTCGTCAAAATCATCCAGTGCGTCCAGGAGCTGTGCCGCCACATCCCTCGCCTGATCGGCGGAAAGTTCATCCGCAGGCTTTACGGACGCTGCCGCACCGACGGGCTCCAGCTTCTCCACCAGGGCAGCGAAATCAGCAAGAGTTCCTTCCGTGTTTGCCTCGATGAATGCAGTGTCTCCGCCCTTTCCCGCAAGCTCCAGAGTTTCAAAACGCTTGCCCAAATCCGCGGCACCGATCATCCTGGAATTGCTCTTCAGAGCATGAACAGTGATGATAAAGTTCTCATAGTCCTTCGCTTCGAAGAAGCTCCTGGTTTTGTCCCTGTTTTTTTCAAAGCTCTTAAAGAACCGCTGGATCGCGGAAATGTACTTCTCCGGACTGCCCGTAAAAGAGATTCCCGTCTGGGTGTCCAGTCCGATTTCCGACAGCAACGTCAGATTTTCATCAACGCTCATTTTTAATCCCCCCGGATTTATTTTTTCAATGCTTTCAGTTCTTCGTTCATCTTCCGGATCTTCCTGCGCCATCCCAGGTACATGGTCAGCCAGATGGCGGCATAGACCAGGAGCCATGCCACGGTCATGATCCAGAAGAGGGTGCTCCCCGGCATCAGCCAGCCCTGCAGATACCCCATCAGGTAAAAGGCGATGAGAGCGGGGATCAGGTGGGTGAGGGTGGCGCGCAGAAGCCCCCATTGCTCCACATCGTAGGAAACGCTTCCGCCCATTCCCAGAGCACCGTAGATTCCGCCGATGAGGATCTCCGCCAGGCTCATTTGGGAGAAACGGAAGTCTTCGCCTGCGGTGGCGATGAAGATGAAGATTCCGATGGCACAGCCGATCACAAAGCCGATGCTGCTGAGAATGAGTGCTTTTTTCTGAAATTTAGTCATTCCCCTCACCTCCTTTGCGCAGATCTTCCAGTCTGTTCTGGATCTCTTTTACATATCTCCTGGCCACCCAGGTGTCCTCTCCGTTCTCAAAGTAGATCCGGATGGTTCCCGTGATACTCAGGTCAAAGCTCCGGATCTTGCGCAGATTCACGATTTCAAACCGGCTGATCCGCACAAAACTCAGCTGGCCCAGCTGATCCTCAAATTCCCGCAGCGTGGACCTGGATTCGTATTTTCCGGAAGGGGATATGATACAGAGCTTCCGGTTTTCGGTATAGATCCGAAGAATGTCTTTGGCGGAAATGAAAACGATCTTCCGTCCTTCGTATACCGCGATGTGCGTCCTGTCCTCCCCGCCGGGGGAAGCCAGCTCCTGGCTCTCACAGAGGTACTCGACCTTCACCCCGGGGTGGTTGCCTCTCTCCTCCCAGTTTTTCAGAACGCGCTGCACGATCATCTCCGCGTCCTTTTCCGTCAGATCCGGAAGCAAAGCGAAAAACTGTCCCGGCCTGCTCTGCAGAATCGCATCACTCTCCCGCAGGGAACTTCCCAGCGCTTCGGAAAAGTCCCGGATCGCAGCCGCCACATCCTCCTGCTTTGCATCCTCCTCCCGCTTTACGAAAAACAGGAGCTTTACGGCTTCATTGGCATACCGGCAGAGGAATCTGTAGATCCAGGTGATTCCCTCCTGTCCGGGCCACATCGCCGTGCCGGGGCGGTTCCGCTCCTTCAGGATCTGGGTGAGACGCTGCATCTCACTCCCCAGATCATCCTCCTTCTCCGGGGAAGGCTCCGGGGAATAGATGGCCGCGCTGTGCTTGCTGCCCTGCTTGACCTGATAGAGCGCCGCATCCGCAAACCGGAACAGATCGTCGTAACATCTGCCGCATTCCGGGATTCGGGCCATCCCCAGCGAGACGCCGATGGGAATGTCAAAACTCTCTCCCATCAGTTCCCGGCAGGCCTTTGCCATGTTCTCATTCATGGTCTTCGCCAGCTCGTCTGCCTCTTTTTTGTGATAGATCCTGCGGAAAAAAGCCATGAACTCATCGCCGCCGATCCTGCAGAGCACATCTCCCTCCGGGGAGGAATCCCGCAGGATCCGGGCAAAGGCCTTCAGCACGCCGTCGCCCATCTCATGTCCGTAGAGGTCGTTGACCAGCTTGAAATTGTCCAGATCCAGCATGGCCAGGGTCCCCTCCTCCTCGGCACACAGACCGGGAATTTTCCCCGCTGCCCCCGCCTTGTTCAGGAGTCCCGTCATTTTGTCCACGTTGACTTCTTCCGTGAGATTCTCGATCATCTTCGCACTTTGGATCGCATTCTGAATACGCCGCAGAAGGATCTCACGGTTAAAAGGCTTCCGGATGTAATCCGAAGCGCCGATGGTCAGTCCGTGCTGCTCCGAGACGGAGTCGTTCTCACCGGTAAGAAAGATCACCGGCGTGGGGGTCCGCCCCATTTCCTTTTCCAGCTCCCGCAGCCTTCTGAAGGTCTCAAAACCATCCATCTCAGGCATCATGATATCCAGCAGGATGAGATCGGGATCCTGCTTCGCGGCGAGCTTCAACAGATCCGCACCCGACCGGACGGCCCTGACCTTTGAAAACTGCCCTTCCAACAGACCCTTGGCACCCGCCAGGCTGTCGGCATCATCATCCACAACGATGACATAATTGTCCGTCATTGGAGTGTTCTCCTTTCCGGGAATGAACGTTTCAATGCATGGGTACAACGAAAAAAGTGTATAAAAATACATATTTATCATACAGCATTCAAAGCCAGCCGGGCAACGGACATGGCTGAACGGTCGGTAGAAATGTCCGAACGGTCAAAACATACAAAAAAATACGGACAGGGATGCTTCCCTGCCCGCTTTCGACGCGCTTTTGCTATTGGTTTTCCGATCAGGCTTCGTCCCTGCGGGAACCGGCCACCAGCCGCTTACTGAAGTACAGATACCGCATCCAGGCGGTGATGCCGCTGACGGACCAGACCACGCCCACGCTCCACCAGATGCCCCACACCCCGATGACGGGGATGGCGGTAAGGAGGAAGGGCACCGTAAATCTGCCGATGACCTCCACGATGCCGTTAAGGAGGGCGAAGAAGGAATCCCCCAGGCCGTTCAGCACGCCGCGCACCACATAGATCATGCCCAGCATCGCATAGAAAAAGCTGGTGATCCGCAGGGCTTTCGCCCCCATCTCGATCACGGCTTCATCCGTCACAAAGATCCGGGTGATGCCCTCGCCAAAGAGCTGGATCACGGGGAGCATCAGCAGCGAAAATACTACCATCAGAAGGAAACCTTTGTGATAGCCTTCCACGATCCGCTGCTTTTTATTGGCACCGTAATTCTGCCCCGTAAAGGTGGAAAGGGCAGCGCCCAGTGTCTGATAAGGCTGATGGATGATCTGCTCGATCCTGCTGGTGGCGGTGAAGGCGGCCACGGCCACCTTGCCGTAGGAATTGACCACCTTCTGCAGCGCCATACAGGAGATGGCGATGAGGGAAAACTGCAGAGACAGCGGGATCCCCAACTTCAGGATCTTCACGGAGATGGCCGCGTCAAACCGCAGATCCTTTTTCTCCATGCGGAAATACTCATTCCTGAGAACGGCGTACACCAGGCAGCTGATGCCGGAGACGAACTGGGAGATGACGGTGGCGATCCCGGCACCCACCACGCTCATGTGAAACACCACCACAAAGAGCAGGTCCAGTCCCGTGTTCAGCAGGCAGGAAAAGATCAAAAAATACAGGGGGGTCTTGGAATCTCCCAGCGCACGCAGCATGGAGGATGCATAATTGTACAGGGAGACAAAGACGATGCCCACGCACATGATCTTCATGTAGGCCACGGCGTCTGCCATGATCTCGGGCGGCGTGTCCAGGAGTGCCAGGACCGGCGACGTCAGGATATAGGCGATGGCGCCCACCACCAGCGGGAAGACCAGCATGATGTAGCCGGTATTGACGATGCAGCTCTTGATCTCGTCCACATTTCCCTTGCCGAAAAACTGGGAGGTGATGATACCGCCGCCGCTGCCGATGCCGTTACAGAGGGCAAAAAACAGGAAGGTAACGGAACCCGTGGCACCGATGGCAGCCAGGGCGTCCGCACCCACAAACTGTCCCACGATGACGGAGTCCACCAGATTGTATAATTGCTGAAACAGATTCCCGATGAGCATCGGAATCGAAAATTTGATGATCAGAGAGACCGGATTGCCTTCGGTCATATTCAGGATCGCAGATCTGTGTGCTTTCATGGTTTTTCCTTTCGTCCTTTCGTACCATGCTATCCTATACGAGTGCGAAAGGAAAAACCATCAGCTTTTTGACCAAATTTGACGGGATTTTGTCACTTCCCGCAATGATTTTTCACAGACATCAGTTGTCTTTTTTCCCGGAGCGGGCCTTGCGGAACATGAATTTCCGGACCACACCTATGCCGATGCGGTAGGGCAGAGGACGGAGCGCCTTGTCCGCCTCCTTCAGCTTTTCCCGGATGGGGATGTTCTGCGGGCAGTCCTGCTCGCATTTTCCGCATTCGATGCACTGGCTGGGGAACGCAGGCTCCCTGGTCAGGCCCACGGTCTGGGCATACTGGAACCGTCCCTCGCTCTTGGACTCGATGTACATCGCGTTGTAGCAGCGGAAGGCACCGGGGATGTCCACTCCCTTCGGGCAGGGCATGCAGTACCTGCAGCCGGTGCAGCCCACCTTCTCCAGCGCCCGGATCTCGTCGGTGACGGCCTTCAGCGTTGCGTGATCCGCCTCCGTGAAATGCCCCGCAGGAGCGGCATCCGCCGTCCGGCAGTTCTCCTGCACCATCTCCACGGAGTTCATTCCGGAGAGCACCACCGTGACCTCCGGCTGATCGTAGAGCCACCGGAGGCCCCACTCCGCGGGAGACCAGTTCCGGCCGCTCTCCTGCATGATCTTTTTGGCGGATTCGGGGAGCATGTTCACCAGCTTGCCGCCCCGGAGCGGCTCCATGATCACCACGGGGATCCCCTTTGCCGCAGCTGCCTTCAGGCCGTCCACCCCCGCCTGGGTATTCACATCAAAGTAATTGTACTGGATCTGGC
Source organism: Lachnospiraceae bacterium (assembly GCA_024681775.1). Lineage (GTDB taxonomy): Bacteria > Bacillota > Clostridia > Lachnospirales > Lachnospiraceae > AC2028. The sequence continues at coordinate 22,433 of JAILAF010000094.1, forward strand.
AGATGTCCCAGTCGTAATCGTTCAGGATCCGAAGGAAACCTTCCGTGGCGCCGTGGTAGGAAAAGCCCACGTTCCGGATCTGACCGGACTTCTTTTTCTCCTCCAGCCACTCGACGGCGCCCACTTTTTTCAGCTTCTCCCACATGGCCACATCCGTCAGATGGTGCATGAGATAATAGTCCACATGGTCCGTCCGAAGACGCGCCAGCTCCTCGTTAAAGTAGCGGTCCAGGGCTGCCCGGTTGCTTACCAGATACTGGGGAAGCTTTGTGGCGATCCTGATCCGGTCCCGGATCCCGTTCCGCTCAAAGATCTCGCCGATGGCAGCCTCGCTCCCGGGATAGACATAGGCGGTGTCAAAATAGTTCACCCCCTGCCGGAAGGCTTCCATGATCTCCCGCTCCGCCTCATCGATGTCGATGGCATTTCCTTTTTTCTGAAAGCGCATGCAGCCGAATCCCAGGATCGACAGCTGCTCTCCCTTTTTGTCCTGTCTGTATTGCATAAAACCCCCTGCATTTCATTTTTTGCCCGTTTCCCGGACGGGCCCGCTATCATCATAAATCCGCTTCCCACGCCTTGCAACGAAAAACCGATTTCCCGTGCCAGGGGCAGACCAGGAAAATCCTCAGAATCCGATCTGCCGCAGCACCTCGTCGATGACCTTCGCGTTATTCACGGAAAACTCCGGCGTGATGTGGGGCGCCTCCCCCTGCTCGATGCAGCGGCTGAGCTGCTCGATCTCCAGTGCGTAATTCTGCGGAACCTCCACGGTGCGGGTGATGATGCCGCCCTCCGTGAAGATCTGGTAGCTGACCCTCCCCTGCTGATTGTACTCCACATCCGAGCGGATGCAGCCCTTGCTGCCGTGGATGTAGAGTCTGTCAAAGCGGGAATTGGTATTTTTCCCCAGGTTCATGCCCACCGTAAAGGATGCCCGGGCGCCGCTTGCAAACTTCATGATGCCCGTGGTCAGGTAATCCACCCCCTGATCCGTCATCTCGGACACTGCGCTTACCTGCTCCGGCGCATCCCCCGTCAGGGTCATGATCATGGTGGTGCAGTAGCACCCCAGGTCGTACATGGCGCCGCCGCCCGCCTCCTTATGAAGGCGGAAATCCTCCTCATAGCCCTGGGTCACAAAGGCGGTATCGATGTAGTCCAGCGTCCCGATGATGCCGCTGTCCACATCCTTTTTCAGGCTCTCCACATAAGGGCTGTGCAGGTATGCGTAGGCCTCCATGAGATGTACCCCATGTTCCTTCGCGATGCGGAACATCTCCTCCGCCTCCGCCGCATTCATGGCCAGGGGTTTCTCGCACAGCACATGCTTTCCCGCTTCCAGCGCCGCCTTTACCCAGGGAAAATGCAGATCATTGGGCAGCGGGATGTAGATGGCCTGCACCTCCGGATCCTCCACCAGCTCCCGGTAGCTGCCGTAAGCCTTTGTAAAACCGTACTCCTCCTTGAACCGCTCCGCCTTCTCAAGGCTCCTGCCTGCGATGGCGTACATCTCACAGTGCTC